>JAJRYE010000046.1 GCA_024275895.1 Alphaproteobacteria bacterium | reverse complement strand
TCAAGTTACATACTGGATTGAGGAGGCCAGTATGTATGGTTAAGCCCTATTCGATTGATTTGCGCGAACGCGCTGTTAAAGCTGTTATAGACGGGGAGCCGACCAGAGCTGTTGCTGAACGGTTTGGGGTTGCAGTTACCGCAACCGAATGTGCAAACTATCTTCAAAATTCAGGATACGCTTCAATTAAAACATGACAGACTCTAGTAAATGAAACAGGGCGCGGGCGTGAATATGAATGAGTCCATGCCGCTTTCGGTTAGTCCTTGTTGGAAGCGCCCGGCATATTGGGGGAGAGGCCGTGATTTGTTTTCTCCCAGAAAAACGGTCGGGTGAAAAACTGCCAAAGAGCAAGATAAGCGCCGAGCGAGACCAGCAGCCAGTAAAGGGGAACGCCGAACACGCAGCGCGCCAGATGCATCTGCCCTGTCCGCCGCACCCCTTCAACCCCGATCATGGCGGCGGCTGTATAACCGAGAATGAAATTAAAGCCGTTGAGGGCGAGCAGGATGTAGCCGGTCAGGCTGTTCAACCCCGCGAGAAGCTGATCCTGGAGCAGAATAAACAGCAGCAAAAGGAGGAAAACCGGGTAAACCAGCGACGAGACAATCATACCGCCGGCCAGAGCCTGAAAGGTGAAAAAGCCTTTGGGTCCCAATTGACGCCATAATGAAAGCGGATTGCGCATATGAACCGCATAGGTCTGCATCCACCCTTTCAGCCAGCGCGAACGCTGCCGGATCCAGCCTCGCAAGCGCCCGTTGGCCTCTTCCTTCGTCGCGGACCAGATGACACCGCATTTATAGCCCATGCGTGATAAGCGGATCCCCAGATCAGCGTCTTCGGTGACGTTGAATGGGTCCCAGGCGCCTGCTTGTCTGAGTATGCCGGTTTTGAAATGATTTGAGGTTCCGCCCAGCAATAAAGGCAGATCAAATGCCGCCAGCGTTGGCAGGAGAACATGAAAAAGGCCGGCGTATTCGAGGGTGAACTGATGCGTCAGCCAGTTGTCTTCACTGTTGTAAAATCCAAGCGGGGCCTGGACGCAGGCCAGGTTTTCAGGCCCGTTTTCAAAGGCCTGCAAGGCGCGGCGCAACTGGTCCGTGGCCGGGATATCCTCGGCGTCAAAGATTGTGATATAGTCTCCCCGGGCAAAAGCAAGGGCGTAATTCAGGGCTCTGGGTTTGGTTTGCGGCGCTCCGCCGGGGACAACCAGACATTCAAAATGGCAAGGAAGCGCCAGCGTCAGGGCCTTTTCAAGCGTCCCGGTATCGGCTTCTTCAAAGATCAGCTTGATGTCGAGTTTGCTGCGCGGATAATCAATTCGGGAAAGCGCCATGACCAGTTGCGGCAAAATTACCGCCTCCCGGAACACCGGCACCAAAACCGAATAGACCGGCAAATCCTCATCCCGGCGCGCCGTATCCCCTTGCGGCTCATTCCCGGTTTTTTCGCAAGGGGCGAGAAAAAACGCCGCCAGCCGGATGGCAACAAGGGCGGCGAAAAATATGGAGAAGAAGAAATTCAGCGCCAGGATTGCCGGCGCGCCGAATATCCACATGCCTGACGGGATAAATATGGCAAGGGTGAGAAGGCCGCTGATCTGGGCGCCGGAAAGTCCGTAAGAGGCGCTCAGGGCGGGGCGGCGGCGACGAAGAGCGCTGGTGGTGGAGCGTTCAATCTGTCGCGCTTGTTGCCCTATGGCCCTTGGCCGCGTCCGGTCAAAGTGAAAAAACACCGTATCTGCGGTGTCGGCAAAGCCCTGTCGGTGTCCGGATGGAGCGGTTTGCCACCCTGTGTCTTCTCCCCCGTCCCCGATGGTGATCATCCCAAATAACACTACACAAATGTAACAAAGCGATTAAAAGGGAATGGTACAGAATAGGCAAGTAAAAGAATATGCGGCCCGGGGCGCATATAAAGCGCGCAAAATCGATTTGCGCCTGATAAAAAGAGCCCGGGAAACAGTCCGGGGCGCGTTTTACCCTTGCGCCGCAGAGAGATGGGGACAAGAGCTTGAGCCTGAAATTATACAACACCCTGAGCCGCAAGAAAGAGCTTTTCAAACCGATCAATCCTGAGAAAGTCGGCATGTATGTCTGCGGACCGACGGTTTATGATCATGCCCATATCGGCAATGCGCGCCCCATCATTGTGTTTGATGTGCTTTACCGTCTGCTGCGGTATCTTTATGGCGAGGCCCATGTCACCTATGTGCGCAACATCACCGATGTGGATGACAAAATCAATGCGCGGGCGGCGCAAGAAGGGGTCTCCATAGGCGAGATTACGGCGCGCACGATAAAACAGTTTCATGAAGACATCAAAGCCCTTGGTGTTTTGCCGCCGGATAAGGAGCCACGTGCCACCGAACATATCGAGGGCATGATCGCCATGATCAAAACCCTGATTGAACGCGGCCATGCCTATGAGGCGGACGGGCATGTACTGTTCAGCGTATCAAGTGACCAAAGCTATGGCTGCCTGTCGAACCGTTCTCCGGACGAAATGCGGGCCGGGGCGCGGGTTGACGTGGCGTCATACAAAAAAGATCCGATGGATTTTGTGCTGTGGAAGCCCTCCCCGCAAGAGGCGCGGGGCGGCGGCGGCGCGGGCGGGAAGCAAACAAGCCTGCCCGGCTGGGACAGCCCCTGGGGGTACGGGCGGCCGGGCTGGCATATCGAATGCTCGGTGATGTCGGAGAAGTATTTGGGCAAAACCTTCGATATCCATGGCGGCGGTGCGGATCTGATTTTCCCGCATCATGAAAACGAAATCGCCCAGAGCACCTGCGCTCATGGCAATGCGGTGATGGCGAAATACTTCGTCCATAACGGCTATTTGCAGGTCGAGGGCGAGAAGATGTCCAAAAGTCTGGGAAATTTTATTACCATCCATGATCTGCTGAAGACAGAGAAATTTGGTGGACGGAAATGGCCGGGGGATGTTTTACGTCTCGTCATGCTGAAAACGCACTACCGTCAACCGATCGACTGGACGACCAAGGCTCTTGAGCAGGCATATGGCGAATTATACGGCTGGAAAGAAAAAATCCTGTCCCTGAAGGTTTCGTTTCAGGAGGGGAACAGGGACTATTATTCTGGTTTTCCTCCGGCAAAAACGGTCATTGATCATCTGAAAAACGATCTGAACACAGCCGGAGCTATTGCGGAGTTGCACAAGCTGGCCAAGGCCGATGATATTTCAGATGGTCACTCTCTTTTCGCCACTCTTAACTTTTTGGGACTGGCCTCGTTTGATTCCATGGCTAGGTTTGAAACCTATCAGGAAGGGACCACGATTATTGATGATCAGGACATCAATGTCGGCCGTGTTGAGGAACTGATTGACAACCGCAATGCCGCCCGGGAAGCACGAGACTGGAACGAGGCCGACCGCATCCGCGATGAACTGGATGCGATGGGGATTGTTCTCAAGGATGGCCCGGAACGGACCACCTGGGAGATCAAGCGGTAGGGGTTGGCACGTTCCTCGTCATTCCCGCCTTCGCGGGAATGACGGTAGAGAGGCGGGAATGACGGGATAGAGCCGGGAATGATAAAAGAGGGTCTGGGGCGACACCTGGAAAATCACGCCCGTTAAAATGCCAGTCCGGAGCCAAAATGGTCGCGGCCCGACTCGATGACGCGGAAGCCGTTTGAGGTGACTTCCAATATGGAAAGCCCGTGTTCGGGGCGGCCGCTGGAATTGAAGCGGAACAGGCCGTTTACGCCGGTGAAGCCTTGCGGGTTTTCCAGACGCTCGGGAGTAAAGCGCTGGCCGCGCGGCGCATCGGCGGCAAGGCGCGAGACCAGCTTGACCGCATCATAAGCCAGCGCCGCGATGGCGACGGGCCGGGCGCCGTAAACTTCCCGGTAGCGGCGCTCGAAATTGCGCCTTTGCGCCGGATCGCCGCCGGGGAACCAGCCGCCGCGCAGCGCCGGTTCGCTGGTAATCGCCGGATTGCCCCACAGCCCGGTGCCGATCAGCTTGACGCGTTTGACATCGACATTGTTATAAGGCAGCAGCGGAGCGAGCGAGCGCAGCAGCGGCTCGCCTTCGGCCAGCAGGATTGCGTCGATTTTCGGGTTTGAGCCCTTGGCGAAGCGCGCCAGTTTAGCGGCCGGTTCGGTCATGGCGCCAACGTTGGGCGCATAGCGCTCAACCGCGACCACCGTGCCGCCGCGCCTTTGCACGGCGCGCTCAAAGGCACTCAGGACCACATCGCCATAGCCGCCTTTGGGGATGAGAGCACCAAAGCGCGACTTGCCGCGCTTCATGGTATAATCAATGATGCGGCCAACTTCTTCCTGCGGCGTCATGGAGAGGAGATAGACCCCGTTTCCGGCTACACTGGCGGTGGTGGAAAAGCCGATCACCGGCACGTTTCTGGCGCGCGACACCGCGCCGGCGCTGGTCACGGAGCCGGCAAAAAGCGGCCCAAGAATAATCTCGGCGCCGTCAGCCAGCGCCTCGCTTGCCGCCTTGCGCGCCCCTTCGGGCGTGCCGCCGGTATCTTTCGGGATCAGCAGTATATCGGAGCTTCCTGAATCAAACAGCGCCAGTTCGGCGGCGCTTTTGAGCGATTTGGCCACCCGGCCGAACTTGCCGCGGGCGCTCAAAGGCAGCAGAAGGGCAACGCGCGTTGCCTTGCCGTCTTCAGCGCCGGGAGCGAAAATCTTGTCCGCCGCCGCCATGTCGGTTTCTGATGGCTGGGAGCCACCGGAAAAATTAAACCGCCGCCCGCCGCAGGCCGCTACCGAGAGCGCAAGCATACCGACCGCCGCGATAATGAAACCGCGCCGGATAATTCCTCGTTTTTGATCGCCCGTCCAGGACATAAGCATCACCACCGATATTCCCCAACGCCTGACTGAAATGATGCGTGATGCCTTATTAAAGATGCAAAACGGCTTCAACAGGTTTAATATTCAAATTGTGCACGAGATTAGCCTGATGCAGGCCGCAGGTAAACCGGAATTGCGTGCCTTCCGGCCGGTTGAAAACAAGAAGGCTTTCTTTTTCGCGCCCATTTTTGGTAAATTTCCATCAGGGATTGTATATATGCCGGCAAATGTGGCGGGAACAAGAAGCATATGACAGGGGCCAGATTTTGATGACAGGCGGCAGGATGTGCAGATACCGGATTGCCGGACACGACATGGAAGCCGCCCCGGCGCGGGCAGGGCTTCATCTTGTCGCGACACCGATTGGAAACCTGAAAGATATCACCATCAGGGGACTTGAAATCCTGAGCGGGGTCGATGTCATTCTTTGCGAAGACACAAGAGTGAGCCGCAGACTGCTGGAACGCTATGCGATTAAAACCCCGTTGCTGGCTTATCATGAGCACAATTCGGAGCGGGTGCGCCCGCGCGTTCTGGCCCAGCTGGAGGCGGGAGAGGCCATCGCGCTGATTTCCGACGCCGGGACGCCGCTGGTCTCGGATCCGGGATTCAAGCTGGTGCGGGCGGCGTGTGATCAGGGAATTTATGTCACCGCCGCGCCCGGGGCCTCGGCCGGTATTCTTGCCCTCACCTTGTCCGGTCTGCCACCGGACCGGTTTATGTTTTGCGGCTTTTTGGCCTCAAAGCAAGGTGCGCGGCGCAAGGCGCTGGAGCAGGTCAAGGACGCGCCCGCCTCCCTGATCTTTTTTGAATCGCCCAAACGCTTGGCGCGCAGCCTCGCCGATATGAGCGAGGTTCTGGGCAACCGCTCCGCCGCCACTGCCCGCGAGCTGAGCAAAATCCATGAGGAACTGCGCCGCGGCACGCTTGTGGAACTGGCGGAGCATTATGAAGTGGCCGGACCGCCCAGGGGCGAGGTCGTCATTGTCACCGGGCCGCCACAAATCCGGCCGCAAATAAATCTTGACGAGGTTTTGCTGGACGAGTTGAAGACGGGCTCGGTGCGTGATGCTGCTGTGCAGGCCGCCCGGCTTTGCGGCGTGAGCAAAAAGACGGCCTATGCAAGGGCGCTTGCGTTGAAAAATCCTGATTTAAAAAGACCGGGGCCTTGCACTTACGCCGCCGCGCCTATTTTTTCGGCCACAGCGCCGAGGCACGCGCCGCCATGTGGCTCAGGCTGAAGGGCTATAGGGTTTTGGCGCGGCGCCACAAGACATCTTGCGGCGAGATCGATATTGTTGCCGCCCGGTCCGGCGTGCTCTGCTTTGTCGAGGTCAAGGCGCGGCGCTCACTTGAAGAAGCCAGATGGGCGCTGGGTCCGCATCAGAAGCGGCGAATTGAGAATGCCGCCGGAATCTGGCTGCAAAACTTTGATAAACCCGGCTATCATACAAAAAGATTTGACGTTATTCTGATTGCGCCGCGGCGCCGGCCGCGCCACATTGAAAACGCCTTTGCGGCAGGTAATTTTTAAAGGATACTTCCATGGCGCTTGGTATTGCCGTTCAGATGGACCCTCTTGAATCAATCGCCATAGCGGGCGATTCCAGTTTTGCCCTGATGCTTGAGGCGCAAAACCGCGGCCACTCGCTGTTTGTCTATCACCCGGCGGCGCTTTCGTTTCAAAAGCAAATCCTGACCGCGAGGGGAAACGCGGTGGAAGTGCGCGATGTCAAGGGCGATCATTTCACGGCCCGGGACGAGGAGCAACGTGATCTTTCCGGCTTTGACGCCATCCTCATGCGTCAGGACCCGCCCTTTGACATGGGTTATATTTCCGCCTGTCACCTGCTTGAGCATATCCACCCCGAAACGCTGGTTGTCAACGATCCGGTATTTGTTCGCGATTCGCCCGAAAAGCTCGTCACCCTGCATTTTTCGCAGTTCATGCCGCCGACGCTGGTCTCGCGCGATGCCGCCGATATCCGTGCCTTCCGGAAGGAGTATGGCGATATCATCATCAAGCCGCTCAATTCCAACGGCGGCGAGGGGGTTTTTCGTATCACGCCCGTTGACGAAAACATGAATGCCCTGCTGGAGCTTTACTTGAGGCTCTACCGCGAACCCTTGATGATCCAGGCCTATCTTCCCGATGTGCGCCGGGGTGACAAGCGCATTATCCTGGTTGACGGCGAACCGGCGGGCGCGCTGAACCGGGTTCCGGCCAAGGGTGAGGCGCGTTCCAACCTGCATGTGGGCGGGAAAGCCGAAAAGGCGCAATTGACCGGGCATGAATACGAGATTTGTGCCGCGCTGGGCCCGTTCCTGAAACAGAAGGGGCTGATCTTTGTCGGCATTGACGTGATCGGCAAATATCTTACCGAGATCAATGTCACCTCGCCCACCGGCATTCGCGAGATCAAAGCCTTTGGTGGCCCGGATATCGCCGCCCTGATCTGGGATGCAATCGAAAAACGTTTGTAAGCGCGCATTTGAGAAGTATCATCGGGCCATGATTCGGTTGTGTTTATATATTCTTTTTGTCTTTACCCTGGTTTCCCCGCTTCAGGCCAAGCCGAAGCTCAAGCCGGCCAAGGAGCTGTTCGGCCATGTGGAAGGCCCGGCGCATCTGAAACCTGATTCGTTCGGAACCTATAACAAGGGTTGTCTGGCCGGGGGCGAGAAGCTGGCGGCGGATGGCCCAAGCTGGCAGTCCATGCGCCTGAAACGCAACCGCCAATGGGGGCATCCGGCCCTTGTCAAATATCTCAAACGCCTCTCGATTGACGCGGATGTTTATGATGACTGGCCCGGCCTGCTGGTGGGCGATATGTCCCAGCCGCGCGGCGGGCCGATGCTGACCGGCCACGCCAGCCACCAGATCGGCCTTGACGCCGATATCTGGCTGCTGCCCATGCCGCAAGAGCGCCTGAGCAAGAAACGCCGCGAATCCATCAGCGCGATTTCCATGAAAAAAAACAACAAGGAAATAAACCGGCAAAGATGGACCGACAAACATGCAAGGCTGATCCGCCGCGCCGCCTCTTATGATGAGGTGGCTCGCATTTTTGTTCACCCCACCATCAAGAAGGCGCTGTGTGAATTTGCCGGCAAGGACCGCAAATGGCTGCGCAAGATCCGTCCCTGGTACGGGCATCATTATCATTTCCATGTTCGTCTGAAATGCCAGAGCCCCAGGGGGAAATGCAAGAACCAGCCGCCGCCGCCGCCCGGCGATGGCTGTGGTAAAAAACTCGACTGGTGGCTTTCCGACGCCCCCTATGCGCGCAAGAAACCGCCCAAAAAGAAACCAAAGGTCAAATACAAGCCCAAACCGCCCATCACCCTGGCCGATCTGCCTGCTGCCTGTACAACCGTTCTTAACGCCAGATGAGGCGGATATTCAGGGCGCGCGCCGGGCAAGACGCCCCTGACGCGGCAAACGGCATTTGGGAAATGCAGACCCAGGATGGAATGCTGGCGCTTAAAATCCGCCATTCGGAACGCGCGCGGCGTCTTGCCCTGCGCCTGAGCCCGCAGCAAGGCAAAATCGCCCTGGTGGTGCCGCGCGGCTGCAAGCTGGAAAAGGCCTATGATTTCGCCCGCGCCCATGAGAACTGGATACGGCGCCAGCTTGAAGCGCGTCCGCCCGATATTCCCTTTGCCGACGGGCAGGTCATCCCGCTGCGCGGGGAAGATCATGTGATCCGGCACAAGAAACAGTTGCGCGGTCTGGTGCGCTCCATTCCCCGCACTGATGCCGCCGCCGCCCGGCTCATCGTTCCTGCCCCGCCCGAACATCTGCCACGGAGGCTGCGGGACTGGCTCAGGGGCGAGGCAAGGCGCGATCTGGGCCGGGCGGTCAAAACCCACGCTTTGAGGCTTGGGGTCAAACCGGCGCGCCTATCCGTGCGCGATCAGAGCAGCCGCTGGGGGTCCTGCTCCTCGCGCGGCAATCTTAATTTTTCCTGGCGGCTGATTCTCGCGCCGCCCGGGGTTCTTGACTATGTCGCGGCGCATGAGGTGGCGCATCTTCTGGAGATGAACCACTCAAAAGCCTTCTGGCGTCATGTGCAGGGCACCTGCCCGGATATGAAAGAGGCGCGGCGCTGGCTGAAGACCAACGGCAACCGGCTGCATCGTTATGGAAGATGCGCCGCTCATGAGTAAAGTATAATGATTGCCCCCCCCGGAACATTCAGATTAACGGTTTTGCTCGCCCTGCTCACAGCCATGGGACCACTCTCGACCGATATGTATCTGCCCTCCCTGCCCGATATCTCGCGGCAGCTTGCCACAAGCGATGCCAACACCCAGCTCACCTTGAGCGTGTTTTTGTTCGGCTTTGCCGCTGGAATGCTGATTTACGGCCCCCTTGCCGACCGGCTGGGGCGCAGGCCCGTCCTGCTGAGCGGGCTGGGACTTTTTGTTGTGGCGACATTCATATGTACATTCAGCCCCTCAATCGAATTTTTGATCGCCGGGCGTTTCGTTCAGGCGATCGGCGCGGCCGGTCCCGTGGTACTGGCGCGCGCCATTGTGCGCGATCTTTACCGCGGCCCCGAGGCCGGGCGCATGCTTTCCCATATGGGGGCGATCATGGGGCTGGTGCCGGCGATTGCCCCGGTTGTTGGCGGCCTGTTGCATGAGGCTTTCGGCTGGCGGATAAATTTTGCCGTGACCGCCCTGCTGGCTCTGGCGCTGCTGTGGCTGGGGGCGCGCGCCTTGCCTGAAACGCTCAAGGCCAGACGGGCGCAGCCGCCCGGTCTTGCCGAAATCCTGTGTAATTACAAACGGTTGCTGCAAAATCGTATTTTTGTGTTTTATGTCGCCGGGGCCTCTCTGGCTTTTGCCGGGCTGTTTGCCTTTATCTCGGGTTCCTCCTTTGTCTTTCAGGATGTCTATGGTCTTTCCCCTCGCCTTTACGGGCTTTCCTTTGCTTTCATGGTGGCCGGATATATCACCGGAACCCTGATCGGAGCGCGGCTTACCATGCAGCTGGGACTGGACCGGGTGATTAATCTGGGGGCGCTTTTTCTTCTTGCCGGCGGGATAATCATGGCGGCCATGGTCTTTTACCAGCTCGCCGGGGCCTGGAACATTATCATGCCCATGACACTGTATTCCGCCGGGGTCGGCATGGTTCTGCCGCAATGCATGGCCGGGGCGCTGACGCCTTTTCCCGAAAAAGCCGGTACGGCGTCTTCATTGCTCGGGTTCTTGCAGACAAGCTCCGGGGCGGCGGCGGGCATTCTTGCCGGTCACAATCTGGCAAACGGCGCCTGGGGGCTGGCGCTCCTGATTGCCCTGCTGGGCGTTGCCGCTTTCCTTCTGATTGCGGGCAAAAAACTACTGGCTGTTCCCGGAACCTGAAAACAGCCGTTTGAGAAATCCCGCATCAACGGAAAATCCGCGCTTGCGTTCCGGCGGCCTGGCTGGCGAGGCCAGATCGGTTTTGGAGCTTGAGGCCACTTTGAGGCCTGAGTTAAGGCTGCCGCCTATTCCAGGCAGGCCGCGGCCGGGAAGCCTCTCATGGGCCAACACCATGAAATCCTTCCAGATTTGCGCCGGCAGCCTGCCGCCGGTGACCTTTATCATGCTGGAGCCGTCATCATTGCCGACCCAGACACCGGTGCTCAGATCGGCGCTGTAACCAATAAACCAGGCATCCCTGAAACCTTGCGAGGTGCCGGTTTTCCCCGCTACCATGCGCTTCATGCGGGCGCGTTTGCCGGTACCGCTGCTTACCACGGCCCGCAGCATGGTATTCATCTGCGCGACATGTTCGGGCCTGATAATCCGCCTTGGCCCCGAGACTGAACGCTCAAAGAGCACCTTGCCGCTTCTTGTGCGCACCCTTGTGATGACATGGGGGATAACGCTGAAGCCGCCATTCATGAACGGTGTATAGGCACCGGTAAGCTCAAGCAGGGAAACTTCCGCCGTTCCGAGCGACAAGGAAGGATTGTTATGCAGGGGCGAGGATATGCCCAGCCGGCGTGCGGTGGAGATCACCTTGTTTATGCCCACCTCTTCGGTGAGGCCGGCCGCCACGGTATTGATCGAGCGGGCGAGCGCAGCTTGCAACGTGACCTTGCCCGAATAGCCGCCCGAATAGTTGCGCGGCATCCAGCCCTTGATGATCATCGGGCGGTCCTTGCGAACGGTCCGGGGGGTAAGGCCCGCTTCGAGAGCGCTTAAATAGACAAAGGGTTTAAAGGCCGAGCCGGGCTGGCGGCGTGCCTTGACCGCCCGGTTGAACTGGCTGGTACCGTAATCCTTGCCCCCCACCAGCGCCAGAACGGCGCCGTTTTCATCCATTGCTATCAGGGCGGCCTGCCCGGCATTCCCCCGCGGGCCTTCCCGTTTCATCCATTTTTGAACCACATATCTTGCCTTTTGCTGCAAGACCCGGTCCAGGGTGGTCTCCACAACAACATCGCCGCTGAGCTCGCCGGTATAATCACGCAGCATCCCGGCCACCCAGTCCACCGCATAGCCCGAACCGGGCAGGGGTTTGCGTATTGATCTTGAGCCGGGATATTTCAGCGCGTGGGCCTGTTCCGCCTGGCTGATATAGCCCTCGCCGCGCATATTGGCCAGAACGAGAGATGTGCGGGCGCGGGCAAGTTCGGGGTTTTTATTTGGCGCATAACGCGAGGGGGCTTTTAATAATCCGGCCAGGGTGGCGGCCTCGCTTAAGGTAACATGGCGCGCCGATTTGCCAAAATAACGCCGGGCGGCAGCGTCAACTCCATAGGTGCCCGCACCCAGATAAACCCGATTGAGATACATCTCCAGAATCTGGTTTTTGGAATATTTGCGTTCCAGCCACAGGGCAAGCTGAAGTTCGCGCATTTTACGGCCAAAAGTTCGATCCGGCTTCAGGAACAGGTTTTTGGCAAGCTGCTGGCTGATGGTGCTGCCGCCCTGAACAATGCGCCCGGCGATGAGATTGGCGAATGTGGCGCGGAAGAGCCCCAGCGGATCGACACCGAAATGCGAGTAAAACCGCCGGTCCTCGGTGGCGATAACCGCTTGCAGGAGATGGGGCGGCATGTCTTCGATGCGCAAGGCATGGCCGCGATAGGCGCCGCGCCGTGCCAGTTCGCCGCCATGGCGGTCGAGAATCACGATGGAGGGGGCGCGCTGGGGAATTTTGAGTTTGTCCGGGCCTGGCAGAGACAGGGCGTAATACCCCATCATACCGGCAAATCCCAGCATGAGCCACAAGCCGGCGACGGTGCTCCAATAGGTCAGTTTTTTGAAAATAATCAGCGTAGTCGAGCTTTTGCGGCGCGGATTGCGGCGCTTTTTACGCAGCGTGCTTTGCTGCACCCTGCCGCCGGTTCTGCGGCTCGGCGGGCGGACTTTGCCGTTTGGCTTTTTTTTCTGGCTGGTCAAAGCTGGGTCCTGACACGAATCGTACCGGTTTTCACCCTAGAAAAAGCGGTTTAATTCAGCGTTAACTTGCGCCATGCCCTGGAATTTAACGGCAGACCGGTTTCATCTGCGCTTTTGCGGTGCGGATTTGCGGGGCCGGACCTTGCGGGGTTCACGGCGCTCTTTCTCGCGCCTGCCCATTTCATCCGACAGATGCATTAACCCGGTCAGGACCGCGCGCCGGTCGCGGGCGGGGAAAAGATGCAGCAAAATACGGTCTGCCCTGGCGGCGGCCTGCCGGGCTCTTTTCAGCCGGCGTTTGCCAGCGAGGGTCAGATCAAGCCGGACCCCGCGCGGGCTGCCCTGACGCGGTTCGCGGGTGATATAGCCGCAAGCCTCCATGCGTGCGGCGATTTCGGCGATCGTGCTGGTATCTGCGCCCATTTGCGCCGCCAGCTCCTTCTGGCCCAGACCGGGGCCGCGCAAGATGGATAGCAAAAAGGCAAATTGCGGCCGGGTGAGACCGATGGTTCCCATTTCCTCGCGGAAAATCTCGGTGGCCAGTTGCTGCGCCCGGTGCAGGAGATGGGCCATGGATCGGTCGAGCCTGACAAGCTCTTTCGGCAGTCTTACGGAACGGGGCGGTTCAGGCGGTGTCATCACGTTCGATCATGTGCTTTTTGATCAATCCGGTTTGAGCCATGGCAAAAACGACCGTCAAGGGCGCAAAACCGAAAACTTTCAGATTGACCCACATATCGGTGGAGAAATTGCGCCAGATATACTCATTGAGCAGGGCAAGCCCGGCAAAAAACACCGCCCAGCGCAAGGTCATGCGCCGCCAGCCCTCCGTGTCAAGCTCAAGCGCGGCGCCAAACAAATCAGCGAGGAAATAACGCTTCATCCAGTATCCGCCAAGCAGGATCACCGTAAAGAGCAGATAGACCAGAGTGGGTTTCACCTTGATAAAGGTTTCATCATTCAGCCACAGGGTCAGCCCGCCGAAGACAAACACAAACGCCGCCGTGATCAGGGGCATTTTCGCCAGTCTCCGGGTCAGGACAAAAGAGACAACCAGCGCTATGGCGCTGGCGGCCATGAAGATGGCGGTGGCGGTAAAAATGCCGTATCTGGCGTTGGCAGCAAAAAAAACGACAAGAGGACCATATTCGCTAAGCGCTTTGATGACGGGATGCATGGGCTGGTTTTATCCTTATATCCGGGTCAGATCAATATAGCTTGCAAGCGCGATATCGTGATGCGTGCATGCGGCCCGCAGGGTGTTGAGCAGCAGACAGGCGATGGTCATCGGGCCGACGCCGCCCGGCACCGGGGTGATGAAGCCGGCGGTTTTCACGGCGGTGTCAAACTCGACATCGCCGATCAGGCGCATCTTGCCGCCGCCCGCATCCACCCGGTTGATCCCGACATCAATGACACAGGCCCCAGGGCGCACCCAGCTCCCCTTGATCAGTTCCGGAACCCCAACCGCCGCGATAAGCAGGTCGGCGCCGTGGCAGACCTGGTTGAGATGGCGGGTGCGCGAATGGGCAATGGTGACGGTGCAGTTTTCATTCAGCAGCAATTGCGCCAGCGGCTTGCCGACCAGATTGGAACGCCCGACAATGACCGCGTTCAAACCCTGTAAATCGCCAAGGGCATGGCGCGCCAGCATGACACAGCCAACCGGGGTGCAGGGGCGCAAACCCTCGCGGCCGCTGATCAGGCGGCCGGCATTGATCACATGCAGCCCATCAACATCCTTGTCCGGATCAATGGCGTCGATGATGCGATTGGCGTCGATATGCCCGGGCAGGGGAAGCTGGACCAGAATGCCGTCCACCGCGGGGGCGCGGTTGAGGTTTTCAACCAGTTCGAGGATTTGTTCCTCGCCGGTTTCGGCCGGCAGGCGGTGGGTGAAGGATTTCATTCCCGCCTCGGCGCATTGCCGGCCCTTGTTGCGCACATAGACCTGGCTTGCCGGATCCTCGCCCACCAGCACCACCGCAAGTCCAGGCTGAATATCATGTTTGCGGGCCATTTTTTCCGTGGCGGTTTTTATGGTGGCGCGCAGATCTGCCGCGATCGCCTTGCCGTCAATAATCCTCGCCTGCCTGCTCATGGCGTTTTCTCCCCCGCTAGTGCCGCAAAAACGGTTTCGAGTTGCTGCTTCAATGCGGCTGGTTCACCTTCCAGCCTAACCGTTTTAATACGGGATGTGGCTCCTGATGCAAGCGTTACCTGTCTGCGGGAAAGATTTAACGCCCTGGCCAGCAGGCGAAGAAGGGCAGTATTGGCGGCTCCCTTCTCCGGTACGGCGCGCACCCGTGCCTTGAGCACCTTGCGGCCATCGGATAATGCGGCCAGCCCGTCAAGTGCGTCACGGGATGATTTGGGCGTCAGGCGGACACTCAGCCTGACGCCGTCGGGAAGCAGGGAAAAAAGCGGGGCCGGGGCGAGCAAATTACATCAACATCTCAAACAGCAGGTTGCGCAGGAAAAACAGGCCCAGAATGAGGACAATCGGCGAAAGGTCAATTCCGCCCAGATCAGGCATGATCTTCCTGATGGGACGAAGGGCCGGTTCCGTTATCTTGTGCAGAAAATTGCCGACGGCATAGACAAAGCGGTTCTGGGTGTTGACAACATTAAATGCCACCAGCCAGCTCAGGACGGCGCTGGCGATAAGAATCCACACATAGAGGGAGATAATCTGGCTCAGCAGGATAAGAATGGATTGCATTGAGGTTTCCAAATGAAGAATTTATTTCTTCTGACACATTTAAGCTCTGAGCCGAGCATGTGCAAGTGTGATTGGGAAAAGGGTTAATTTCAAAGTTTTTTTCAACCGCCTGTGCCGTCGCCCGCGGCTTGGCCTTCGTGCCCCGCCGGAAATATAATTTTTCTCGCGAAAAGGCAAAAGGCGCCGGAAATAAATCCGGCAATCAGCGGCAATGCTTGACATGGCGGGCAAAAGCCCCATAAAACGCGCCTTGAAGCAAACAACTGCACCATCTGAATGACAAAAGGGGCCGTAGCTCAGTTGGGAGAGCGCTACGTTCGCAATGTAGAGGTCAGGGGTTCGATTCCCCTCGGCTCCACCAGTTCCATGGGCGGTGCATGGATTGAACAGGCAAGATGCGAGACGGCGGCAGAGCCGCGTTTGGCGTAAATTGAAGGAGTACACGGCTATGGCTGTCCCAATGAAAAAAGTGTCGCGGATGAAACGCGGCTTCCGGCGTTCGGCCGATGCACTCAAGCAGCCGAGCTATGTCGAGGACAAGGATTCAGGCGAGCTGCGCCGGCCGCATCACATTGATCTGAAAAGCGGCAAATATAACGGCCGTCAGATTCTTGAGCCCCGGGACGAGTTTTAAAGCTTTCCGCTACGCCTGAAATTAATGTGAAAATCTCTCCCCCCCGCCCGAGTATTGGCCCGGGCGGCGGGTTTGCTGTGTCAGTCGCGGCGCGAATTTGGCGGTTGCGGCCATTCGGGCCAGTTGCTACATGACAGCTCAGATTTGCCGTGATAAGAAAACAAATTCAGCGGGTTATATTTTACAGGGCTTGGTATGATGATAACGCTACATCAAGGCGATCTTCCCGATGATCTGGATCTGGGCGCGATGGTTGCGGTTGACACCGAAACCCTGGGGCTCAATCCGGTGCGCGACAGGCTGTGTCTGGTGCAGCTTTCCAGCGGTGACGGCTCGGCGCATCTGGTGCAGCTTGACCGTTCCGGCTATGACGCGCCCAATCTCAAACATCTGCTGGGCGATAGCCAAGTACTCAAAATTTTTCATTTTGCCCGGTTTGATATTGCCATGCTGGACAAGTATCTCGGGGTTGCCTGCGCGCCGGTGTACTGCACGAAGATTGCCTCAAAGCTGGTGCGCACCTACACTGACCGCCACGGGCTGAAGGATCTGTGCCGGGAAATCCTTGATATTGATCTTTCCAAGGCGCAGCAAAGTTCTGATTGGGGGGCCAAAACCCTGAGCGCGGCACAACAGCGTTATGCGGCGCTCGATGTGCTGCATTTGCATGCCCTCAAGGCGCGGCTGGACATGATGCTGGCCCGTGAAAACCGTGAAGATCTGGCGGCGGCGTGTTTTTCATTCCTTCCCGTGCGCGCCCGGCTTGATCTGGCGGGGTGGCCGGATAGTGATATTTTTTCGCATTAGGTTTTGGGCTTTTCCGGGTAAGCTCTGAGTATCCGTATGTGATCGTATCTGAGCGGATTTTGGACCTGTCACAAGTATTCCGCCAGGCAAACAAGGCGTTTTTGATGCAAATATCTTCTTACTCGGCGCCCCGGTCCGGCAAAAATGCAAAGCTGAACTCGCCGGATATTCTCGGATTTCAAAAGGCGCAGCATCATTCCCGCATCATCAGGAAGCTGAAATATATTCTTCCGGTTATTGTTGTTCTCGTGATCGGAACCTTTCTTTATGCCTCCGGGGCATTTTCGCCTTCGCGCAAACTGCAAACGGATAAATTCACCGCCGAGGTCGAGAGTATACAGCTGAACAAGGATTCCGTGATCATGCAGAATCCACGACTTGTGACCAAGGGAAAGAGCGAGGGCAATTACGAATTGACGGCGGATACCGCAACACGCCGGATTGACAATCCGAGCCGGTTCTTGCTGGTGAATGTCAAAGCCACCCTGAGCAAGAAATCCGGAGGATGGTCGAAGCTGCGCGCCGAGCATGGCATTTATGATAAAAATACGGATATACTGGATTTGAAAACCAATGTTGAAATGCGTTCCGACAACGGGCAGGTCGCGCGCATGGATACGGCCAAACTGAATGTCAAAAAAGGCGATCTGGTAACAAGGAGCCCTGTTGTGGTCACTATGCCAAACGGCATTATTCGCGCCAGCCGTATGGAAATTCTCCAGCGCGGCAAGGTTTTCCGCTTTGAAAACCGGGTACATATGAAACTAATTCTGAACAAGGAAGGTCAAAAAAAATGAGATCAGGCTGGATCAGGCATTCGGGCATGGGGTATGCGGGGCTGGTTTTTTTTCTTGCCATGATGGCCGCGCCCCTGCAGGCACAGGGCATCGGCGGCGGATTGAACAAGAATTCCAAGGCGCCGGTTGATATCGAGGCGGATATTCTGGAGATTGACGAGAATAAAAACACGGCGGTGTTTTCCGGCAACGTCATCGCCAAACAGGATGATCTGCGTTTGAACTCCACGGAACTGGTGGTTTATTACGAGAAAAAAAAAGGAGGCGGCACGGATGTCAAGAGTATGGACGCCAAGGGCGGGGTGGTTATCATCACGCGCACCCAGAAGATTACCGGCGAATGGGCCAAGTTTGATTTAAAAGCCGATACGGTTACGGTTGGCGGCGATGTTGTGGTGACCCAGGGCAAGAATGTCATTCGCGGACGCCGGTTGTTTGTCAATCAAAGAACCGGTAAAACCCGATTTATCTCTTCTGCCGGCGGCGTCAAAAGCCGGGTTCGCGGCCTCTTCCTTCCCGAACAGAAGACAAAAAAGACCGGCCAGTAAGCCTGCCTGACCGGAAAATCGCAACAAGACTGGAAAATGCTGTGCTCGAGTCGGCCGAGAGAACAAAAGAAAAAGGGGAGGAGAACAGGCCCACCATCCCCGACACCGGCATCGCGGTTCGCGCGGTGGGGAAAAGTTATAAAAAAAATCTTGTGGTTCAGGATGTATCTTTAAGCGTTCAACAGGGCGAAGCGGTGGGGCTTCTGGGCCCCAACGGCGCTGGAAAAACGACTATTTTCTACATGATCACCGGGCTGATTGCGGTCGATTATGGCAATATTTACCTGAATGGGTATGATATCACCCGTTATCCGATGTACCGCCGGGCGCGTTTGGGGATCGGCTATCTGCCGCAGGAGCCTTCGATTTTCCGTGGTCTGACGGTTGAGGAAAATATCAGGGCTGTTCTGGAACTGGTTGAACACAATAAAGAGGAACGGGATAGAAAACTCGATGCGCTTCTGGAAGAGTTTGGAATCACTCATTTACGCGCCAGCCCGGCGCTCACCCTCTCGGGCGGCGAGCGCCGCCGGGTCGAGATTGCCCGCGCATTGGCGACCGAACCTTCATTCATGCTTCTCGATGAGCCCTTTGCCGGGATTGACCCCATCGCCATCGGCGATATCCGCAATCTCGTGCACCATCTCACGGCGCGCGGGATCGGCGTGCTTATCACGGATCACAATGTGCGCGAAACCCTGGAGCTTATCGACCGGGCGCTTATCATTCATGACGGGCATGTCCTGTTCGAGGGCACGCCGGACGAGATTGTCGGCAATGAAAAGGTGCGGCGTTTTTATCTGGGTGAGCAGTTCAAACTCTAACGCCGCTTCCGCCGCCCTGGCGGTAAGATCTGCAGGAGCAGCGTAAGCCATGGCGCTTTTCCCCAAACTGGAAATGCGGCAGGGCCAGAATCTGGTCATGACGCCGCAATTGCAGCAGGCGATCAAATTGCTGCAACTCTCGAATATTGATTTGAGCGCCTATGTGGAAAATGAACTGGAACGCAACCCGCTGCTTGAGCGCGATGAAAAAAACGAGGTCATCCGGAACCTGGATGCGACGGAAACCGGCAGTGGAAACGGGGCCGATACAACTGAACCAAAGGGGCTTGACCTGAGCGATGCGGCCGGTCTGAAGGACATTGACAGCAAACTCGATACCAGCCTTGAGAATGTCTTCCCCGATGATCAACCGGTCCCTACCGGCACCACATCGGCGGCGCCAGAGATGAAGGATTCAGGGTGGACATCCCTTGGTCCCACCCACCGCGGCGCCGGTCCTTCTTCCGATGGCGAGGGTTTTGAGGCCACGATCAGCGAGCAGCCCAGCCTGACCGGGCATCTTACCGCCCAGTTGCAGGTCTCCATAACCGATCCGGTTCAGCAAATGATCGGGGCGTTCTTGATTGATATGGTGTCCGAGGATGGCTATTTGCGCGGCGATCTTGAAGCCCTGGCGCAGCAGCTCGGGGCGCCGCTTGAACTTGTCGAGGCGACCTTGACGCAAATGCAGGAGTTTGATCCGCCCGGGGTTTTTGCCCGCGATCTGACCGAATGTCTCGCGCTTCAGCTCAAGGAACAAAACCGCCTTGACCCGGTCATCCGCTCGGTGCTTGACAATCTAGATTTGCTGGCCAAACACGATTTGGCGAAAATGATCCGGGTCACCGGGCTGGGCCAGTCCGAACTGCTTGAAATTATCAATGAGATTCGCAATCTGAACCCGAAACCTGGGCATATTTTCGGAACCGCCATTATCCAGCCCGTGGTTCCCGATGTCTTTGTGCGCGAGGGACCCGATGGCAACTGGCTGGTTGAGCTCAACAGCGATACCCTGCCCCGCGTTCTCGTCAACCGGCAGTATTTCGCCACCGTTTCAAACTCGGTGATGAACAAGGACGACAAGGTTTACCTGTCTGAATGTCTGAGCAATGCAAGCTGGCTGGTGAAAAGCCTCGATCAGCGCGCCAGAACCATTCTCAAGACCGCGCGGGAGATTGTGCGGCAGCAGGACGGTTTTTTCACCAGAGGGGTTCAATATCTCAAACCGATGAATCTGCGGATGGTGGCCGATGCCGTCGGTATGCATGAATCAACCATAAGCCGCGTCACCTCAAACAAATATATCTCGACCCCGCGCGGCGTTTTCGAGCTTAAGTATTTCTTCTCGTCATCCATCGCCGCCACTGACGGGTCCGCGAGTTTTGCCGCCGAAGCGGTGCGCTACCGGATTCAGGCGTTGATTGAGGCTGAATCGCCCGATGCCGTCCTCTCCGATGACAAGATTGTTTCACTATTGCGTGATATGGGCATTGATATTGCGCGGCGCACAGTCGCCAAATACCGTGAAGCCTTGAAAATTCCCTCATCCGTGCAGCGTCGCCGGGAAAAGCGAAATCCGATTTGAAGTGGCGCGGGGCCGGTTCAACGCGGTTGGCGGCAGCCCTTTGCCAGGGCCCCACAGAGGCAGATTTGCATTCCGGCGCAGGGTTTCCCCGAAACCACAACCGATTTGTCCAGAAACAGGGACACAGCCCCTATAAAAGAGTAAGAAAATGATCTAAAATACGGTGCCTATGTTGACTTGTTATTCAGTCGCGACTAGGTTCGCGACGCTTCAGGACTGATGGTGGACGGATCCAAAGAACAGCAAAGTCTGACGGTTTTGACGCAAGCTGCGAACACAGCTCATCTATAAGTGACATTTATCTGGAACAACTAAAAACTGGCGGGAACAATGCAGGTTCAGATTACCGGCAAGAATTTTGATATTGGCGATTCTTTACGCTCTCATATTGCAGAACGAATTGACCAGATCGGTACCAAATATTTTGGCGACCGGATTCATGGCCATGTTTCTCTCGACAAGGAAGGGCATGATTTCCGCACGGAATGCTATATGCACATAGACAGCGGCATCGATCTGCATTCACGCGGTCAGGCCGGCGATGCTTATGCCAGCTTTGACGAGGCGGCCGAGAAACTGGAGAAACGGCTGCGGCGCTATAAAAGGCGGCTTTCCAGTCACTCAAAGCGAAATAATCAAAACCAGCCGGGCTTTGACGCCGCGTCTTACGTGATTGCACCGGAGAATGAAAAAGAGCCGGAACCAGAAGAACTTAACCCGGTTATTATCGCCGAAACCCGGACCACCTTGCGCCATTTAACGGTTGGCGAAGCGGTGATGCAGCTTGACCTGGTGGAATCTCCCATGCTTGTATTCCACAATTCAGGTCATGGGCGAATCAATGTGGTATACCGGCGGCCTGACGGGAATATCGGCTGGATTGATCCGGAACCCGCCAAATCGTGACGGATTTCGGCGGCCAGTCTCCCGGCCTGATGACGAAATTGTAATCTTGAGGATGAGCAGATGGATCTTACTGATCTGATTGCGCCGGATTCGATTATTTGCCCCTTGCGGGCCAATAGCAAAAAACAGGTTTTGCAGGAGCTTGCCAACAAGGCCCAGGAGTTGACCGGTCTGGATGCGCGCGATATTTTCGAGACCATTTTGCAGCGTGAACGTCTTGGCTCCACGGGAATTGGCCATGCGGTGGCGATCCCCCATGGCAAAATTGACGGCATCAATCGCATATTCGGAATTATTGCGCGGCTTTCCTCGCCGGTGGATTTTGAAGCCGTGGATGAAGAACCCGTCAGCATCGTGTTTCTTCTGCTGGCGCCGGAAAACGCCGGGGCGGATCATTTGAAAGCGCTGGCCCTTATCTCGCGTCTGGTCAAGGACAAGGCCATGCTGGACAAGATCAGCTACGCCAATGACGCCAGAAGCATTTACGCCATTTTAACCGAACCGGCAGCCTCAAACGCTGCCTGAGGGAAGGCATGTCAGGCCGCCATACGCGCGGGGCGGTGGCGCGAGCGGTAGCTCAGGGCTTCGGCGATATGGCTGCGGGCCACCTGTTCGCACCCGGCAAGATCGCTCAGGGTCCGCGCCACTTTCAGCACACGATGATAGGCCCGGGCGGACAGGCGCATGGCGTTGGCGGCGTCATGCAGCAGCGCAAGGCCCGGCGCATCAGGGCTGGCGATTTGCTCCAGAAGCTTGCCGTCGGCTTCACCGTTGCACAGAACATCCTCTCGTCCAAGGGCCGCGAAACGTTCAATCTGGCGTTCGCGCGCCCGGGCGATGCGCGCTGCTGCTGCCGCCGAGCCCTCGGCCGGGGGCGGCAGGACAAGATCGGAGGCGTTGAGGGCCGGAACATCGATGAAGAGATCAAAACGGTCAAGCAGCGGCCCTGAGATCCGCGCCTGATAATCCGCCGCGCAGCGCGGACCACGGCGGCAGCTATAGCCGGGCTCTCCGGCATGGCCGCATTTGCACGGGTTCATGGCGGCTATGAGCTGAAAACGGGCCGGGTAGGTGACATGATGATTGGCCCGGGCGATCACCGCTTCGCCGGTTTCCAGAGGTTGGCGCAGCGAATCAAGCACCTGCGGCGGGAATTCGGGCAACTCGTCCAGAAACAGCACCCCGCGATGGGCAAGGGAGATTTCGCCCGGCCTTGCGCGCATACCGCCGCCCACAAGCGCCGGCATGGAGGCGGAGTGATGCGGGTTGCGGAACGGGCGTGCGCGGCTGATGCGCCCCTGCGCCAGAGCGCCGGCGATACTGGCGATCATGCTGACTTCCAGCATTTCACGCGGCCGCATGGGGGGCAGAATTGAAGGCAATCTGGCCGCCAACATGGATTTACCGGCGCCGGGCGGGCCGTTCATCAGCAGATTGTGGCCTCCGGCGGCGGCGACCTCCAGCGCCCGCTTGGCGCTCTCCTGCCCCTTGATATCGCGCAGATCGGGCAGATGCGCCGGCTCTTGCGCGCGCAGGGGCAGCGGGCGGGTGAGAACCTGGGTGCCCTTGAAATGGTTGATGAGCGTGATCAGATTGCGCGGGTTCAGGATATCGACATCCTCACCAGCCCAGGCCGCTTCAGAACCGCAACCGGCCGGGCAGATCAGCCCCAGAGCGCGCCCGTTGGCGTAAATCCCGGCGGGCAGCGCGCCGGTCACCGGCGCAATGGCGCCGTCAAGCCCCAGCTCGCCGATGACGACATAGCGTTCCAGTATATCGCCCGGCAGCGCGCCCATGCAAACCAGCAGCCCGAGCGCGATGGGAAGATCAAAATGCGAGCCTTCCTTCGGCAGATCGGCCGGTGCCAGATTAATGGTAACGCGCTTGGCGGGAAGGGCGATGCCGATGGCGTGCAGGGCGGCGCGGACCCGCTCGCTGCTTTCCGCCACCGCCTTGTCCGGCAGACCCACAAGGGTAAAGGCCGGCAGGCCGCCGGCAATGTGAACCTGCACATCCACATGGCGCGCTTCAACGCCCTCAAACGCCACCGTGTTTACATGTGCAACCATAAGCGTCTCCCCTCAGGCATCCGGCGGCCATTTTCATGATTGCCGGATGCCTGAGAGTAGCGTAAAGACAGGTGCAGCGCAAGAACAATGCAAGAACTTATACGGATTTGTGTCTAATTCAGGCCGAACCGGCGCGCCAGAGTTCCGGGCCCTTGTTCAGACGCTCTTCAAGCGCTTTTCGTTCCTCTTCGATTTTTAGCGGCAAATGGTCGCCGAATCGGGCAAAATAGGTCGCCAGATCGCCGGTCTCGGCCAGACCTTCGGCGCGGCTGATTTCAGTCAGGAGGGTGAATTTCTCCTGGGGGAAATCGAGCCCCTTCCAGTTGATATCCTCATATCCGGGCACGATGCCAAACGGGCTTGTCTGCCCGCTGGCCTGGCCCTGAACGCGTTCGACCACCCATTGCAGCACCCGCATGTTCTGACCAAAACCGGGCCAGATGAAGTTGCCGTTCTCATCCTTGCGGAACCAGTTGACACGGAAGATTTCGGGCAGTTTGAGTCCCTCGATTTTAGCAATGTCCAGCCAGTGCTGCCAGTAATCGCCCATATTATAGCCGGCGAAGGGCAGCATGGCGAAAGGATCGCGGCGAATGCCAGAAACGCCGATGGCGGCGGCGGTGGCCTCCGAGCCCATGCTGGCGGCGAGGAAGACGCCGTGATTCCACGACAGGGCCTCATAAACCAGCGGGAAGGTTTTCGACAGGCGCCCGCCGAACAAGAAAGCGCTGATGGGCACGCCCTCGGGGTCTTCCCAGGCCGGGTCGATAGTAGGGCACTGGCCCGCAGGCGCAGTGAAACGCGAATTGGGATGGGCGGCGGGGTGGTCCATGTCCGGCGTCCAGTTCTCGCCTTTCCAGTCAATGGCGTGGGCGGGCGGCGGCCCCATGCCTTCCCACCACACATCGCCCTCATCGGTCAGGGCGACATTGGTGAAGATGCAGTTTTCCTTCATGGAGTCCATGGCCATCGGATTGGTCTTGTAGGAGGTGCCCGGCGCCACGCCGAAAAAGCCGTTTTCCGGGTTGATGGCGCGCAATGTGCCGTCGCTGGCCGGCTTGATCCAGGCGATATCATCACCCACGGTCAGCGCCTTCCAGTTGCCCATCTCCTCAGGCGGAATAATCATGGCAAGATTGGTTTTGCCGCAGGCGCTGGGAAAGGCCCCGGCCACATAGGTTTTTTCTCCCGAAGGCGATTCCAGGCCAAGGATCAGCATATGCTCGGCCAGCCAGCCTTCCTCGCGCGCCATGTTTGAGGCGATGCGCAGCGCCAGACACTTCTTGCCCAGCAGCGCATTGCCGCCATAACCGGACCCGTAAGACCAGATCTCGCGGGTTTCGGGGAAATGCGAGATATATTTTTTATCGATATCGGCTTCGCAGGGCCAGGGCACGTCTTTTTCGCCCGGCGCAAGCGGCGCGCCAACCGAATGCAGGCATTTGATAAACGTGCCGTCTTTGCCCAGGGTATCGAGAACCTTCTGGTCCATGCGGGTCATGATGCGCTGATTGGTGACCACATAGGCCGAATCGGTGATCTCGATGCCGATATGGGCGATCGGCGAGCCGATGGGACCCATGGAAAAGGGGATGACATACATGGTGCGGCCGCGCATGCAGCCTTTAAAGCTTGCTTTCAGCTCGGCCTTCATTTTGGCCGGGGCCATCCAGTTGTTGGTAGGGCCGGCATCTTCTTCTTTTTCATGGCACATAAAAGTACGGTTTTCCACCCGGGCGACATCGGAAGGATGGGAGCGGGCCAGAAAGCTGTTGGGCCTCAGCTCCGGGTTCAGGCGGGTATAGACACCGGCATCGACAAGTTCGCGGCACAGCCGGTCATACTCTTCTTGCGAGCCGTCACACCAGGTGATGCTGTCGGGCTGGCACATATCCGCAACTTCATCGACCCAGTTCAGCAGGTCATTGTTGCTGGTCCGGCTGGCGCCGTCATGTGAAATGCTCATAAGCGGTTTTCCTCTTTCTCGGGCATATAATGGAGATGTTCAGCACCGCCGTGCGCGGCGCAAAACAGCAAAACATATGAAGCGATAACAATGGTTAATGATTTCGCGCCGAACCTACAGGATGTGACAGAAATCGCAAGTCTCATTCCATGATCCAACTGCGCTTAAAGTCTTCCATGTTTAACCGGCACCGGCCCGGTGCCGTTAAGATCGAAAGATGAAGCATTGTAGCTCTATGGGCGGGCGGCGATACTGTGCTATACAGAGACCAGAAAAGCCATTATTCATGTGCGGTTGTCAAAGTCCCGTTTCGATCCGATTACTAAGTAACCCGATTTCATCTGCACGAAAATAACAAGCTGGAGTGCCAAGACATGGCGAGTATTTCACTGGTCGATGACGACCGCAATATTCTGACATCGGTCAGCATGGCCCTGGAAGCGGAAGGCTATGAGGTGCGCACCTATACCGATGGTTCAACGGCGCTTTCGGGGCTGCAGGACAACCCGCCCGATATCGCCATATTCGATATCAAGATGCCGCGCATGGATGGTATGGAGCTTTTGCGGCGGTTGCGGCAGAAATCCAACCTGCCGGTTATCTTCCTCACCTCCAAGGATGACGAGATTGACGAGCTGTTCGGTCTGAAAATGGGCGCGGATGATTATATCTGCAAGCCGTTTTCCCAGCGCCTGCTGCTGGAGAGGGTCAAGGCGGTGCTGCGCCGTTCGCGGCCGCGCGAGCAGATTTCCGGCGCGGCGGAGCAAAGCGGAAAATCCTTTGAACGCGGCAAGCTGGTGATGGACCCGGACCGTCACTTGAGCACTTGGGACGGGGTGCCGGTGACGCTCACGGTCACCGAATATCTGATCCTGCAATCGCTTGCCCAGCGCCCCGGAATTGTCAAAAGCCGCGATGCGCTGATGGACGCCGCCTATGATGATCAGGTTTATGTCGATGACCGGACCATCGACAGTCACATCAAGCGGCTGCGCAAGAAATTCAAGGCGGTTGATGCAAATTTCAATTCCATCGAGACGCTCTACGGCGTCGGATACCGTTTCAAGGAGGCCTAGAGTCTTTCATGGTTGGAGAGCTGAACCATGACCCTTGAGGCTGGACATGATAGCGCCGGGATAGCGCGGGCACCGGCGTCCCGCAAAGGCATCAAAAGCGAAAAACCGCAAAAGAAACGCGGTAGCTGGACCCTGAACACCTGGTTCTCGTCCCTGACGCGGCGCATTGTTATTTTAAATCTGGTCGCTCTTGCCCTGCTCGTGGCCGGTATCTTGTATCTCAACCAGTTCCGGGCCGGGCTGATTGACGCCAAGGTCCAGTCCCTGCGCACTCAGGCCGAGATTATCGCCAGCGCCATCGCCTCGTCGGCGACCATTGATTCAGATCTGCTCAGCATAGACCCAGAAGCGCTTTTGTCACTCAGGCCGGGCGAGAGCCTCTCGCCGGCGGAAGAAGAGATCAAATCGCTGGATTTTCCCATTAACCCGGAACGCGCCGCACCGGTATTGCGGCGGCTGATCAAACCGGCAAGGGCAAGAGCGCGCATCTATGACCGCGAGGGGGTTATTGTGGTTGATACGCGCGATCTGTTCACCCGCGGCCAGATCCTGCGCTATGATTTGCCGCCGCCCGGCGAGGAGGACACAAGCATATTCCGGGAAATCTGGCGCAGTATCAAAGCCTTTTTACGCCGCGGCGATCTGCCGTTTTTCGAGGAGTACGGCCCTGATGAGGGCAAGAAATACCCCGAAGTTACCGCTGCCTTGTCCGGCGCTTCGGTTTCGGTGGTCCGGGTGAACAAAAGGGGCGAGATGATCGTGTTTGTCGCCGTGCCCGTGCAGCGTTTCCGGGCGGTTCTGGGGGCGCTGGTTCTTTCCACCAAGGGCGGCGATATTGACGCCATTGTCAGCGCCGAACGCTGGGGCATTTTAAGGGTGTTTCTGGTTGCCGCCGGGGTGACGATTTTAATGTCCTTTTTGCTGGCCAGCGCCATTGTCGGGCCGGTAAAACGTCTGGCGGCGGCGGCCGAGCGGGTGCGCAAGGGGCATCATGTGCGTGAGGAAATCCCTGATTTTACCTATCGCAGCGATGAAATCGGCCATCTTTCCGGCGCGCTCAGGGATATGACTTCAGCCCTTTATGACCGGATTGACGCCATTGAGAGCTTTGCCGCCGATGTGGCACATGAGCTGAAAAACCCGCTGACCTCCCTGCGCAGCGCAGTTGAGACCCTGCCGGTGGCAAAGGATGAGGCTTCGCGCAAACGCCTGATTGAGATTATCCAGTTCGATGTGCAAAGGTTAAACCGCCTGATCACCGATATTTCAGCCGCTTCGCGCCTTGACGCGGAGCTCTCGCGCGAGGAAATGGCGCCGGTTGATATGGCCCAAATGCTCTACAGTGTGGTTTCGACATCAAATGAGACCCGCAAATCAGGCCCCGGAATCAAGCTTGAAATCGTCAACCGGGAAACGGCGGCTGAAAATAACTTTTGCGTCATGGGGCAGGGCGCCCGTCTGGGGCAGGTGGTACGCAATCTGATCGACAACGCCCTTTCTTTCTCGCCCGAGAATGCGCCGGTTCGCGTCATTATCCGCAGAAACGGCGAAATTCTGGAAATTGCGGTTGAGGATGAGGGACCCGGCGTTGACCCTGATATGCGCGGCCGGATCTTTGAGCGGTTTTATACCGACCGGCCGCAGGAAGGCGCTTTCGGGCAAAATTCAGGGTTGGGGCTGAGCATTTCCAAACAGATCATCGAGGCTCATGACGGACGTGTTTTTGTTGAAAACCGCAAGGACGCTGATGGTCAGCTCCTGAGCTCCGGCGCAAGGTTCGTGGTTCATCTGCCCGCCCTGGCCGTAAAAGCGGGGGAGAGTCAAGCCTTGTCATGATTACACTGCACGGCACATGTCTTGACATTGCGGGTCTTGGCGTATTGCTGCGTGGCAGATCAGGGGCCGGCAAATCCGATCTTGCGCTGCGGCTGCTTGAGGACAATGCTTCATATCCGGCAAGGCTTGTCGCTGATGACCGGGTTGTCCTTGCAAGGAAGCAGGGGCGGCTTGTGGCCTCGGCCCCTTCTGTTCTTCGCGGACAGCTTGAAGTGCGCGGCATCGGAGTGGTGCAAATACCGGTTTGCGACAGCATTACTTTGGGGCTGGTGGTCGATCTTGCCGCAGGGGGCGATATTGAAAGAGCGCCGGAATTTCCCCAAAACCGCATCATGGTCAGGGATGTGGAACTGCCGCATCTGCGCCTGAACCCGTTTGAGGCTTCCGCTGTCGCCAAAATCAGGATGGCGGTGTCTATTTTGCGGCAACCGGGTCACGATGGATAAATCGGATATGGCGGCAAAACAGATATGGCGCCGCCGGGAAAATCATTTTAGGGTGGAAAAATGATTGGTATGGTACTGGTAACGCATGGTCATCTGGCGCGCGAGTTTGGCGCGGCGCTTGAGCATATCGTCGGCCCGGTTGAAAATCTTGAAATGATTTCCATCGGACCCGATGATGACATGGAAAAGCGCCGCAAGGATATCTCCGCCGCCGTGGATAAGGTGGATAGCGGCAAGGGGGTGATTATCCTGACTGATATGTTCGGCGGCACCCCTTCCAATCTGGCCATTTCCCTCATGGGGCGCTCGGGGCTGGAGGTGATCGCGGGGGTGAATCTGCCGATGCTGATCAAGCTTCAGTCAGTGCGTTGCGGCGCGACGCTTGATGAAGCTGCCCGGCTCAGCCAGGATGCGGCGCGCAATTATATCAATATTGCCAGCAAGGTTTTGTCCGGGAATGACTGAAACCCCGGGCTCCGTACGTTCGGCCCGGTCGCAAAGCCGGGTTTTGACCATCAGTAATATCCGCGGGCTGCATGCGCGTGCCTCGGCGAAATTTGTCAAATGCGCCGAAAGTTTCGATGCGGATATTACCGTCTCACGCAAGGGAGAGCAGGTTAGCGCCACATCGATAATGGGCCTGCTGATGCTGGCGGCGGGACCTGGAAGCCGGATCGGCGTGACCGCCACCGGACCTGATGCGGCCGAGGCTCTGGACGCCCTGAGCAATCTGGTGGATGAGCGCTTCGGGGAAGAATGAACGCCTGGAGCATGTCATGTTTAACCGGCACCGGGCCGGTGCCGAATCAGATAAAACAGGGCACGCTCCATAGCCTTTCCGGTTTTGACTGCAACAAAGCAGCATATCTCCTAAGATTCCCGCCTGCGCAGGAATGATGGAATAAGGGCTGGCAAGCGCAATAATGGCTAATGTCATGCACGATGTGGCTGAATCAAAACCAGGCACTAATTATTGGTTGTTGCCGCACTTTTTAGCGGAAAACCGGTTCCCAATTTTCTAAGAAGTGCCCTAACGGTCATCCCCCAACGGGCTGACGCGTTGGGGCGGATTAATGTCCTTGATGGTGAAAAGGGTGATGCGGGCCGGTTTGTTCTTGACCAGATTGGACAGGGATACGGTTGTGATCAGCCCTTGCGGGTCCTTGACGATCCACTGTTTGAGCTCCATCGGCTCGCCCTGAAAGATCAGGGTCAACTGGCCGTTTGCCTTGCCCTTGGCGTCCTCGATGGTCAGGGTGCGCAGCTCCGGTTCGATATCAATTTCCACAATGCGGGATGATTTCATCAGATCGACGCGTTTTTCGACCAGCGCCCAGATCGGCGTTGCCCGGATCGGAATGCGGTCGGTGGTTTTGAGCCTGGAATTGGTAATGCCGATCCAGAACCCGTCCGCCACGACCAGTATGGGATTGGGCGGATTATAGCTGAAGCGCATGCGCCCGGGGCGGCGCAGGTAAAACCGCCCCTCGGAGACCTGCCCGTCAGGACCGATCTGGACAAAATCGCCCTCAAGATGAATGATCTTGTTGAGATAGGCGTTGATGCGTTTGACCTCGGCGCGTTCTTCCCTGGTCAGGACCAGCGCCCCGGGCTTGTCGCGCTTGGCGGCTTGCGCCGCGCCTGGCGTGAACACCAGCAACGTGCCCAGGGCAAGGAGGAAAAAAACCGTTTTCGACAATAATGTATGAGAAGATGGGTTCATCGATCTTTCTTGCGTACCAAATCCGGCGAGAATAAGGGCCATGCTGCGCAAATGACCTGATTCTGTCAACTTGTGCCTGTTGCCGGGGATTTAAAGCATTTCCAGCAATACCCGGTGCGGCGGCACATGACCATCGATAAAGGTCTTGATATTGATAATCACCATCTCGCCCATTTCAACCCGCCCTTCAAGGGTGGCTGAGCCCATATGGGGCAGGAGCACCACTTTATCGCTTGCCTTGAGCTTGGGATTGACGGCGGGGGCATGTTCGAAAACATCAAGCCCGGCGCCGGCCAGCTCGCCGGCCTCGATCATCTGCGCCAGGGCGTTTTCGTCAATAACCTCGCCGCGGGCGGTGTTGACGATATAGGCGTCGGGCCGCATGAGGCGCAACCGGCGGGCCGAGAGCAGGTGATAGGTCGCCGGGGTATGGGGGCAGTTGACGGAGATGATATCCATCCGGGCCAGCATCTGGTCAAGGCTTTCCCAATAGGTGGCCTCAAGCTCTTCCTCAAGCTCATCGGTAACCCGGTTACGATTGTGATAATGGATTTGCAGGCCAAAGGCCTTGGCGCGCCGCGCCAGTGCCGCGCCGATGGAGCCCATGCCGATAATGCCGATGCGCTTGCCCCAGATGCGCGATCCCAGCATCCAGGTGGGCGACCAGCCTTTCCATTCGGGCGTTCCGGTCTTGATCACCTGCACCCCCTCGACCAGTCGCCGCGCGGTGGCCAGAATGAGAGCCATGGTCATATCGGCGGTATCCTCGGTCAGCGCGCCCTGGGTGTTGCTCACCGTTATGCCACGCGCTTCGGCCGCCTGCATGTCGATATTGTCAACGCCGGTGCCGAAATTGGCGATCATTTTCAAATTTGGTCCGGCCGCCTCGAGAATCCCGGCGTCAAGGCGGTCGGTGATGGTAGGGACAATGACATCGGCCCTGGCGACCGCCTCGATCAGCGCCGCGCGGTCCATGGGGATATCCTCCAGATTCAACCGGGCGTCAAAAAGCTCCCGCATCCTTGTCTCGATAATGTCAGGGAGTTTGCGTGTGATGATGACGAGAGGTTTGGACGTGGTCATGGATGCTATCCTGCAATTTTATTTAAGGCTCGTTAACTGTGTTTGCGCTAGAATTTTCCCGAGGCCGAACCCTTGCCATGAAATCTCTAGCAGAAGCTTTTAAAAACACAAAGGGCATTCCCGTGCGTATTGACAAAATCATCTCAAAATTGAAAATTGGGAAGGGGGCATTGGTTTCGGGAAACAGTATCGGGATGGGGAATACACCACGTTCATATAGAAGATCCTTCCGTTTTTACGGTCTTATCCTGCTTGGCGCCGCAATTCTGGCCGGGCTGGGCGGCATTGTCTATGACCGGGGATTGCTGAGCGTCGAGGGCACTCCGAGCGCGCGGGCCTCGCTGGCGCCGGCGCCGCGCGGGACCTCAATCAGCGGATTGCCGCTGCCGCGCTTTGTCAGCCTCAAGAAAAGCCGCATTAATATCAGGCGCGGGCCCGGAACCAATCATGCCGTGCAGTGGGTTTTCAACCGCAAGGGCCTGCCGGTGGAGGTCATTGCCGAATTTGAAAACTGGCGGCGGATTCGCGATGCCGACGGTGAAGAGGGCTGGGTGTTTCACTCCCTGCTTTCGGGTACCCGCATGGTTACGGTGGCGCCGTGGGAAAAACAGGGGCGGATCGAGCTGGCAGAAAAACCCTCGCATCTTTCCAAAATCATCGCTTTCCTGGAGCCCGGCGTGATGGCGAAAGTGCGCCAGTGCAGCGGAAGCTGGTGTTCGGTTGTCGTCGGAGACTATAAAGGCTGGGTGGCGCAAAATACCTTGTGGGGCGTCTATCCGGGTGAAGTGGTGAATTAAAACCGCGCCGGGACGTGAAAAAGTTATCTCCCGGTATCTGCCCCCGTCAGGCGTCTGAATTCAGATCAAAATGTAAAATCTCGCCCTGTGCATGGAGCCAAGGAGAACTTTGCCCGGCTCCGCGGTCAGGCAGACAAACGGCCGCACGGCAACGCCAAGGCGGCAGGTCCGTGCCTTGAGGCCGGTATTCTTGTCAAGCACGTGCAGGACACGGTCCATGGCCAGCACATAGAGATATTTGTGATCAGCCACCAGTTCCGCCATGACCGGCGCCCAGTTTTTTTTACGCGATGCCTTTTTATAATCTGTGGTCCGGTGCCGCCACAGGCGTTTGCCGCTGGCCGCATCCAGAGCATATATCCACCCCGTGGGCGACCAGAAAAACACCATGCCGTCAGAGACAAGATGGGAGTTTATGAAATTGCCGGCATAAAAACGCCAGAGCTGGCGGCCATCCTTGACGCCCAGCCCGTAAAGATGCTCTTTATAGCCGCCGGCGATCAGGATATCGCCGCTCATATGGAGCTGGCGCAGATATTGCCAGTCCTTCTCCCGGTCCAGCTGCCATAAAAGCCTGCCGCTCACTGCCTCAAAGGCGTAAAGAATGCCGTCGCCGGGCCCGAACAAAATCATATCCCTGCAGGCAGTGGGCGCATAAGCGCTGCTGGTCTCTGGTGTCGTGGCAAAATCCCAGAGACGTTTTCCCGTGGCGGCGTCAAGGCTGATAATTTTAGGCCCCTGTCCAAAATAAATGCGGCCGTCATGGATCAGCGGGACGGCAAACTGCCTGTCCCCGGCAGGCTCCCGCGACCACAGATGCGCGCCGGTGCCGCGCTGCCAGGCCGACATGTGCGTGCGGCCCGATACCAGCAGGATTGTGTTGCCCAGCCGCGGCCGGAAGGCGGAGGGGCGGGCAAGTTTGCGCTGCCAGAGCGGTTGATCCTGCCCCGGTTTCCAGACCTCAACGCTGTTGTCTCCGGCAACATATACAAGGCCGTTTTTACAGGTGAACGGAACCAGATTGCGGTTGCCCGTTTGCCAGCGGCCAATGAGCCTTGCGCCCGCGGTCTTGCCCATGCCCGGGGACGAACAGGCGGAGGCCGCCGCCAGGCCTGAAATCCAGGCCAGAAAACGGCGGCGCGAAATCGCCGGGCCGGACGGCGATGACCGGCCCTTGCGGTTTATTTGCATTTAGCGCCCTGTTTGATCCATGACAGCAATATCTGCAGATTCGGGTGATTGCGGTTTTCACCCGGATCAACGCCGGCGGGCATGCGGTTTTCGACAAGGCGCTGATACAGCTTGCTGTTTGCCGAATCTCCGGGGATCACGATCTTGACCGGCGGCTTGCCTTCGGCGGCCTTGGCGACAGCATCGGCCCCGAGCATGATGCCCTTGTAGCTTGACATGTTCAGCTCGTGGAAGCTGGGCGGCTCCTGATTGGACATATGGCATTCAACGCAGGTATGTTCGGTCCCGAACGCATTCCTCTGGGCGAAAAGGGGAAGGATTTTTTGCTCGAAGTGATTGCTGTCCCTGGCCCCGTCATCAATCCATTTCTTAACGGCCAGAATATTCTCCGTATCGGTCGGATAGTCGAAAGCCACACCCAGCGGCATGCGGTTATTGCGCAGGAACCGGCGCAGGAAGCCCGCTTTGGGTTTTCCGGGAATAACCACCTTGCGCACCGGAGCTTCCATCGAGCCTTTCAAAAGCCCCTGACAGCTTGACAGGTCAAGACCGCGATAGGCTTTTTTGGGATCATTGGAGCTGTGACAGATCACGCATGCGGCCCCTTCGCCAAAAGCGTTGGGAATTTTGAACAGGCTTTCAATATAGTCCGGGGGGATGGGAATCCCCTTTTTCACAACCAGTTCCATCACGGCGGCTTCATGAGCATCCTTGTCATCGCCTTCGGCAAGAGCAGATGCGCTGAACCCGAACCCGGCTGCTGTAGCGAGCAACCCGGCCATTACCATATTTTTCAAAGAGTTCCGTATTGTCTCCATTTTCTGTATTTCCCCCATTTTGTTGCCATCCTCTTGTTTGTTATTATTCCCCAGATGGAAGTGTATGAAATACCCAATAAACTATATTGTCAATAAATTTATAACTAAATACTTATTATAAGATAATAATATACCAAACCAACAAAATAGTCGAAGTGTAATCAGGCATTTTTTAGAAAATATAATGAAGCGCAACAAATAATACTGATAAAAATTATCAATACCAGAAATGATAATGTAATTTTCATCAACAAGAATTGCGATTGCTCTTTTTCCCCGAAGCCCGCCAAGCGTTCATGCGCCAAACGTGCCCCCAGCCACCGCGACAATTTGTCATATTGCTGCCATAGCCATAACAATTTTATGACCGCTCTTGACTTAAGTCAAGTAAAATCATCCCGCCGGTTTCTGAAAAAAGCCAAGAAAAGGCACAAAAGCGGCCGGGGAGCAATAAAGAACATGAACCTTTGAGAGGTTAAACCTCAAGCCCGGCGCACCAAGCGGTGCAAGCGCCGCCGGCCGGTCAAGCCGCCCCACCGGAGGCCCGAGCGTAGCGAGGAATAGCCGCGAGACAAATAATGGTGCAGTAGGGCTGAGAAACCTCGAACACTCTCCCCAGAGCCCGACCGGGCGCCGCGCGGCCAGCGCGCCCCGTCGGAGGCCCGAGCGCTAGCGAGGAATAGCCGCGAGACAAATAATGGTGCAGCGGGGCAGAGAAACCTCGAATACTCTCCCCAAAGCCCGACCGGGCGACGGCCGGTCAAGCCGCCCCACCGGAGGCCCGAGCGTAGCGAGGAGTAGCCGCGAGATATGTAAAATGGTGCCCCCGGGGAGAATCGAACTCCCACTCCCGTACGGGAACTGGATTTTGAATCCAGCGCGTCTACCAATTCCGCCACAGGGGCAAGGCTGTATGCGGGCGGATCATACTCAAGAGAGCGGACCCGTCAACCTCGAATGGTGATCGGTGGAACGGCGCAAGAGTTTTGTCATTGCATGGACAAGCCGGGACGGCGCTGCTAACAGTTCACCTGCAACGCAAAGCCGCAATAACGCCAAGGGGCGATATGCTGAAAAGACTTTATCACTGGACGCTGGACCTGGCCGGACACAGGCATGCGCGCTGGGCGCTGGCGGGGGTTTCTTTTGTCGAAAGCTCGTTTTTCCCCATTCCGCCCGATATCATGCTTGTCCCCATGGTGCTGGCCCAGCGGGCCCGGGCCTGGGCTCTGGCGGCAATTGCCATGACCGCTTCGGTTCTGGGCGGCATGCTGGGATACGCTATCGGATTTTTTCTCATGGCGGGTATCGGCCAGATGATTCTGGGCATTTACGGCCTTGAGGACAAGTTTGCCCAGTTCACGGCCCAGTATCATGAATATGGCGCCTGGATCGTTTTTGCTTTCGGGCTTACGCCCCTGCCCTATAAACTGATCACCATTGCCAGCGGTGCGGCGGAGCTTAATCTGGCGGTATTTGTTTTCGCCAGCATCGCGGCGCGCGGCTTGCGGTTTTTTGCCGTTACCGCCCTGCTCTACTGGCTTGGCCCCCAGGTGCGCGATTTTATCGAAAAGCGATTCGGCCTTGCGGCGACGCTTTTTGTTGTTTTACTCTTTGGCGGCTTTATAGCCGTCAAATATCTGCTGTAACCGGAAAAAAACTCATGCCGCAGCTTCGTCTCTCCCAGGTTTCCTTCCTGATTATTCTTGCCAGCGCGACCGCATTATGCGTGGCCTGGTTTACCCAGTATGGTCTGGGATATGCGCCCTGCTCGCTGTGCCTGAAGCAGCGCTGGCCGTATTATCTCGCCTTCGGGCTTGGGTTTGCCGCGCTTGGCCTGATTCGTTTTGACAAACAAGGCGCGGCGCGGCTGGTAATCGCTCTTGTTGGCGGGTTGATGCTGATCGGCGCCGGGATTGCGGTCTTTCATTCCGGGGTGGAATGGAAATTCTGGTCCGGGCCCACGGCCTGCTCGCCGGGAAACGGGTTTTCGGGCAATGTCGGCGATCTGATGTCACAACTCAAACACGCAAAAATTGTACCTTGCGATGAACCACCATTTCGTATCCTTGGTCTCTCGCCTGCCGGATATAATGTGTTTTACTCGATCGGTTTTGCCCTGTTCAGTTTTTTTTATGCCCGCGCGGGCAAATCATGAACGGGTACAGGCGCGCGCCGGTTGCCGGGCCTGGCGGCGCTGGATCAGAATCTGGTTGACCTCGCCGCCCCAGATCAACAGGGCGGCGGAGAGATATAAAAAGATCAGGGCGATAATAAATCCGGTCAGTCCGGCATACATGCTCGATAATGTGCTGAAGCGCGCCAGATATTCTGAATAGCCGATGGCCCCGGCCAGCCATAAAATCATGGTCAGGACAATGCCGGGCCAAAGCTCTGCCAGAGCGTGGCGGTAAACGGGCAGGAACAGATGCCCGAGGATGAGCGCGCCGGCCAGCAAGAAAAGCGAGACCGGATAGCGCAGGAAATGAAACGCCGGTGTAAACGCCTTCATGGCCGGTATGAAATAAGTGATTTTGGCCCACAAAACAGGGCCGAAGACAATGCCGGCCGCCAGCACCAGCAAGACGGCCGCGCCGCCGATGACAAAGACAATATTTTCCAGCAGCCGGAACCCGTAGGAGCGGCGCTCGTTAAACTCATAGGCGCGGTTGAGGCCGACACGAACGCTCTCGACCGCGCCCGAGGCCGTCCACAGGGTCAACAGGACGCCAAGGGTGAGTAAACCGGTTCGCGGGACAGTGAGGAGTTTGTGAATCTCGGGCGCCAGAGGTCCGGCGATCTCGCGCGGGGCGACGGAGAGCAGGTAATTGACAACCGTTTCGGCCAGTTGCTGATTGCCCAGAAATCCAGCGAACGCGGTGAGCAGAATCAAAAACGGAAACAGCGCCAGTATCATGCAAAAGGCAATATTGCCCGCCAGCGCCAGGCCATCATCCTCGATCAAATGCGAGGTGGCATCAAGGGCAATGCTCCAGGCTTTGCCGATATGGTTGAAAACGAAATTGAAATGCATGGCGCCAAAGGGTTCGAGAATATCCAGGACTACCCAATCAAAGTCAGCTTGTGCGCGGCCGTAAGTCAAGCTCCTTATGTTCGGGTAAAAAAAAAGAGAGACAGGGATGTTTTAGCTTGTCAAGGCGAGGAAGCAGGGTCAATGTCAAACCGTTTAATCCGGTAGAAACACGGAAAGGGCATCATCCATGCCGGCAGAAAAAGACAAGAAACTCAAGAAAACCATCAAGGGAGTTCTGAAAGCCGCCCGGGCTCAGGGGCTCAGAAGTTCTGACCAGTTGATTTTCATCAAAACCTTTTTTGCCAAAGCCATATATGATGATCTTATCGGGTATTCTGCCGGGGACTTGTTGAGCATTGCTCTGGAGGCTTGGGAATTTACCGGACTGCGTCCCTATGGTCATGCCAAAATCCGCATATTCGAACCTGAACTGAGCCAGCTTGAGGCCATCTCGGTTATCGAGATTTGCAGTGACGACATGCCGTTTCTTGTCGATTCGGTCATGGCGCAAATATCATCCGGCGGGTATGAGGTTCATCTGGTTCTCCATCCCATCTTCGATGTTGAGCGGGACGCCAGGGGCAAGCGCGAGAAGGTGCTTGAACAGCAAAACGGCCAAAGTTTGCGTGAGAGCCTGATTCACATTCATGTGCGCCGGATCTCGCTGGAAGCGGACCGGGAGGCGCTGGTCTCAAAACTTGCCGATATCCTTGATGATGTGCGCACGGTTGTTCTTGACTGGCCGCTGATGCAGGAACGGCTGAACCGCACAATTGCCAGTTACCAGTCCTGTCCGCCTCCGGTGCCGGTTGATGAGCTGGCAGAGACTATTCAGTTTCTGCAATGGCTCAATGACGACAATTTTCTGTTTCTCGGCATACGCGAGTTTGTGTTTGAGGATGACGGCAAAACCGGCGGGCTCGTTGAGGTCAGGGGCTCGGGCCTCGGGACCCTGCGCAACCGGGATGTGAAGGTTTTGCGCCGGGGCCGCGAACTGGTGGTGCTGACGCCCGAGGTGCGCGATTTTTTATTGCAGCCGGCGCCGCTGATTATCACCAAGGCCAATGTGCGTGCAACGGTGCACCGCAACGTCCATATGGATTATATCGGCATCAAGCAGTTTGACGACAATGGTACGCTCACGGGAGAGCTTCGCGTTGTTGGTCTGTTTACGGCCAGCGCCTATACGCGTTCGGTAGGCAGTATTCCCTTCCTGCGCCGCAAGGCCGCCCTGATTATACGCCGCTCGGGGTACTCGCGCACCAGCCATTCGGGTCGCGCGATCATGAATGTCCTCAACTCCTATCCGCGCGACGAGCTGTTTCAGATCGAGGTCGACAAGCTCTATGAGTTTGTCATCGGTATCCTGCAACTCTATGAGCGGCCGCGAACCCGCGTTTTCATCCGCCGCGACAAGTTCGACCGGTTTGTCTCGGTTCTTATCTTTGTTCCCAAGGATTCCTATGACACCGCATTGCGGATAAAAATCGGCAAGATTTTGTGCGAGGCCTATGATGGCAGCGTGTCGGCGTTTTACCCTGCCTTTCCCGAGGGGCCGCTGGCGCGAGTGCATTTTATCATCGGCCGTTATAGCGGGGTTACACCTTCGCCGGACAAGGACGGGATCGAGGCTTTAATTGCCCGCGCGGCGCGAAGCTGGGAGGATAATCTGTTCTCCCAGATGTCCCTCATGGAACATCCGGTCTCGACCGCCCGCTACAAGGGAAGTTTTTCCAAAGCCTATCAGAACACATTCGGGATTGAGGACGCCTTGTATGATATCAGCCTCATGGAAGGGCTGAGGCGGGAGAATGATCTGGTGATTGATTTTTATCACCGTGACGAATACGGCGATAACGGCCTGCGGCTTAAAATGTTTCACATGGGCGAGCCGATTGCTCTGAGCGACCGCCTGCCGATCCTTGAAAATATGGGCTTTCGCTCAATCGCCGAGCGCACATATCCCATCATGCGCAAGGACGGCAATGGCGGCCAGATGATCTGGTATCACTCCATTTCGATTGAAACCGCCGATGGCTCGCCGGTGCGCAAGGACATATTAAACGGTCTTGTCGAGGCGGCTTTTCTGGCCGTCTGGACCGGCAGGGCAGAGGATGACGCCCATAACGCCCTGACATCGGTTATCAGCCTCGACTGGCGCAATATTGCCATATTGCGCGCCTGCACCCATTATCTCAAACAGGCCGGGGTTGCCCATAGCCGCACCTATATGGCGCGGGTATTGTGTCAGCATTCGCATCTTGCCGCCTTGTTTATTGAAATGTTCCGCACCCGGTTTGATCCTGAATGGAAGGGCAAGACCACCGACAGGCAAAAGGCTTTTGAGCAACAGGCGGCCAGATTTGAAGCGGCGCTTGAGAAGGTGGACAGTCTTGATGAAGACCGGGTCTTGCGGCTTTATCTCGATCTGCTCCGCGCCTTCTTGCGCAGCAATGCCTATATGCATGATGGAAACGGCGCGCCGCCGCCGGCGCTGTCTTTCAAAATCAAAAGCCCGATGCTGGAGCAGCTTCCCAAACCCAGGCCGTTTGCCGAAATTTTCGTCTGTTCGCCGCGAGTGCAGGGGGTGCATCTGCGCGGCGGCGCCATCGCGCGCGGCGGCATTCGCTGGTCGGACCGGCCGGAGGATTTCCGCACCGAGGTTTTAGGCCTGATGAAAGCCCAGCGGGTCAAGAACGCGGTGATTGTTCCGGTTGGCTCCAAGGGCGGATTTGTACCAAAGAAAATCCCGCCGCTTGCCAGCCGCGAGCAAATCTTGCAGGAGGGGACCGCCTGTTACCGGATTTTTATCTCCGAATTGCTGCGCATCACGGATAATCTTGACGGCGACAAGGTCGTGCCGCCGGCGGGCATTTTGCGCTATGACGGCGATGATCCCTATCTGGTCGTGGCGGCGGATAAAGGGACGGCAACATTTTCCGATATCGCCAATGAAATCTCGCTCAGTCACGGTTTCTGGCTTGGCGATGCTTTTGCCTCGGGCGGCTCGGTCGGCTATGACCACAAGAAAATGGGCATTACCGCCCGCGGCGCCTGGGAGGCGGTCAGGCGCCATTTCCAGGAAATGGACATGAATATCCAGACCAAGCCGTTCACGGTGATCGGGGTTGGCGATATGTCGGGGGATGTCTTTGGCAACGGCATGCTGCTGTCACGCCAGATCAGGCTGGTGGCCGCTTTTGACCACCGGGATATCTTTATTGACCCGAACCCGGACCCCGAGACAAGCTGGGGCGAGCGCGAGCGGTTGTTTCATATGCCGCGCTCGAGCTGGCGCGATTACAACAGGGATCTCATCAGCCGGGGCGGCGGTATCTTCAGCCGCAAGCTTAAATCCATTGCGCTGAGTGATGAACTCAAGGCACTGCTGGGCACGGAGCGCGGCAAGATGACGCCGGCGGCGCTGATCAACGCGATTTTGAAGACCAGGGCCGATCTGATGTGGTTTGGCGGCATCGGGACCTATGTCCGCGCCAGTGACGAATCCGATATTGATGTCGGGGACCGGATTAATGATCCGATCCGGATCACCGGTGAAGAGTTGCGGGTCAAGGTCATTGGCGAGGGGGCCAATCTGGGCGTGACCCAGAGGGGCCGTATCGAGTTTGCGTCTTGCGGCGGGCGTATCAATACCGATGCGATTGACAATTCGGCCGGGGTGAACACCTCCGATATCGAGGTCAATATCAAGATCGCTCTTGACGGGGCGATCAAGAACCGGCGGCTTGACCCGGCCGGGCGCGCCGAATTTCTTGCCGGCATGACGGATCAGGTCGGTCATCTGGCGCTGCGCAACAATTACAGCCAGACCCTGGCGATTACGCTCGATCAGGCGCGGGGCGGCGCGGAGTCCGGCTCCCAGATGCGCCTGATGTCGAAACTTGAAGCTTTGGGCGAGCTTGACCGGGTGATCGAGTTTTTGCCCGATGATCTGACCATGCGGCAATATCAAAAACAGGGGCGCTGGCTGACGCGGCCCGAGATTGCGGTTTTGTTTGCCTATAGCAAGATCAGCCTGTTCAATGATCTGCTTGAGGGCGCTCTGGTGGATGATCCTTATTTCAGCACTGATTTGCTGCATTATTTTCCCAAAAACATGCAAAAGAAGATTGCGGAGGATATCAAACAGCACAAATTGCGGCGTGAGATTATCTCGACCCTGATTGCCAATGATATGATTAATCGCGGCGGCACGGCTTTTGCTTCGCGTATGGGGGATGAAACCGGTTCTGATGCCGGGGCGATCGCGGCGGCGCATGTGCTGGCGCGGGATATTTTCTCCCTCTCGGCGCTTTCAAAATCGGTTGACCGGCTCGACAACAAGGTTCCCAGCGCCTTTCAGACCCGGCTTTATCTCAATATTCAAAATCTGCTGCGGCGTCAGACCCTGTGGTTTTTGCGCAACGGGCCGGGTGCGGACAAGCTTGCGGTGACGATCAGGGATTACCGGCTTATCGTTGATGATTTTATCACCCGGCTGGAAGATTTGCTGGAACCGGCGTTCTGGCAATCCATACTGGATGAAAAAAACCGCTTGGTTCATCAAAATGTCGGCGAGGAGGATGCGTTCCGTTTTGCCGCTTTTCCGATTTTGATGGATGCGCCGGATATCATCCGGGCGGCGGAAAATACCGGCCGCGAGGCCAGGGATGTGGCGAGGGTCTATTTTGCCATCGGCCGGGCGCTCGGTCTTGAAACCCTGCTTGAAAATGCCGATGCGGCCTCGCCGGAGGGATATCTTGACAGTCTGGCATTCTCCCGCGTGATCGGCAATACCGGGGTGGCGCAAAGACGCCTGACGGAAAGAGTGCTGAATAAAAAGGGTAACTGGGAAGCGTGCCTGCAAATCTGGCTGGAGACGAATGAAGAGCTTGTGGCGCGCACAACGACCGCCATTGCCGATCTTGCCGCCAGCGGACCGCTCAGCCTGTCGCGGCTGACCGTGGCCAACGGCTATGTCAGTGATCTGGTGGCTGCTTCGTGATCTGTATCCTTCGCGGCCCCGATTGCCTCGTTCAGGATGCGAGGCAATCCGGATTGTTTGTCTTCCGGTTGAACCGGCGCCGGGCCGGTGCCGTTCAGATGTGAAGGATTTTAATGCCGGAAATGGCGCATGCCAGTCATGACCATGGCGAGCCCGGCTTCATCGGCGGCCCTGATGACCTCGTCATCGCGCATGGAGCCGCCAGGCTGGATGACCGCTGTTGCGCCCGCTTCAGCGGCAGCCAGCAGGCCATCAGCGAAGGGAAAGAAGGCATCGGAGGCGACAACGGAGCCTTTGACCAGCGGCTCGGCAATCCCGGCGGCCCTGGCGGCGTCTTCGGATTTTCGCGCTGCGATACGGGCGCTGTCAATCCGGCTCATCTGCCCGGCGCCAATGCCCACCGTTGCGCCGTCTCTGACATAGACAATGGCGTTGGATTTGACATGTTTGGCGATGCGAAAAGCAAAGATCAGATCGGCCATTTCCTGCTCGCTCGGCTGACGTTTGGTAACCACGCGCAAATCTTCCTGCCCGATGCGGCCGTTATCGCGCGACTGGACCAGAAAGCCCCCCGATACGGATTTGAATGTCAGGCCCTTCGCGCCCGCATCCGCCATGCCGCCAGTGACGAGAAGGCGCAAATTCTTTTTCGCGGCGAGGATTTCGGCGGCGTCCTCCTCGATATCGGGCGCGATGACAACCTCGGTAAAGACATTGGCGATTTTTTTGGCAATTTCAGCATCAAGGGTCCGGTTCATCGCAACAATGCCGCCAAAGGCACTGATCTGGTCACATAAAAAGGCCTTGTCATAAGCCTCGGCCAGGGTCTCGCCCAGCGCCGCGCCGCAAGGATTGGCATGCTTGATGATCGCAACAGCCGCCTTGCCGCTGGCGGCAAATTCGCTGACCAGCTCAAAGGCGGCGTCGGTGTCGTTGATATTGTTATAGGAAAGCTCCTTGCCCTGAAGCTGACGGGCGCTGGCGACGCCGGGGCGGGCATTGGCGTCAGTATAAAAGGCGGCGCTTTGATGCGGGTTTTCGCCATAGCGCAGGGTTTGAGCCAGATTGCCGCCAAAGGCGCGGTAAACCGGCGCATTGAGCCCAAGCTCTGCCGCAAACCAGTTGGAGATGGCCGCGTCATAAGCCCCGGTACGGGCGAAAGCCTTGGCGGCCAGCTTGCGGCGGAATTTGGCGCAGGTCGCGCCCTTGTGCTGGGCCATGTCGCCAAGCAGTTTTTCATAATCGGAAGGCTCAACCACAACCGTCACATCGGCGTGGTTCTTGGCCGCGGCGCGGATCATCGCCGGGCCGCCGATATCGATGTTTTCGATACAGGTATCAAAATCTGCTCCTCTGGCGATGGTGGCCTCGAAGGGGTAGAGATTGACCACCAGCAGATCAATGTTCCTGATCCCCTGATCGGCTTTTGCTTTTTCATGCTCTTCATGGCCGCGAATGGCCAGCAGGCCGCCATGGACATTGGGGTGCAGGGTTTTGACCCGCCCGTCCATGATTTCGGGAAAGCCGGTGATTTCGGAGACATCCTTCACATCCAGCCCCGCTTCACGCAGGGCATTGGCGGTGCCGCCGGTTGAAACAAGCTCAACGCCGTAACCGGCAAGACCCCTGGCGAAATCAACAAGACCGCTCTTGTCGGAAACCGATAAAAGAGCGCGGGCAATGGGTGCGGGAGAGGTGGACATGGCCGATCCTTTTCAAGCAAATAAAATGGGGTTGAGGCCCGATACCATGTTTGAAGCGCAAGGAAAAGGGCAAGCTTGACGGTTGCTCACATCCAGCCGCAGATTTCGCGTTTTATTATCGCCCGCAACATGGCGATGCTCTCGTCGGAATCATTCAGACAGGCAAGGCAGGTGAGGTTTTTGCCGCCATTGGCGCGAAAGATTTCCTGCCCGCCGATGGCGATCTCTTCCAGAGTCTCGACGCAATCGGCAACAAATCCCGGGGTGACGACCGCCAGATTTTTCACCCCGGAGCGCGCCAGCGAAGCGATGGTTTCATCGGTATAGGGGCGCAGCCACTCGGCGCGGCCGACACGTGACTGAAAGGCCAGATGGTAATGCTTTTGCGGCCAGCCCAGCGCTTCGCGAAGAGCTGTTGCGGTTTGCTGGCAATGGCTTTGATAAGGATCGCCCTTTTCCACATAGGATTGGGGCAGGCCATGAAAGGAAAGCAGTAAATCCTGCGGCTTTTCGGGCCGCGTTGCAAGCTGCGACTTTATCGAATCCGCCAACGCCTCGATATAAAGCGGATCAGCGGGAAATGGCGGCACGGTGCGCAGGCTGGGCTGGGCGCGCAGCTTCATCAGCGCCCCGGCCGCCTTGTCCACCACGGTGGCGGTGGTTGTGGCGCTGTATTGCGGATAAAGCGGAAACAGCAAGATGCGATCGGCGCCTTTTGCCAATAGCGCGTTGATGCGCGCTTCAATGGAGGGCTTGCCGTAACGCATGGCCCAGTCGATGACCAGATCAGGATGGGATTTGGCAAAACCCCGGGCCAGTCTTTGCGCCTGCGCCCGGGTGATGGTTTTCAGGGGCGATTCGCCGCGCTCCTTGTTCCATATCCTGTCATAGGCGCGGCCGCTCTTTTTGGGACGGAAGGTCAGAATAATCCCGTTCAGGATCAGCCACCATACGGGGCGCGGCACCTCGACCACCCTTTTATCCCAGAGGAATTCCTTTAAATATCTGCGGATGGACCAGTAATCGGTGGCTTCGGGCGTACCCAGATTTATGATAAGAGCCGCCACACGGGTTCTGGTTTCAGTCATATTTGCGTTCATCGGCTATGATGATGCCATCGCGCGGCAGGGCGCCGGGGGCGACAAGCTCAACCTTGCCGCGCAGTTTGGTAACCTCGCCCAGCGTTGCGCCAAGCGCGGCTTTTACATCTTCGCCCGAACTGGCGCTTTCAGCCAGCAGGGTCATGACATCGCGTTCGCCCTCGCGGGTGATGGTGAGTCGCAGGCGAGTAACCCCGGGATGTGCTTTGGCGATTTTGGCGATCTGTTCCGGGTGCACGAACATGCCCTTGATCTTCGCCGTCTGGTCGGCCCGTCCCATCCAGCCCCTGATGCGCTGGCCGGTGCGACCACACGGGCTTTGTCCCGGCAGGATGGCGGATAAATCGCCGGTGGCAAAACGGATCATCGGATAGACGTGGTTGAAGCTGGTTACGAGGATCTCGCCGATCTCACCCTCCCCGACCGGATCGCCGGTGCCCGGGGTGACGATCTCGAGGATAAAATCCTCGTTGACGATCATGCCCTCCATGGCGTCGGATTCGTAAGCGATAACTCCAAGATCAGCCGTGGCGTAGCATTGTCGTACCTTGATGCCGCGGCTGGCATATTCCTCGCGCAGGGAGGGGAATAAAGCACCTCCCGAGACAAGGCCGCATTTGATGGAGGAGACATCCATGTCCTCATTTTGCGCTTCATCGAGGAGAATTTTAAGATAATCGGGTGTGCCCGCATAGCACGAAGGCTTTATTGCCGCGATGGCCTCAACCTGCATTTTGGTATTGCCGGTTCCGGCGGGAAAGACAGCGCAGCCAAGGGCGCGCGCGCCGGTATCCATGATGAAGCCGCCCGGTGTGAGGTGGTAGGAAAAGGCGTTATGGACGATATCGCCCCTGGCAAAACCGGCGGCGAAAAAGGCGCGCGCCGCGCCCCAGGGATCCGCGCCGCGCCCCTGCGGCTCGTAAATCGGTCCGGGCGACATGAATATGCGGGAGAAATTCATATCGGCGATAAAGCCGCCAAAGGGCAAATCCTGCGCCTGTTTCTGCATCAGATAGCTCTTGCGCAAAACCGGCAGCGCGGCCAGAGCCCTGCGCGACGTAATGGCGGCAAGATCAATCCCGTCCAGATGCGCCGCCCAGCCTTTTGAGGCGGCGGTGGCGGTTTGCAAAAAGCCGGGCAACCGGGTGAAATAATCTGCCTCGCGCGTCTCGGTATCGCGGATTTCCAGATCGTCATAAAACGGGGAGCTCATGTTAAAAAACCTTAAGCCAGCCAGCGTTTGCGGCGTTTATAGTGTTTGAAATCACGGAAGGATTTGCGGTTTTCACCGGCCACGCCGAGGTAGAATTCCTTGACATCTTCATTCTCGCGCAAGATGGCGGCTTCGCCGTCAAGAACAACGCGGCCCGATTCCAGAATATAGCCGAAATCGGCGTATTTAAGCGCGATATTGGTGTTTTGTTCCGCCAGCAGCAAAGAGACGCCCTCATTTTCGTTCAGCGCCCTGATGATTTCAAAAATCTCCTCCACAAGCTGGGGGGCGAGCCCCATGGAGGGCTCATCAAGCAGAATCATTTTTGGTTTCGACATCAGCGCCCGGCCGATCGCCGTCATCTGCTGCTCACCACCCGATGTGTAGCCGGCAAGGCTTTTGCGCCGTTCCTTGAGACGCGGAAAATAGGTGTAAACCAGGTCAAGATCAGCCCTGATGGCGCCATATCCGTCGTTACGGGTATAGGCGCCGGTGAGAAGATTTTCCTCAACCGTCAAATGTTCAAAACAATGGCGGCCTTCCATAACCTGGATGCAGCCGCGCCGCACCAGATCGTTGGGGGTCATGTCATTGACTTCATCGCCTTCAAACTCGATCGATCCCTTGGTGACTTCGCCGCGTTCGGAGTGGAGCAGATTTGAAACCGCCTTCAAGGTGGTGGTTTTGCCTGCCCCATTGGCTCCCAGAAGAGCGACAATGCCGCCCTTGGGCACCTCAAGCGAGACACCCTTGAGAACCAGAATAACGTGATTGTAGATCACCTCGATATTGTTGACTGACAAAATGGCCTTTTCAGGCGCTGTGTCGGGTATTTCTTTGGCGGCGGACGGGTTCATGGGCTTGACCTGAAGGATGAAAAAAGAACATGCGGGACGGCCCGGGCCGCCCCGCAAATGCGTATATGCCTATTTGCATGTCCGCGGTGTGATGTTGTTTTCCTTGGCGTATTTTGCCGAATCTTCAGCGATCAGCGGACCGGTGACATCATCCATAGGCTGATAGAATTTGGTCACGATGCTCCATTTTTTCGCTTTTGCGTCCCAGGACTGGATGGCGACCTTGCCCGGTCCCTTGTGGTTGGCGCAGGTCACCTTGACACCGAAGGTGAAGCCGGGAAGCCCCAGTTCCTTCAGGCGGTCTTCGGAGACATCCAAAGCCTCGAAACCGTCGCGCACCATCGCGGCTGTAGGTTCCTTGGTTTTATGAATGTTCATGCCGGTGCGGATGGCTTCGGAGGCCCATAACGCATTGATCAGACCGCGGTTGTAGAGCACTTCGCCGACACGGGCCTTGAAGCCCGGATCAACCGCCTTGCCGCCGTCATAGACATATTTGAGAATGTCTTTATGAAGCGGAAAATCGGCGCCCGGAGCATGGAAGGCAAGGGATTTGTAGCCATCGGCCTTGATGCCGGCCGGCAGGACATCGTTTTCAGAACCGGACCACCAGACACCGACGAAATGATCCATGGGGAAACGGATGCTGGCGGCTTCTTTGATCGCCACCTGATTCATGACGCCCCAGCCCCACATGAAGACCCAGTCGGGCTTGTCGCGGCGGATTTGCAGCCATGTGGCCTTTTGTTCCTGACCCGGATGATCTACGGGCAGAAGTTTCAGATCAAAACCGAACTTTTTCGACAAGACCTGCAAGGTGCGAATAGGTTCTTTGCCATAGGCGGAGTTGTGATAGACGAGGGCGATTTTCTTGCCCTTCAGCTTGTCCATGCCGCCGGATTTCTCGCCGGCATATTTGACCGCGACCGTGGCGCCGTCCCAATAGGTCAGGGGGACATTAAACACCCATTTGAAGACCTTGCCATTGGCGGCTGAAGTGCGGCCATAGCCCATGGTGTAAAGCGGAATGCCGTCCGCGGTGACCTTGGGAATGAGCTGATAGGTCATGCCGGTGGAGAGCGGCGAATAAAACAGGGCGCCGGAGCCGACCTTTTTGGTTTTTTCATAGCATTCCACACCCTTTTTGGTGTTGTAGCCGGTTTCGCACGGCACCAGTTTGATCCTGACGCCGTTAATGCCGCCATCGCGCTCATTGAGCAAGGTGAAATAGTCGCTGAACCCATTGGCGAAAGGAATTCCGTTGGGCGCATAAGGGCCGGTGCGGTAATCCATTGTCGGCACGGTCAGCTCATAGGCCGAGGCGCTGCCGGTTATCGCGACGGCCGCGATCAGCCCGAGAGCCAGTTGTTTGAGTTTCATGTCTTTTATATCCTCCTTGATGTTGTCCGGCGGTCCAATACCGCCTTCTTTCCCCCTCACATGCAAAAGAACTCCATCGTCCCTTGCTGTTTATCCACCGCAGCTCCGTTTAATACGGGAACGGCCAGATTCTGAGTTTTTCCTTGGCGATCTGCCACAACCGCGCTAATCCGTGCGGTTCCACGATCAGGAAAAAGATAATCAGGACGCCCATCAGCATGATCTGTACATGCTCGGAGAACGCCGGTTGCAGGCCAAGACCGTCAACCATGAAGTTTTTCAAAAAGATCGGCATCAGAACCATGAACGCCGCGCCCATGAACGAGCCGAGTATGGAACCAAGACCGCCAATGATGATCATGAATAAAATAAGAAAAGACTGGTCAATGCCGAAAGCCTCCGTCGGTTCGGCCGAGCCCAGCCAAACGGCAAACAGCAAGGCACCGGCAATGCCGATATAAAAGGATGAGACGGCAAATGCGATCAGCTTGGTTTTCAGCGGCCTTATGCCGATGATCTCGGCGGCGATATCCATATCGCGGATCGCCATCCAGCTGCGCCCGACATTGCCGCGCGCCATGTTCTTGGCCAGAAGGGCAAAGATACTGACGAGCGTCAGGGTAAACAGATAGGTGATGGCGGGAGAGGCGTCGGGGCCGGTGACGAGAAAACCGAAAATCTCCCGCGGCGGCACGCTGATCTGCCCGGTGGCGCTGTAATTGAAGAACCACGGCACCTTGTTGAACAGCCAGACAATGAAGAACTGCGAGGCCAGCGTCGCCACGGCAAGATAAAACCCCTTGATGCGGAGCGAGGGCACGCCGAAAAAAATGCCGACCAGAGCGGTGATCAGGCCCGAGAGCAAGAAGACGACAATAAGGTTCATCTCCGGAAACGACGTCATCAGCTTGTAGGAGGCATAGGCGCCCACGGCCAGAAAGCCGCCGGTCCCCAGCGAGAGCTGGCCGCAATAGCCGGTGAGGATATTGAGCCCGATCGCCGCCAGGGCGTAAATCAGGAAGGGCAGCAACAAGGCGTTGGCCCAGTAATCGGTGATGAAAAACGGAATAACCAGAAAGGCAAACAGAACCACGCCGATGACGAAATAGCGGTCCTGGGCAATGGGAAACAGGGCCTGATCGGACTTGTAGGTCGTTTTAAACTGTCCAGCTTCGCGGTAAAACATGCCTCAAATCCTCTCAATGATTTTTTCGCCGAACAGCCCTTGTGGCCGGAACAGCAAAAAGACGAGAGCCAGCATATAGGCAAACCAGTTTTCAATGGCGCCGCCAATTATCGGCCCCATGTATATCTCGGCCCATTTCTCGCCCATGCCGATGATCAGCCCGCCGATAATGGCACCGGGAATGGAAGTGAAGCCGCCGAGCATCAACACCGGCAGGGCTTTCAGGGCGATCAGCGAGAGCGAGAACTGCACACCCGATTTGGAGCCCCACATGATCCCGGCCACCAGGGCGACAATACCCGATACCGACCAGACGATCACCCAGATGGTGCGCAGGGAAATGCCGACCGAGAGGGCGGCCTGATGATCGTCCGCCACGGCGCGCAGGGCGCGTCCGATGCGGGTTTTTTGAAAAAAAATCGCCAGCACGATCACCATGATCACCGCCGTGACCGCCGCGGCCACCTCGAGCTTTTCGACATAGAGGTTATAATCATCCAGCAGCCAGTCCACCGCGCCTTGCGGCAAGCCGATATCCAGCAGCTTGACATCCGACCCCCACATGACATCGCCCAGACCCTCAAGCACATAGGCAAGGCCGATAGTGGCCATGAACAAGATAATATGTTCCTGATTCACAAGGCGGCGCAGAATGAGAAATTCAATCAGCCAGGCCAGCAAGATCATCACGGCAATGGTTGCCATGATTCCGGCCCAGGGCGGCAGGCCGAATTTTTCCATCAGGCCGACCAGAGTCAAGCCGGCAAACAGCGCCATGACCCCTTGCGCGAAGTTAAACACCCCAGAGGCCTTGAAAATCAGCACGAAACCAAGCGCTACCAGCGAGTACATCACCCCGGCCATCAGGCCGCTGATCGTAACTTCGAGAAAAAACATCATGCGCTCACCCTCACTTCCCTATTCATGGGGCACCCCCAGATAGGCGTCCATCACCGCCTGGTTGCTCTGCACCTCGCCCGGTGTGCCATCGGCAATCTTGCGGCCGTAATCCAGCACGATAATGCGGTCGGACAAATCCATCACGACCGAGATATCATGTTCGATCAGGGCGATGGTGGTTCCGTACTGGTCATTCACATCGATGATAAAGCGCGACATGTCCTCTTTTTCTTCCAGATTCATGCCCGCCATGGGCTCATCGAGAAGCAGCAGCTCCGGCTCCATGGCCAGCGCCCGGCCAAGTTCGACGCGCTTTTGCAGACCATAGGGCAGACGGCCCACCGGGGTGCGGCGGATATGCTGGATTTCGAGGAAATCGATTATTTCCTCGACATATTTGCGCTGCTCCAGCTCGCTGCGCCGGGCGGGCCCGAGATAGGCGGCCTGCAGGAAAACATTGACGATTTCGCCAAAAATGCCTTTTTCCAGCCGTGGCAGGCGGCCGGTCATGATGTTGTCCAGAGTGCTCATGCCCTTGAAAAGAGCGACATTCTGGAAGGTGCGGGCAATGCCCTGAGCTGCGGCGATGGAGGGGCGCATGCGGCGGCGCGCCTTGCCCTTGAAGCGGATCAGGCCTTCTTGCGGGTGATAAAAACCGTTGATGACGTTCAGCATCGAGGTTTTGCCGGCGCCGTTGGGGCCGATAATGGCGCGGATTTCACCGCGTTTGATATCAAAGCTGACATTCTGAATGGCCTTTACGCCGCCAAAGGAAAGCGAGACATCCGATACGGAGAGGATTTCCTCTTCAAAAATACGGGTTTGAACCGGTTCCGGACTCATTGCGCCGCCTCCATGGATGTGGGCGGTTCATAGGTCTGCATGTCACGGATCTGGATATCGGCGGCGATCATGCCCTTGCGTCCGTCCTCAAAGGTCACTTCGGTTTCGATATGGGTCATTTCGCTGCCGTCATAAAGCGCGGTGACGAGCGGTGCGTAACGATCGGCGATAAAGGCGCGGCGCACCTTGCGGGTCCGGGTCAACTCGCCGTCATCGGCGTCGAGTTCCTTGTGGAGGATTAAGAAACGGCGGATTTGCGAGCCGGAAATGCCCGGTTCACGGGCAAGACCGGCATTGACCTCATCCACATGCGCCTCGATCATGTCATAGACAAGATCATTGGCGGCCAGTTCCTGATAACTGGCATAGGGCACGTTGTTGCGCTCCGCCCAGCTGCCGACGGCGGTGAGGTCGATATTGATGAAGACGGTGCACATATCCCGGCCGTCGCCAAAAGCCACGACTTCCTTGATATTGGGGTAGAACTTAAGCTTGTTCTCGATATATTTGGGGGCGAACATGGCGTCATTGTTCAAGCGGCCCACATCCTTGGCGCGGTCGATGATTTTCAGATGACCGCGGTCATCAAAGAAACCGGCATCGCCCGAATGCACCCAGCCGCCGCCGGTTTTTGTTTCGCTGGTGGATTCGGGGTTTTTATAATATTCGACAAAGACGCCCGGAGAGCGGTAGAGCACCTCGCCGCTCTCGGCAATTTTGACTTCCACCCCCGGCGCCGGGACGCCGACGGTGTCGGCATGGATCTCGCCATCGGGCTGCACGGTGATAAAAACCGCCGCTTCGGTCTGGCCGTAAAGCTGTTTCAGGTTAATGCCGAGCGAGCGGTAAAAGCGGAAAATCTCCGGCCCGATCGCCTCGCCCGCCGTATAGCCGATACGGATGCGCGAAAACCCCAGGGTGTTTTTCAAGGGCCCGTAAATCAGGATATTGCCAAGGGCGTAAAGCAACCGGCCCTTGAGCGGCACATTCTCGCCGTTCAGGATCGCCTCGCCATATTCCTTGGCGACACCGAGGAAGTATTTGAACAATTTGCGCTTGAGCGGCGCGGCGTCCTCCATGCGGATCATGACGGTGGTCAGGATATTTTCAAAAATGCGCGGCGGGGCGAAAAAATAGGTCGGACCGATCTCGCGCAAATCCTGCAACATGGTTTCCGGACTTTCCGGGCACGAGACGCAAAAGCCGCAAACATAGGACTGGCCATAGGAAAAAATGTGATCCCCCACCCAGGCCATGGGCAGATAGGCCAGCACCTCTTCATCCGGGCGCAGGCCTTCCAGAATAGCGGTCTCGCGGGCGGTAATCAGAACATTGTCATGGCTCAGCACCACACCCTTGGGGCGGCCGGTTGTGCCGGAAGTATAGAGGAATACCGATATATCGGAGCCCTTGCCAGCATTGATCGTTTCCTCCCAGCCGGTTTTGGCCTGCGGGGCGTCCCGGAGAGCCTTGCGACCCTTCTCCTGCACATCTTTGAAAGAGTGCAGATTTTCCTCTTGATAATCGCGCAAACCGCGCGGGTCGTCATAAATGATATGGCGGATGCAGCTCACGGTCTCACTGATCTGGAAAAGCTTGTCCACCTGTTCCTGATCTTCCACGACGACAAAGGCGGCCCCGGCATGCTCCATGACATAGGCCATCTCTTCGGCGACCGAATCCTGATAGACCGGGACGGGGACCGCGCCGACGGATTGGGCGGCGACAAAGGTCCAGTAAAGCCGCGGACGGTTCTCGCCGCAGATTGCGATTTTTTCTCCGGCCTGCAGACCCAGTTTTTGCAGGCCTATGGCCAGTGCGCGGACTTCCTCAAGAACCTCACTCCAGTTCCAGCTTTGCCAGATGCCAAGATCCTTCTCACGTATTGACGGATGATCCGGTAAGGTCCTGGCGTTGTGCAACAGCAGTTTTGGAAACGTATCGAGTCCCTCTTGTCCCGTGACTCCCTTTGCGGGCATTGCTTCTCCCTGATCGGACAACTGATTGATTGCTTATTAATTATTGCTGACATCAAACGCACAAATGAGCCGCAAATCAAGCCTTCTTTTGTCTAAGGGGAAATTATGAGCCGGGATCAATATTTACATTAACTCTAAGATGTTGCGGATTCGGCGTAAAACCGTGTGAACAGGTCATCTCTTTTGGCTTCGGCCTGTTTTGCCGCTTCGATCTTGATGGGGCCAAATCCGCGGATGCCGGCGGGAAGCGAGGCGATATCAACCGCGATCTGGTAATTGTTGCGGTTCAGACGGTCCAGAACGGTTGAAATATCGGTTTCATACTGGCGGATGAGGGCGCGCTCCAGAGCGCGTTCGGGCTGGTATCTGAAGGGATCGAGGAGACTGCCGCGTATGATTTTCAGTCCGGCGAGCAGGCGCAGCGCCCGCATCATCCATGGGCCAAAGCGCAATTTGCGCAGGCGGCGGGTGGCCTTGTCGCGCTGGGCGATGAAGGGGGGGGCAAACTGGAATTCGATCTGAATGTCGCCGCTGAAATGATTGCGCAAGGTGGCCTCAAATTCGCCATTGCTGAAAAGCCGCGCCACTTCGTACTCGTCCTTGTAGCCAAGCAGTTTGTGATAATTGAACATCACGGCGCGGCTTAACTCTTTGCTCCGGGCTTCGATTTTGGCCTCGGCCTCTCTTGTCCTTTCAACCAGTTTTTCATAACGGGCGGCAAGGGCGGCGTTCTGGTAGGCGGTGAGCTCATCCATGCGTCTTGCGATGGCCTCGTCGAGGCTGGAGGACAGATGCAGATCGGATGAGGCAGTGCCTTGCGTATTGGCGATTGTCTCGACCCGGGCGATGTCCCAGGCGGCGCGGCGGCCCCATAAAAAGGCTTTTGTATTCATCTCAACGGCGACGCCGTTGATCTTTATGGCGCGGATCAGGGCGTCATGGGAGAGCGGCAGCATGGCCTTTTGCCAGGCAAAGCCGAGCAGAAACAAATTGGCGGCAATGGAATCGCCCATCAGCCGGGTTGCCAATGTGCCCGCATCAATGAAATCGGCGCTATTTGCGCCCGCCCTGGCCGTAATGACGGTTCTGATCAAATCCGTCGGCAGGACCGCATCCGGGTCAAGGGTAAAATCGGCCGTGATGGTCTCGTGATTATTGACCGCCAGTTTCGTGCGCCCGGGTTTGATGCAAGCGAGGACTTTTTCGGAGGCAGTGACCACATAATCGCAGCCCAGAACCGGATCGGCCCCGCCGGCGGCGACCCGGATGGCCTGAATGTCGTCCGGCGAGGGGGCAAGGCGCAGATTGGAGATTACCGCACCGCCCTTTTGCGCCAGACCGGCCATATCGATAATGCCACAGCCCTTGCCCTCAAGATGCGCCGCCATGCCTATCAGCGCGCCGATAGTGACAACACCGGTGCCGCCAACGCCGGTGATGACCATGGCGAAGTTTTTATCCAGAGGCGGAACTCGCGGCATAGGTATATCTTCAAAACCGTCCGCCGGTTCGTTGAGCCGCGCCGTTGTTCCGGCTTTGAGCCTTGCCCCCGTTATGGTGACAAAGCTGGGGCAGAACCCGTCGAGACAGGAAAAATCCTTGTTGCAGGAGGATTGATGTATGGCGCGTTTACGGCCGTATTCGGTCTCAAGGGGAATGATGGAGACGCAGTTTGACTGCACCGAACAATCGCCGCAGCCCTCACAGACGAGGGAATTGATAAATACCCGCTGTTTCGGAGTTTTTGCCAAGCCGCGCTTGCGGCGGCGGCGCAGCTCGGCGGCGCAGGTCTGGTCAAAAATGAGGATGCTGAGCCCCTTTACCCGCGCCAGTTCCTCCTGAACCGGATTGAGATAATCTCGGTGTTTGATGATTGTGCCGGGTGGAAAATCACTCTGCAACGGGTATTTTTCCGGATGATCGCTCAGGATGTAAATCCGCCTTGCGCCTTCAGCGGCAACCTGATGCGCTATTTTGGCCACGCTCAGCGCGCCGTCAACCGGCTGGCCGCCGGTCATGGCGACGGCATCGTTAAAGAGGATTTTATAGGTGATGTTAACCCCGGCGGCGCTTGCGGCCCGGATCGCCAGCAGCCCCGAATGCTGATAAGTGCCGTCGCCGATATTCTGAAAGATGTGATCGCGGGTCGAAAACGGCGCCTCGCCGACCCAGTTGGCGCCCTCGCCGCCCATCTGGGTAAAGCCGCAGGTTTGCCGGTCCATCCACAGCGCCATATAGTGGCAGCCGATTCCGGCGCTTGCCCTAGCGCCTTCGGGGACGCGGGTTGAGGTGTTGTGCGGGCAGCCGGAGCAGAACCACGGCGTGCGGGCGGCAATTTCGGGCGTGTTGCCAATCCGCCCCGTGATCTGCGCGATGGCTTCGCTTTTGGCCTTTAACGCCTCATCGGGTGCGCGCTCCAGCAGCCGTGTTGAAATGGCCAGTGCGATCTTGTTGGGCTCCAGCGCGCCCTTGGCGGGGAAAAGATCGCGGCCTTCCTCATCATGCTTGCCGATAATGAGAGGGGCGCAAGGGGCCCCGTAAAGTTGCTCGCGAATCTGGGTTTCGATCAGCGAGCGTTTTTCTTCCACCACGATGATCAGATCGAGGTCTTTGGCAAAATCCCTGATCCCGGAGGGCTCCAGCGGCCAGACCAGAGCCACCTTGTAGAGTTTGAGCCCCAGTTCATCGGCGCGGGCCGCGCCGATCCCCAGATCGCCAAGCGCCTGGGCGGTATCGAGATAACTCTTACCGGTGGTGACAATGCCGATTTTGGGCGCTTTGCCGCCGCCATAGACAAGCTTGTCGAGATGATTGGCGTGGGTGAAGGCCTGAATGGCGTAGCGTTTGAAGTCATGCAGCCGCGCCTCTTTTTCCAGCGCCGTGTCATTGAGGCGGATATTCAGGCCGCCGGGGGGCATTTGAAAATCATCCGGGGTGTTGATTTTGACCCGTCCGGGAGAGGCGTCGATAATGGCGGTGGATTCGATATTGTCCTTGATGCATTTCAAACCCACCCAGCAGCCGCTAAAACGCGAGAGGGCAAAACCGTATAGCCCGTAATCAAGAATTTCCTGCGCCCCGGCCGGGTTGAGGATCGGGATCATGGCGTCCACAAGGGCAAATTCGCTTTGATGGGCGCTGGTGGAGGACTCACAGGTATGGTCATCGCCCATCAGCGCAACAACGCCCCCCAGAGCCGATGTGCCGGCATGATTGGCGTGGCGGAAAACATCGCCGGTGCGATCAACCCCGGGCCCCTTGCCGTACCAGAGCCCGAAGACGCCGTCATATTTACCCTCGCCGGCAAGTCCGGCCTGCTGGGTTCCCCACAGCGCGGTGGCGGCCAGATCCTCGTTTATACCGGGCTGGAAGATGATGCTGGCGGCTTCAAGCGTTTTGCCGGCGCGCCAGAATTGCTGGTCAATACCGCCTACCGGAGAGCCACGGTAACCGGTTACGAAACCGGCGGTGTCATGGCCCTGCGCCCTGTCTCTGGCGTGCTGCATGAGAACAAGGCGGACAACCGCCTGTGAACCGCTGACATAAATGCGGGTTTTGTCTAAATCATATTTGTCTTCAAGGCTAACCCTGGCCAGTGTCATGGTGATCTAAAAATACCTTCAATCCCGCCGCCTGCATTTAGGTCAATAATACTGACATAATATAAGGCTGGCTGTCAACACAACTTCCCGCGACCGGAACCCGGGCGTTTATCGGCCGTAAACCGCGATGGGGAGCCAGGTGGCGATTTGCGGCATAAACCAGATCAGAACCAGTCCGACAATCTGGATCAGGACGAAAGGCGCAACACCGCGGTAGATATCCATGGTGCGCACCGAATTGGGCGCAACGCCGCGCAGATAAAACAGCGCAAAGCCAAAGGGCGGGGTGAGGAAAGAGGTTTGCAGATTGATCGCCATCATGACGCCGAGCCAGACCGGGCTCATCAATACACCGGGGGCGACCTCCATCTGAAGCAGGATCGGAGCGACAATCGGCACAACGATGAAAATGATTTCGAGGAAATCAAGAAAAAAGCCCATAAAGAACATCACAGCCATCACCACCAGCATGGCGGTAACGGTGCCGCCGGGCAGGTTGGACAAAAACTCCTCGATCAGAATATCACCGCCAAAGCCGCGGAACACCAGGGAGAACATGCCGGCGCCGACCAGAATGACGAATACCATGGACGAGATCAGCATGGTCTGGCGCATGACCGAGATCAAAACGCTCTCGCCGTTGCTGTTATGCCCATAGGTGCGCAGAACGGCGGTGAGTACGCCCCAGATGATTCCCAGCGACAGGATCAGGGCAATGCCGATGGCGAATTTTTCGCCCGCCGGGATGACATTGCGCTGCATGCGAAGATCAAAGAAGACAGAGAGGGTCAAAACCGCGGCCAGAGACAGGGCGCCGATAAAAACCGGCAGGCTGCGGGCGGGGTTTACCCGGTAACCGGCCAGAAGGGTTGCGCCGATGGCGCCGACGGCGGCCGCTTCCGTCGGCGAGGCAAGGCCGGCCAGAATCGAGCCCAAAACGGCGATGATAAGAATCAGCGGCGCGAATAACGATCCGAGGAGATTGAGATAGAACTCTCTTGCGGTTTCATCCTCGTGGTGTTCAGGTGGAATTGGCGGCGCCTTGGAGGGGTTAAGGAGCGAAAAACCGATCTGGTAGATGAGATACATGCCGACGAGCATCAGGCCGGGAAAAAGCGCCCCGGCAAACAGATCATTCACCGAAACGGTGTCGGGGGCAAAAATACCCTTGGCGAACTGGGCGTTCTGAAACGCGACCGAAAGCTGGTCGCCCAGCAGTACCAGCACGATGGAAGGCGGGATAATCTGGCCCAGCGTGCCAGAGGCGCAGATCGAGCCGCAGGCAAAAGACGGGCTGTAACCGCGCCGGATCATGGTGGGCAGGGACAAAAGCCCCATGGTGACGACGGTGGCGCCGACAATGCCGGTGGAGGCGGCGAGCAGCATGCCGACAATGGAGACCGAATAGGCAATGCCGCCGGGCATGCGTCCGAACAGGCGGCCCATATTGTCGAGCAGCTCTTCCGCGACTTTCGAGCGCTCCAGCATCACCCCCATAAAGACAAACAGCGGCACCGCGACCAGCACTTCGTTCGACATGGTGGAGAATATGCGCTGGGGAAAGGCGGTCAGGAAGGTAATGTCGAAAATACCGATAAAATAACCCAAAAAGGCAAAGCCGGCCGCAGTCCCGGCCAGGGTAAAGGCGACCGGAAATCCGCTCAGAAGCAGGAAAATGGCGACCAGAAACATATAAGCGCAAAAGGCGGCGGGCTGGAGAAACATTTCCATATGGCTAACTCCTGCCGGTTTTCAGCCCGGGATCATCGTCCAGAAGCGTTTGAAGGGAGCGGATTGCCATGGAGATGGCCTGAAGGCCCAAAAGGACGGCAAACACCCAGATCACGGTTTTGTACAAGAAGATCAGAGGCAGACCGCTGATTTCGGTAGAACCTTCAAGAGTCTTCCAGCTATTGATGACATAGGACCAGGAAAGCCAGAAGGTGAGCAGCATCAGCGGAATAAGAAAGACCAGCGCCCCGATCATGTTCACCAGCGCTTTGCGTCTGGCGCTGGCTTCGCGGTAGAAAATATCCACCCGGACATGGCCGTCATGCAGCAGGGTATAACCCGCGCCGACCATGAACAAAGTGCCGTGCATGTACCAGATCGATTCCTGCATCGGAATGAAGCCGATGGAAAACACATAGCGCATGATGACGACAGCAAACTGCACCAGCACCATGATGAGCGCCACCCAGGCGATGCCGCGGCCGGTATACTCATTCAGAGTATCTATGCCTGTTGCCAGTGCATTGAGAAATTTCACGCGATCCCCCCCACGGGTCCTGCTCCGGTTGTGAAAACAAGCCGCACCGGAACAAATCCGGTGCGGGTCTTTGCTGTAAGGCTTTTTGCCTCGCCCCTAGAAGGAGACAAGCCCGCGTTTTTGCATATAGGCCTGATCGGAAATGCGCGACCAGCTAACGGCGTTTTTGCGGAAAGTCATGAAGCTGTCATAGACCTTTTTGGTCAGGGGGTCAGCCGCTCCGGCCGAGGCCAGCACATCCCTGGCGGCGGCGCCTGCGGCCTTGAAGATCCCGTCGGAGAACTCATGCAATTCAACGCCGTGCTTGCTCACCAGCGTATCCAGGGCGGCGGAATTGTTGGCGTTGAACTCGGCCAGACCAAAGTTGTTTTCAGCCGTGGCACAGGCTTCAAACAGGGCCCGGTCGCCAGCGCTCATGCCATCATAGAGCTTTTTGCTCACCCCGAGGCTCAAAACCGTTCCCGGCTCATGGAAGCCGGGGTAATAGTAATGCTTGACGATCTTGTAGATGCCAAAGGCGAGATCGTTCCACGGGCCGACCCATTCGGTGGCGTCAATCGTGCCGGCCTGCAATGCGGGCAGGATTTCCGAACCGGCCAGGGTGACCGATGTGCCGCCCAGCGCCTTGATGACGTCGCCGCCAAGACCCGGGATGCGCATTTTCAGGCCCTTGAAATCCTCAACCGTGCGGATCGGCTTCTTGAACCAGCCGCCCATCTGCGAGCCGGTATTGGAACATGCAAAGGGCTTGACGCCAAACTGGGCCGAAACCTCGTCCCAAAGCTGCTGGCCGCCGCCATGATGAATCCAGGCGTCCATTTCATCGGGGCGGAAGCCGAAAGGAACGGCGGCGAAGAAACTGAAGGCTTTCATCTTGCCCTGATAATAATATTCCGCCGAGTGATAAAGATCGGCGGTGCCTTCTTGCACGGCGTCGAGGCATTTGAGCGGATGCACCAGCTCGCCGCCGGCATAGAGCGTGATCTTGTATCTGCCGTCCGAGGCGGTCTCGATCCTCTTGGCGAAACGGGCGGCGGATGTGCCGAGGCCGGGGAAGTTCTTGGGCCAGGACATGACCATTTTAAGGTGCTTGACTTGCTTGGCGATGGCGGGCGCGGCGAGCGTTGAAGCTGCGGCGGCGCCGGTAGCCAGCCCGGCATTTTTCAAAAATGAGCGACGATCCATATTATTATTTACTCCCTGTAGCTGTGTCATGCTGCCCCTGGCAAATCGCGGCCGGTCAACATGACTGTTTGTAATTCATGCGCCTGAGACAAGATGCGTCATCAATTTCAGACCATGAAACTAAAGCCCAACTCACCGGTAAAGACAACCCTCATATCCAGCTTAAATCCCGATCGGGCCTTTTGCGCGGCCAAGACTAGCAAATGCGGCGCGGCGGGCCTATACGGAGCAGCTGGGAGACCGTATCCGTAATACTGGGTAGGGAGGGCTGCGCTGTGGTGGTGAATACAGATGATGCCACCTGTGCTAGACTGCGGGGCGTGCTGGGGACGGGGAAGCTGAATTTGAGTCTGCGGTTAAAAATAGTTCTGCTGGCGGCTTTACCGCTGGTTGTGGCCATGTTGGCCATCGGCGCTTTGATTATCGAGCAGTCAAAAAATCTCTCGGACAAACAGATCGCCACGCTTGAGCGCTCCTTGCTGGAGGCGAAAAAGGCGGAACTGCGTTACTATATCGCTCTGGCGCTCAATTCCATCGAACATATCTACCGCCATGCGAAGGCGGATGATGCAGAAGCCAAGGCGCGCGCCCGGGTGATCCTGAATGATCTGTCCTATGGGCCGGACGGGTATTTTTTTGTTTATGATTACAAGGGCAACTCTCTGGTTCATCCGCGTCAGGCTTTCAGGGTTGGAAAAAACTGGTGGGATCTGAAAGACGCAAAAGGCAATCTGGTGATCCAGAACCTGATCGCCCAGGCCAAGAAGGGCGGCGGGTATTATCGCTATATGTGGGAGCGCCCCTCGGCCAGCTCGCTGTCGGAGAAAATTGGCTATGCGGTCGGGCTTGAAAAATGGCGCTGGATGATCGGCACCGGGCTTTACATGGATGATATCAGCGCCCGGGTTGATGAGCTCAAAGCGGAAGTCACCGGCCAGATCAGGCAGGTGTTCATCCTGATTTCCATCCTCTCCTTTGCCGCCGTATCGGCCGTTTTTGCCACCGGGGTTTATCTTGCCCTTCGGGAAAACCGGCAGGCGGCCCTGTCGCAAAAAAGGCTCACACGGCGCATTGTCGAGGCGCAGGAGGAGGAACGCAGCCGGGTGGCGCGCGAGTTGCACGACGGGATCAGCCAGAATTTAAGCTCGGTGAAATACACGCTTGAACTGGCGGGGATCTTGTTAAACAAGAACCGGAAGGGCGTTTTGCCGGCGCTGGAGAAGGGCACGCAGGGGGTGACCAGGGCGATCCGCGAAGTGCGGCGGATTTCGCGTGATCTGCGCCCCGGAATGCTGGATGATCTGGGATTGCTCCCCTCGCTGCACTCTCTGGCGGCGGATTTTTCCGAACGCACCGGCATCAAGGTGAAGATTGATGCTGCGTCCCTGGCCGAAGACATGCCGCGCGGTACGCGCACAACCTTGTTCAGGGTGGCGCAGGAATCGCTGACCAATATCGAGCGCCATTCCGGGGCGAAAAATGTGGAATTGAAGCTGGGCTGCACGAAAAACTGGATATATCTCGATGTCAAGGATGACGGTCACGGCTTTGATTTTGATGAAATGCGCAAATCCGCCGGCCCGGAGAGCGGCATCGGTTTGAAAAACATGCGCGAAAGGCTAGCCCATATCGGCGGCAGGCTCAAACTGGTCTCATCGGCAAACGGAACGCTGGTCAAGGCGCAATTGCCGGCATCAAGGGGCTGAGAAACCCGGGGAAGGGAAAATGGGAAAAGAGGGAAAAATAAAAATATTGCTGGCCGACGACCATCCGCTGGTTCTGGAAGGGATCAGGGCGTGTCTGGAGACCTATGATCATCTCGATATCGTCGGAACCGCGGGCAATGGCGCGCAGGCGCTGGAGATGGCGGCGGAAACGGCGCCCGATATTGTTTTGCTGGATATCAATATGCCCGAGCTTAACGGGCTGCGGGCGGCTGCAATTTTCCGCCGGGATTTTCCTCAAATCCGCGTCATATTCCTGAGCATGCACGACAAGCGTGAATATATCTACACCGCCATGCATAACGGCGCGCGGGGCTTTATCCTGAAAGATGTGCCGTCAAGCGAGGTGGTGGCCGCAATCGGCGCGGTGCATTCGGGCGGCACCTATTTCAGCTCCGGCATATCGGATGTGATCATGAAAACCGGCCCTCAGGCCGACCGCGGCGAACTGACGCCGCGCGAGTGCGATGTGTTGCTCAAGCTGGCTTCGGGGGGAAGCAACAAGGAGATCGCGCTCGCGCTTGATATCAGCGTCAGGACGGTTGAAACCCACCGTAAACATATCAAGCAAAAGCTCGGCATTACCTCCACGGCGGGGCTGACGCGCTATGCGATTGACCGGGGCATGTTTTAGAGCCTTTCCGGTTTTGATTGAATCAAAACCGGGCTCTAACTTTTTGTTTTTCCGCTCGCCCTCCGGCTCGCGTCCGTTCTCGGGCCGGCGCTGGCTTTGCCAGCTTACCCTGCCACGGAGGGGTGATTTGCCGTGGAAGACTTTAAGTGGCCCCGGTCAGAAGAGAGGGAAGCTCGGCGAGGGATTTGATGCGCGCCCGGGGGCAGCCAGGCAGGCGTTCGGACGCCATGTCAAAACGGTTGATCCAGACGCATTGGAAACCAAAGCTTGCCGCGCCGCTGACATCCCAGGCATTGGCGGAGACAAAACAGATTTCCTCGCGCGCCATACCGAGCCTGTCCGGCGCAAGCTGATATACTGCCGGGGAGGGCTTGTAGATGGCGATATCTTCAATCGAGATCAACTCATCCACAAGGTTTGTCAGATCGGCGGAATTGCACGCAGCGCGCAGCATTTCCGGCGTTCCGTTGGACAAGATGGCGGTGGCGCGGCCGCTATTACGAATTGCCGCCAGAGCGCTTGCGGCATCTGCATAGGCATTGATGGTCATGTAGGATTGCAGCAGCTTTTCTTTAAGCGCATCATCCTCAATGCCATTGGCGGCAAAGGCGTAATCAAGCGCATCGCGGGTGATTTGCCGGAAATCGGCGTGCTTGCCCATTAATGTCCGCAGCCAGGTGTATTGCAATTGTTTATGCCGCCACAAACTGGAGATTGGCGCGGCCTGCTCTCCCAGGCTTGCGGCGTTGCTCTCCACCGGGGCGTGAATATCGAACAAGGTGCCATAGGCGTCGAAAACACAGGCCCTGATATTGTCGAGTTTATCTTGCGGCATGGCGCCCGGTCCTCCTGAAAATAATGCCTATTCGAGAAATTCGGCGATGGAATCGGCGGCGTCATCAAGAGCAAAATCGAGAAACATATGGCCAGCCTCGGGGATTTCCACCATTTTGACCTGGCTGTCTGCCGTGAGGGGCTCGATCTTCGGGGCAAGATTTTTCACGACCTTGTCATTTTCCGCCACCAGCACCAGCACGGGGCGTTTGATTTTCGGCAGCAGATAGGGCGTGTCCTTGCGTGGGTCATCACGGTAATAGGAGACGAAGCTTGCGGCCTTGACATCCGTTTTGGGGCAGTAGATGAAATCGACCGATTTCATGGTCTCATCGCCCAGGGTTCCGGCCTTCGCCAGCAGGGGCGCAAGCTTGACGCTATAATTTTTCTGATAGGATTTGGCGGCATATTGCGCATCCCAGGTCATGGGCGCCATCAGGATAATTCTGGAGATTTCCGGACGCATGCGCTCGGCGGCGAACCAGGCCACCTGATTGCCACCGCGCGAATGGCCAAGAACCGCCACCGATTTCACTTTTTGTTTTTGCAGCCAGTCCAGCCATTGGCCGATTTCATCAAGGGCGTCTTCATGAAGATGGCTATGCATGGATTTGCAGTCATACATGCCCCTGCGATCGTTCCGGCCAAGGCTCAGATTTATCGCCAGGCTGGTGATATCGCGCTCAAGAAGGGCCTTTTGCAGACCGGAAATGATCTCCATGCCGTTATGGGCCAGGGTGCCGTGAACGATCAAAACCACTGATTGCCCCTCAAGTTTCCCGCCGGCATTGGCCAGATTTGCATTCAGGGTAAGGCCGTTATACTGGATTTTGATGTCCTGATCTGCGGCTGCGAGCTGTGCTGCGGAGAAAAACATCAGGACGAAAAAAGCGGGCAATATCCTGATCCATCGGCTTGGTCCCGGTGTCGTGCGAGCTGTCATCAAATCTCACCTTCTTCGTTATCGTTCATCGTAAAAAGGGGTTGAAACAAAACCCCCGGCAAATTCAACCGGCTTTTTCAAGCTCTCCTGTGTCCGGGGATAATAGGGACAAAACCAGATCATCTCAAGGATGCAGCTTGCAAACGCGCTTTACGGGGTGCGGTGCCGGCCGCTTTGCCACAAAGCCTCTTGCTATGAGCGGAAGGTCCATGTTCTATTGGGCCTTGCCGGGCCGGTTGGTTTGCCGGCCGGGTCGCTATGCGCTTCATACCGCGGGTCTGGACGCGGGCGAAGCGATGGCAAACTGGTGAGAGTGTCAGGCGCAAATGAGAGTGAGCGTCGGGTGCAGGGGGTGTAAAAGAGAATTGTCTGCTCATGGATGACCAAACAAGCTTGCAGGATTTGCTGGCCAGCGCCGAGGAAGCCAGTGCCTTTTTGAAAGCAATAGCCAATCCGCACCGGCTGGTTGTGCTGTGTCTGCTGGCGGAAAACGAGCTCAATGTCAGTGAATTGGAAAAAAGCCTCAATATGCGCCAGCCGGCGCTCTCGCAGCAACTGGCCCGGCTGCGCGAAGACGGCATGGTGGAAACCCGGCGTGAGGGTAAATCGGTATATTACCGGCTCGCAAGCGATGAGGCTCTGGCGCTGATCCGGCAGTTGCACCGGCTTTTCTGCGCCATCCCCAAAAAAAAATCCCGCAATGCAAACGCATCGCGGGATTAAGTTAGTTCCCCTGTGGTACGTAAAACGCGCCAAGGGTCACGGGAGGCATTCGAATAAACCAAAACAATGGACAGCTACGCTAAAAACTCAATTTGCAACTGAGATTTCAAGACGACTCAAGCAAATTTGAAAACGCGAATCACTAAGATCTTAGAGGTCTTATTTGAATAATTAAATATTATCATATTCGCATATTTTAATATGTCAAGTTGCCCGTTCGCGTATGTTCATCTGCAAGTCTTTGTATAACAGGTTCGGGAAAATTTTTCGCTTGGTTTTAAGTCGCATATTCAAAGGATGTATTCGGGCGAATATTGTACCTGGCCGGGCAAGGAACAAGAAAGGCGGCGGAGCATTGGAATCGCACAACTCATATCGTAACTATCTGCTTTTCAACTTCTTTCTTGTTTTTTCCCTCTGGGTTTCAGCAGCGGTATCAGCGGAATTGCGCGTGGCTGTGAGCATTGCGCCGCTGCACTCCCTGGTTGCATCGGTCATGACAGGGACGCGTCAACCGGATCTGATTATGCGACAAAATGTCTCACCTCACAGTTATCAACTGACCCCGTCCAAGGCTCGCCTGTTGTCAAGGGCTGATCTTGTGTTCTGGATCGGAGCGGATTTTGAACGCGCTCTTGGTAAAATTATTGGCGCATTGCCTGAAAGGGTTTCCAGTACGGCCCTTGGCGCAGCGGGATGCATCCCGCCGGGCGGCGGCGAAGATCTTCATATCTGGCTGGATCCGGTCATCGCAATTTGTCTGGTCGGGCGCATTCGCTCATCCCTTACGCGGCTTGATGCGGATCATTCCGGTTTGTACCGGAAAAATGCCCGAATCCTGATCCGGCGTCTCAAGGCGCTTGATCAGGAACTCAAGGCCCGGCTGGCGCCGCTTGCAGGCAGGCGGTATCTGGTCTTTCATGATGCCTACTGGTATTTTGAGCGCCGCTACGGCCTTCACTCCGCCGGGTTTTTCCGAACCGTGCCGGACCGCCTTCCCGGCGCCGGGCGTATTGTTAAACTGCGGCGGAGAATTGCGACGGAAAATATTGAATGCATATTTACCGAACCGGGGTTTGTTCCGGCGCAAATGCGGGCCATCATCAGGGAAACAGGACTGAAGAGCGGCATTCTCGATCCGCTGGGGAGCGGCTTGAAACCCGGACCGGATCACTATTTTGAAATGATGCGGCGGCTTGCCCGCAATCTGGCCGGTTGTCTGGAGGGCAAATAAAAAGCAGGCTCCGGCCGCCCGGAACCTGCTTTTGCAACCTTTTGTTCTTCCAGGGGTTAAAAAACGTAAACCGGCGTACCAAGCTTGACTTTTTTGTAGAGGTCTTTCACGTCATTGTTATGCATCCGGATGCAGCCGCTGGATACCGCCTTGCCGATCGATGCGTGGTTGTTGGTGCCGTGAATGCGGTAGATGCTGCTGCCCAGATACAGGGCTCTTGCGCCAAGCGGGTTTTTGGGGCCACCGGGCATGAAGCGCGGTAAATCGGGCTGGCGCTTGAGCATCGATGCCGGCGGCGTCCAACTGGGCCATTCCTTTTTCATCGAAACCTTGTGGTAGCCGGCCCACTGGAATCCCGGGCGGCCGACGCCGATGCCGTATGAAAGGGCTTTGCCGCCGGCCAGCGTATAGGTCAGGCGGCGTTTCTTGGTATCAATGATAATGGAGCCGGGTTTTTTACCGGTCGTGTTCCTGACCAGTTTTTTATCCGAAGTCTTGACCCATTTGCCAAATAGCCGGCCATTGGAATAATAGCCGACGCGGGTGGAGTTTTTGGGTTTTTGCCTGAGTTTGTTGGCATTTGCGCCGACAGCCCATGTGGCCCAGTTTTTCTTTGCCTGCGCCGCTTCGGCTTCGGCTGCAATTGCAAAGCCCGTTACAATAAATACGCTGCCCAACAGCACTGCACTGAATTGTTTCACTTTTTCCTCCTGGAATCGCGCTTTTTGCGTTTCAAATCCGCTGAGTAATCTGGCACGCAGTTGTTGCTGATTCGTTTACCCATTGTTTTTTTCACCCAAGAGTGAAACAAATTCAATCTGAAGCGAATGTCAACACTTCCGGTGATGAATTTTTGTTGATCATCGGCTCCATATATCAAAAAAAACATCCGGGAAAAACCGTTTATTCCGGCGAAACAATCCACTAATCTTCATGATATACTGATAGTATTTTTATATATATTTTATTAACCAAACTACACAAGCGCATTACCTGTTGTCTGCCAAAGTGTTTATAGAATATTAGGAAAATAAAAATTAGTGAATATTTAGGAAAAGCTCCATATTATCTCAACCGATACAAACCGGACCTGCCTGTAATCGGACCATCTTGGGCATTTTCATAAAGCTGACCGGCAGCCGGGTCTGGAAAAACAAAGAAAATCAGGAAGGGCGCGCGGCGTCTTCGGGGTAGTCATGGATCTTGCCACAATCATCGGTATTATATTGGGTTCAATTGTTGTCGCCGGGGCAATTTTTATCGGGGGTGATTTTCTCACCTTTGTCAATGTGCCCTCGGTCATGATTGTGATTGGCGGCACCATCGCGGCCACGGTGTTGCGCTTTCCGCTCAGCGGCATCCTGACGGCGCTCATGACCGGCGCCAAAGTGGCCTTTACCCAGAAAAAAACCAGCCCGCTCGGCATGATCGATGAGATCACCAATCTGGCCGGCATTATCCGTAAGAACGGACCTCTGGGGCTGGAAAATGTCGAGATTGAGGATGATTTTCTCGCCAAGGGGACCCAGTATATCGCGGACGGGTATGAGGAGAGCTTTATTCTGGAATCGCTTGAGCGCGAACGCGATCTGATGCAGGAGCGTCTGGAAGAGGGCAAACTGATTTTCAAGGCCATGGGGGATGCGGCTCCGGCCTTTGGCATGATCGGGACCCTGATCGGTCTGGTGCAGATGCTCAGCACCATGGATGATCCCTCCTCGATCGGGCCCTCCATGGCGGTGGCGCTGCTGACGACGCTTTACGGCGCCATCATTGCCAATATGATCTGTCTGCCGATTGCCGACAAGCTGGATATGAAATCCAATACCGAAGAGATCAATCTGACCCTTGCCATCGACGGCATCATGCAGATCAGGGCCAATAAGAGCCCGGATATGATCAAGGAAATGCTGGTGGCCTATCTGCCTGAGAAGCAACGCGCCGAACTGGCGGAAGCGGCCTGAACAGCCTGAATCTGGGAGCAGGGAAGCGATATGGCCAAGGCTAAAAAAGTTGTTGCAGGTGCGCCGGACTGGATCGTTCTGTTTGCCGATCTGATGTCGCTGCTGGTGGTCTTCTTCGTCCTGATTATTTCGTTCTCAATTCAGGACAAGCAAAAACTGCAGATTGTGGCCGGGTCCATGCGCGATGCCTTTGGCGTCAAGGTGGAAGCCAAAAAGGCCGGCTATATTGAAATGAACGGTGCGCCGGTGCGTGATTTCGTCAAGAATGTTTCCGCCATCGTGCGCAAGAACGATACCGATTTTGCCGAGAAACGGCATGATGAGCGTTCCAAGCAGGGGCCTGAAGCCAATACCCATGATATCGAGCGCACCGATGTCGAAAAGCCGCGCCAGTTTGCGCAAGCGGCGCAATCCCTGCGTCAGGCCTGGCAGGAAATGCCGGAAATTGCCGAGATTTCCAGTAATATCATTGTCGAGGAAACGCCTGAGGGGCTCAATATCCAGATTGTCGATCAGGACGGGCGCTCGATGTTCAAGCCAGGTTCAAAACAGCCCATGAACCGCACCAAACGCCTGCTCGCCAAAATCGCCCCAATCTTGCAAAAACTGCCGAACAAGATCAAGATTACCGGTCATACCGACGCGGTGCGGGTGTATTCGCGAAACGGTTATTCCTTGTGGAATCTTTCCGCCGACCGGGCCAATGAAGTACGGCGGATTTTAAGTGAAAACGGTGTTTCGCGGGACCGGTTCCACTCTGTCACCGGCAAAGCGGACACGGGTCCGCTGTTTCCCAATGATCCGTTTCTGGCGGCGAACCGGCGCGTCTCGATACTGCTCCTCAAGGAAGCACCGCCGCTACCTGCCGATTACAAGTTTTAAGCTCTCTTTTCCGGGGTGGTCTTTCAGGTTCAGGCATTTTGCCCGGCCCGTTCGACGATCAGTACGGTGCCCCTGACCTTTGCCACCCGGATTCGGGTGCCGGCGTCAAGGTCGGGGCCTTCGGCCTGCCAGATGCTGTCGGCGACGCGGACCCAGCCGCGGCCATTCTTTATCGGTTTTTCAAGCGTAAACTCGCGTCCGATCAGGGCCTCGCCGCGCCGGTTGAGCATGGGGCGGTCCGATGCGGGCTGGCGGCGCGCGGCGATATAGCGCGATGCGACAAGTGAGATTACCGAAAACGCCGCAAAGATCGCCAATTCGCTCTGCCAGCCAAGATCGACAAACATGTCGATGATCGCTGTTAGAATGGCGGCAACGCCAAGCCAGAGAAAAAAGAAAGCTGTAACCGCAAGCTCAAGAAGGAACATGACGGCGGCAACAATCCACCAGGTCCATTGACCCATAAAGTCAATCACTTCATTCATGGTTTGCATGTCTCCTCAGATCATTTTCCCGCTTACCGGGTTGTCGGTACGGCGCCCCTTTTGCTTTTCGCGCCGCCTTTGTCATCCTTGCCGAAGGCTTCTCTGGCGATATCGCCGATCCCGGCTATGGCGCCGATTACCGATGAGGCCTCGACGGGGAGCATCAGCACTTTCTGGTTGGACGAGGCGGCCAGTTCGCTGAGCACGTTCATATATTTTTCTGCGACGAAATAGTTGATCGCCTGCACATTGCCCTTGGAAATGGCCTCGGAGACCATCTGGGTGGCGTTGGCTTCGGCCTGGGCCTCGCGTTCGCGCGCCTCGGCGGCAAGAATTTTCGCCTGCTTTACGCCCTCGGCTTTAAGAATTTCCGCCTGACGGAAACCTTCCGCTTCCAGAATATTGGCGCGCTTTTCGCGCTCGGCCTTCATCTGGCGCGCCATGGCGTCCACAAGATCGCGCGGCGGGGCAATATCCTTGATTTCAATCCGGGTGATTTTCACGCCCCAGGGATGAACCGCGGCGTCCACGACATTGAGAAGCTTCACATTGATCTCGTCGCGCTGGGAGAGCAACTGGTCCAGATCCATGGAGCCCATCACGGTCCGGATATTAGTCATGGTCAGATTGAGCAGGGCGATATCAAGCTGATTGACCTCATAGGTTGCCTTTGCGGCATCCAGAACCTGGAAAAACGCCACCCCGTCCACGGTGACCATGGCATTGTCGCGCGTGATCACCTCCTGGCTCGGTACCTCCATGACCCGCTCCATCATGTTGAGTTTCGATCCCACCCTGTCAAGGAAGGGAATGATAATGTTCAACCCCGGCGACAAGGTGCGGGTATATTTGCCAAAACGCTCAATTGTGTAATTGTAACCTTGCGACACGGTCTTTACACCCATCAGGATCAGCAGGATGGCTACGACCAGAATAACTAGAACAAAAATTCCCGATTCCATGGGATTCCTCCTCGGATATAAATGCGCCCTTACGCCTATAGGTGGCTTAGTGAGACCAAAATGCAAGTCAGATCATCTCACAAGCCGTGAATTTCACAAACTATTCCCCCCCGGTTTGCCGTGGTGGCACCTGCATCAGACTTGATGCGCCGGCGCTGGTGCGTCTGAAACTCCAGCGGATGACGATTTCGTTTGACCATTTGACGGGAAGGATAATCTGGGTTGCCGGGCGGGGTCCTTTTATTGAGGCCAGAAAGATGCTTTCTTCAAGTCCGGGACTGTGTCCGGGGGCACTAAAACGCCATCCTTCCTGATTGGGCAGGATGAGCAATATTGTTTTTTTGTCTTCAGATACCGAGGCGGTAACGCCGGGGTGCAGATGAAAGCGCAGCACCGCGTTCAGCGTGCGCGTGGCCTTGACGGGATGGCGGCTTGAGGCATGGGTGAGACGGTCCTCGCCGCTCAGCAGCCCGCCGGCGGCGCTGAGTTTTAGGCGGCGCACATGGACGGTGCCAAAGGCTTTGAGATAGCCGTCATGGGAGGCCTCGATAACGGTTTCCGATCCGGCCTCGTCGCGGTTGACGCGTATATTGGCCGGGCCTGCGGTTATAATCTGGCCGGTCAGTTTCGCCAGTCTGCCGGAAAGAAACTCACATGAGGATTTGCCTTCAATCGTGCAGGTCGAGTGGGCGGCGGTGGAACGCGAAGCCTCGCGCCAGCGGGCGCCAAGCGCAAAGGGCGCGCCGCAATTGGTGACAATCTGGTGTTGCGCCGAGGACAACTCAAACGAGAGACAACCGGCGTGAGCATTTTGTGAAACGCCGGCGGGCGGCGGGGCGCCGGCGTCCATCAGCAGCAGGGTTTTGCCCGCTTCTATGCGTTGATAGCCGGAATGCTGGGCGTTGAGAATGGGCTTTCCCTGCGTATCATCAAGCGCCAGAACGGCGGCGGTGTTGCCCGGATTTGTATAGCCCATGCCGTTGAAGAGGGCAAAATTACCGTTGCCGTGGCGAAAAAACCGCACCATGGGCATCATCTTGTCGATGGCGCCGAGCAGGAGCTGCGGCGGGGTCATGTCGCGGCCCGTAAATGTCTGCCGCAGCGGCAGCAGATCCAGCAGCAGTTCCATGCCGATAGCCGGATGACGGTTGATATGGCCGCCATCAGGTAAAATCTGGCCATCAAGCTGTTTCTCCAGTTGCCGCACAGCCCGGTCCAGCAGCTTTTCCTGCCCGTTCAGACAAAGGGCGGAAAAACAAAGCGCGGCGGCGGCAATGAGACGCGGCTGGCCTTCGGGCGCCGATCCTGCTTCACGGTTGAGAATGCGGATTTGTTGGCCGAAGCTTTTCATCACCTTGTGATAAAAATCAGGCTCCGCGTCATCAAGAAACAGCGGCGCATGGCTGATCCAGGAGATGATCCTGCGGGCAAGGACGGCTGTATCCCCCGATACGGTCCGGTTTTTGTGGTGCAGATTGATCCAGTCGAGAATGAGCGATCTGGCATGCAGACGCGAGATGTCATTATCGGCGGCGCGCAAATGGCGCAGCCATGAAAAGCCGAGCAATTCATCGCGCCAGAACGAATTGGGCGGCTTGATGACAAAGGGGGAATGGGCGTCGGTATCCACCCGCACGCCGCCGAGGGAAAACGCGCCGCGGTAAAGATCAGAAGCGATTGTCGGGTCGCCGGTACGCAGATCATGCGGGACCAGGCACAGCCCGTCAGGCGGGCGCGGCTCCAGCGGTCCGCGCAGGAGCGGCGCAAAGCGCAGCCGCGCCCCCAGCGCCTCCAGCCCGGCATTGGCCGCCAGTGCCAGCATATGTCGTCTTTGCCCGGCCATATATGCGTTTTTCGCCCGCTTCCTTGATGATTTAATCCGAATCACCATAGCATCATGCCCATCGCAAGAACATGGCACAACTTTTCAGGGCCTGAGGGAGGTTTTACCGGTGCGCTTTACGGTGCCTTTGCCAGTATGGCGGCGAAGAAACCGTCCATGCCGCCCTGCTCCGCCAGCAGGGAGGGCAGAAGACGCAAATCGCCGTTTTTTGTTATGGCGCTCTTCACAAAAGGCACGAGTTGCGGTGTGATCGGTTGGCGGCTGATCTGAGAGTTGGCGGCCAGAAAGGCCTCAATTCGATCTTCGCCTTCTTCTTTTTGCAACGAGCAGACGCAATATACCAGTTTGCCGCCGGGTTTCAGCAATTGTGCGGCGCGGTGCAGCAGTTTATCCTGCAACGGGATGAGGTTTTGCAGCGATTGTGCGGTTTTGAGCCTTTGCACATCGGGATGGCGGCGGATGGTTCCGGTGGATGAGCAGGGCGCATCGAGCAAAACCGCGTCAAAGCGCCGCTCCGGCCGCCAGTCTGCTGCATCGCGCAGGATAAATTCTGCCTCCATATGCAGCCGGGCAAGGTTTTCGCGTAACCTCTTCATGCGGCTGGCGGACATATCAACGGCCGTGACGATGGCGCCGTTTGCAATCAGTTGCGCTGTTTTCCCGCCCGGCGCGGCGCATAAATCAGCAACATGCTGTCCTTTTATATCGCCCAGCAGGCGTACGGGCAGGGAGGCTGCCGCATCCTGCACCCACCAGGCCCCCTCCCTAAAACCGGCAAGGGCCGGTATCCGCCCCGGTTTCCGGAGCCGGACCGAATGGCCCAGAACGATCTCGCCGCCAAGTTTTTCGGCCCAGATTTCAGGATCGCCCGCAGGGGTGATATCCACCGCAGCTTCTTGCAGATGCCGGACGGCGATTGCACGCGCCGTGCTTTCACCATAGGCGTCCGCCCAGCTATTCCACAGCCAGTCTGGTGTATTGATGCGGGCGGCGTCCTGCCCGGCTGCAATGGCGGGGCCGTGTTCGGTAACGCGCCGCAGGACGGCGTTGACAAGGGCTTTGAGATGCCTTGCGTGGCGGTCCCTGGCCGCCAGGGCAACGCCCAGATTAACGGCGGCATGGGGCGAGACATCAAGGAACAGCAACTGGGCGGCACTAATGGTGAGAATTTCGCGGCACAGGCCCGATTTTTGCGGCAGTTTCTTTTTGAGGAAATGCTTGAGAACCGCATTGATCTGCGGCAGGCGGCGCAGGGATGTGATCACGATCAGCCGCGCCAGCGCAGCGTCGCGTTCGGGCAGGCGGCCAAGATCGCCGCTTTGGTAAGATGCAGCCAGAGCCTCGCTCAGGGGGCGGCGGGCGCCAAGGATTTCATGCAACAGATGAACGGCGGTCCGGCGGGCCTCAAGCCCGGATGAATTTGGCGGTTTCATGGAGCGGAGAATATCCTTATCGGTCATTTACAAACCGGATTGATGTTGATTATATGCAGCTTATAGCTCAAGCGGGATACCAGTTGTATGGCTAAAAAACCACCGGGGAAAACGCTGACCGGCGCGGCGGAGCGGGCGCTGGCCGAGGCCGAGGCGCGCCGCAGGCAGCGTGATGAGCAAGAAAAGCTCAATCCGCGGGCCGAAGAGCGCGGCGGCCCCAAAGGACCTGAACCGACCCGCTACGGGGATTGGGAGCGCGGCGGCATTCTCAGCGATTTTTGAATTTTTCAGGATTTGCGGCCAAGGACGAATTTTGCCACCTGGCGCAAAGGTTCGGCGCGCTCATCAAAAAACGCCAGATGCTCAAGTGCGCTGCGGATGCGGCGTTGCGCCTCGTCATAGGCGCCGCTTGCGCCCAGAAGCGAAACAAAGGTGGCCTTGCCGCGATGCCCGTCCTTGCCGGTGCGTTTTCCCACCTCGTCATCCGCGCCCTTGTAATCAAGAAGATCATCGGTAATCTGAAAGGCAAGACCAAGATCGCCGGCATAGGCGCGAAGCGCCCTTTGCGCCTTGATCCCGGCCTCGCCGAGAATGGCGCCAGCTTCACAGGCATATTCGATCAGGGCGCCGGTTTTAAGCTTTTGCATCCTTATGATATTTTCGACTGGCAGAGATTTTTTTTCTGCCTCTATATCAAGCATCTGCCCGGCAATCATGCCTTTTGCGCCGCTTGCCCTTGCCATCGCGCCAATCAGCCGGCAGCGGATATCGGCATTTTGATGGGTTGCATGATCGCTCAAAATCTCAAAGCCCAGGGTCAGGAGCCCGTCGCCTGTCAGAATGGCGCTGGCTTCATCAAATGCGACATGCACGGTGGGGCGGCCGCGGCGCAGATCATCATCATCCATGGCGGGCAGATCGTCGTGAACCAGCGAGTAGCAATGAATGCACTCCAGCGCCGCGGCGGTGCGCAAGGCGCAATTGCGATCAACGCCGAACAGGGCGGCGCTGGAGACGAGCAGAAAGGGGCGCAATCTTTTCCCGCCGCCCAGAGCCGCATGGCGCATGGCGGCGGCCAGACGGGTCCGGTCTCCCGTTCCTTGCGCAATAATTCCCTCCAGCACCTGCTCGATATCCTGAACAGTTTGCGAAAGGCGGCTTTGAAAGTCGTTTGGCATGCGAAACCCGTGAATTGATGCCCCCCTGAGATGCCGCTCCGGCCAGCCTGTGTCAAGCGCGATGATTCAATTATGGATTCACGCGCCTGATGCAGATATATTCCAGATCATGAAACGTGAATACGCATTGCCATACTTTATACACCGGACGGGGATCTGGCTCGGCCTGTTCGCCATGGTTCTGCAAAGCCTGGCCGCGACATCTCATGGCAGCGCCATGGCGGCGGCGGTTGCCGGCAATCTTCAGCCGCTTACCGGGGTGTTTGGCCTGCTGCAAATCTGTACCCCGCGCGGAATTGTCGGGATTGATCCGCGCCAGCAGGCGCCTGCGAGCCCCCGCAGCGCCGAAAAACCGTGCCCACTTTGCTCGGCTTCGGCGCTTAACGGCTTTACATTTGCGCATCCTGTGCCGGTTCCCTCACCGCTGAACTTGCAGATTGCCCTGAATGTTGTCCCGTTTCAGATTTTAAGATTCAGCTTTTTTTCCGGACGCAAGGGGTTAAGCCGGGCGCCGCCGCTCCTGAATCTGAAACCCAAGACCAAAATCACCTGAAATATCACTATATTTACGTTCAGAAATGAACGCCCTGATGTGTATGACGAAGTTGTGCGCATCCCAAGAAAAGGACGAACACATGAAAATTCTATCCCTAATTGGCGCCATTATGATGTCGTTTGCCGCCCTGGGCAGCGCGCAGGCCGGCGATATCACCGTTTCAAACGCCTGGGCGCGCGCATCTATCGGCATGGGCAAGACGGGTGCCGCCTTCATGACCCTGAAGAATACCGGCAAGGCGGATGACCGGCTTGTTTCGGCTTCATCCGATGTTGCCAAGAAGGTCTCGGTTCATACCTCTCTCATGGAGAACGGGATTATGAAAATGCGCCCGGTCAAGGCTATCGAAGTGCCAGCCGGAGGCATGGTGATGCTTAAGCCGGGCGGGCTGCATATCATGTTCATGGGACTGAAAGCGCCTTTCAAGCAGGGCGAGAGCTTTACCCTGAAACTGCAATTTGAAAAAGCCGGTTCAATTGATACCGTTGTCAACATCAAGGCCGGCAGCGCCATGATGATGGATCATGGCAAAATGGACATGAAGAATCCCAAGATGAAGAAGATGAATACGAACTAGAGCATTTCCGGTTTTGATTGAATCAAAACCGGGATCTAACTTTTCGTTATTGCTGCACATTTTATCGGAAAACCAGTTCCCGCTTTTCCGGAAGTGCTCTGGTAAAACTTTGCTCCGCCGCTGCGAATAGGCGGCGGAGCAGAATTTTTCTGCATGGGGCTTGAATATATTAGATTTATCTTATATTAAAACGGATACAAACAATCCCGTCCGGCAATTCATGGAATGACCGGCCAACAGCCAAAGAGTTTTTAACATGTCTTCTCTTGAACCTGCGCAAAGTGAATTGCCCCTGCAAATCTCGGCTCCCGATGCCAGGAGTATGGCGGCGGTTGATGATATCATGCTGATCGATATTCGCACACCGATGGAATGGAGCCGCTCGGGCCTGCCCGAAGGGGCGGTGGCGCTGAGCATTCAGCAGCAGGATTTTCCCCAGGCTCTTTTGGATCTGGTGGAGGGCGACCGCTCGCGTCCGATTGCCCTGATTTGCGCCACGGGCAACCGCAGTGCCATGTTGCAGCGCTATCTCCAGGGGCAGGGCTATCGGCAGGTCAGCGATGTCAGCGAGGGGATGATGGGCAACCACGCAGCCCCGGGCTGGCTGCGCCGCGGTCTGCCGGTCAAACCCTATCCGGGTTAACCATCTGTTTTGACGCATGATTTTATCCGAAAGCCGCATACACTTTTCGGTATGATGCTTTAATCCTCCTCGTACCCTTGCGGGATATAGCCGAAACGCTGCATCTGTTCGCGGTGAGCCCTGACAACCCGCCTGATCTGCTCATCGTTAAGCGTATTTTTCCAGCCGCCGGATTTCCCCTGGCGGAAAAAACGTTCCGAATGGATCGATTTTTCGGAAAAGCTTTCTTTTTCCTCCAGATTTTGCAGGGTTCTGAAGGATGAGTTTTTTATTGCCTGACGGATTTGTTTTTTGGTTTTCCTGGCATTGATGAAGCGGGCGACCCGGGTGAAGGTTTTCTCCGGCTTGTCCAGCATATCCTCATAGCGCAGGACAAGAAGTCCGGGATGGGCGATCTGGGTCCAGCTTTTGACATGCAAGGACCAGTCGGCGGTTTTTTCGTAAACGAGCTTCTCATCGGCTTTTGAACAGCTTTGTTCATTGGCCAGATAGTCGATGGATTCATCTATGCCAAAGCCGTAATGGGGTGCGGCGGAGATGGCGACATCGAGCGGGTTGCGTACGATATAAATGGCGGCCAGGGTTACATCCATATTGAAAATCTGGTGCCCGTGCGCCTCGCCGAGATAACAATGGGTTTTGAGGAAAACCGGAATCTTGAACAGACCGGCAATGCGCTTTTGCACCTCGCCGCGGACCGCTGCCACCCGTTCATTATCATCGGTCGGAAAATCCTCACCGAAAAACATCTTGTACCAGCTTACCAGCGATTCGCCGGTGCAGATTTTCTGCACTTCCGTCAGGGGCAACGGACCGGGCTGGTCGGAAAGAAGATTGGCCAGAAAGGCGCGCATCCATGTATTTCCGGATTTGGGATATGAGGAGAGCCAAACAATGCCTTGCATTTTGTAATCCCTGTTTGTCGGTTTGTTTCAGGAGCGGTTTTTTGCTGTTAATTCTGCAAGATGTTTTGCAGCAAGTTCGGAAAAAGGCGGCGGCGTCCTTGAACTGACGGTCTCCAGCATGAGTTGATCAGTAGCTGTCTCGATACGGTTTTGCAAGAGCCCGGCAAAGGCGTCACGCTCCATCCCCGGTGCGATGGGGGGAAGAATTTCCAGAACGAGTTTGCCCGGATAGCGCATGAATTTGCGTCTTGGCCAGAAAAGACCCGAATTGAGAGCCACCGGCACGCAAGGAACGTTCAGATCGGCATACATGGCGAAAACTCCTCGCTTGTAATGCGGCTCAGCGCCCGGCGGGCGGCGCGTGCCTTCGGGGAAGATAAGAATCTGGCGGTTTTCCTTCAGCCGCTTGCGGGCGCTTTGTACCAGTGAGCGCACTGCTTTTGATCTTCCGCCGCGCTTTACCGTTACCATGCGGAATTTCATTGACCACCAGCCGAAAAAGGGAATCCAGTTCAATTCGCTTTTTAAAATAATGGCCGGATCGTCAAACAGGTAGAGCAGGGAATAGGTTTCCCACAAGGACTGATGCTTGCAGGCCACGATGCACGGGCCATGGATGATATTTTCCCGTCCGCGGATTTCAATCTGGACTCCGGTTATCAGCTGATACCAGAAATCGGCGCTTTTCGCCCAGCTGTGCATGGCCCACATGGCCCAGCGGCGCGGCGCCAGCAGCAAGGGGCTCAGGACCAGCATGAAAACAAGCAGATTCAGGTAATGAACCAGATTAAAGGTGAATGAACGCAAGACGAGAATCATACAATCAGAGCTCAGAATTATTTTTTCAGTTACGGCCCGGCAGTGAAATTATCGAAAACGGAACAAGACGTATTCGAGCAAGTATATATTTCATATATTCAAAAAACAAAAGCCGCTGTGTGAACGGATTCGCCCGCCATGGGCGGGGGGGTTGTCTTCCCGACAATACCGGATAGGGAATCAGGGCAATTTGCGGCATCACATGGTGCAACTCGAGAAGGCTGCGCGGCATATGATAGGCGCTGGTGACAACGATCAGGGATTTCAATTTGTGCTTTTGCGCCCAGTAATAGGTTTGTTTTGCATTTCCAATTGTGTTTTGCGCCTTGTGGTCAAGATCAACGCAGCATTTGAAAAAGGCATTGTAGCCCGGGTAGTTACGCCTGAGCCGGGCCAGGCTGGTGCCGGGATGAACACCGGAGATCAAAAGCCGTTTGGCGCGGCCTTTCGAGAGCAGGTCCATGGCATCGGAAATTCGCTGTGCGCCGCCTGTGAGCGCAACGATACCATCTGCTACATTTGCCGGGATTTTACGGCTTTGCGGCAATTGTTGCGAAAACAGCACAAACCCGGCCTGCAGCGCCACCACAAGGCCGAAAATGAAGCCGGCAAAAAGCAGGAAATAAAAAGATTTGCCCCTGCCCGAACGAATATGATTTTCATCCATGCGCGAAAATCCTGCCCTATATCATGGCCGAGAGAAATCTTAAAACCGAATATCTCGATGTCAATACGCCAATGAAAGCAGCGACCGGCGGTACGGCCAGAAGATAGGCAAATCCTTGCGGATGCAGGGCAAGGGGGCCGATAAAGGCGTTATTGGCGGCATTCAGGATATCACTGCCTGAAGTTGCGCCAAGGGTGAAATTAAAGGCGAGGAATGTGCCCGCGCCAAGCAGAACGCCGATGATTCCGGCTTTTATGCCAAGAAACAAAAAATGAATCTGGAATTGCCGGGCGATATAGCCCTGTCTGGCGCCGATCATATGCAGGACCTCGACAATATCCCGGTTTCCGGCCATGGCGGCACGGGTGGCGAAAATAACAATCGATATTGTGGTCAGGATCACCAGCACAAGTATGGACATGGCCGCCAGACGGATAGCGGTGGCGGTGCGCGTCAGCTCGGATTGCCACTGGCTGTGATCATCAAGCACGGCGCCTTGCACCTGTTGGCGCAGCTTCAGGGCCAGCGCTTTTAAATCCGGAGGGTCTTTCTGGTCGATGCGGACAAGGATCAGGCGCGGGATCGGCAAATCCTCCAGGACATTACCTGCCCCCAGCCAGGGCTCGAGCATACGGCTTGCCTCTTTTGCCGTTTGCGGCAGCGCGGAGAGGATGCCCTTGGTGGCTTTTAAAATTGTAACGGCAGCGGTAATCTGATCCGCTTGGGAGGTTGTCCCCACCGGTTTGATCTGCACGGTGACCTGGGAGGATATCTGGGAGGTCCAGTTGTCGACAATGTTTGTGATGAGGGCAACGGAACCTATCGTTACGCTGGCGAAATAACACATGATGGTGATGGCAATCAACAAGGGGCGGCCAGCGACGCCGCTGGCGGGCATGATCGGAGCCGATTTTCGCTGTTCCGGCTTCTTTTCCCCGCCGGTTTTGTTGCGGCCCCTGATATGATCTTTGTTTTGTGCCATGGATGGTCTTTATCTGAGAACTTCAATATAGCCGTTGTTGAGATGCCAGACCGGTGCGTCTTCAAACTGCGCCATCAAGGAGTGATCATGGGTGGCGATGACGACGGTTGTGCCAAGGCGGTTCAGTTCGATAAACAGACGCAGCAGGCGCTCGGCCAGTTGCGGATCGACATTACCCGTTGGTTCGTCGGCAAGCAACAGATCCGGCTGGCCGATGACGGCCCGGGCTATGGCGGCGCGTTGTTTCTCGCCGCCCGAGAGCAGGGGGGGATGGGCATAGACCCGCTCGCCAAGACCGACCCAGTTCAACAGCTCTTCCACATCGTGGCGGTATTCGGATTCGCGGCCGCCCTGAATGCGCAGCGGCAGGGCGACATTGTCAAATGTGGTCAGATGATCCAGCAGGCGAAACTCCTGAAACACGACGCCGATACGCCGCCGCAGCCGGGGCAGACGCCGGCCGGACAAGGTGGCGATATCATGTCCGAACATGGAAATCAGGCCCCGTGTCGGACGCAGGGCCAGAAACAGCAATTGCAGCAAGGTTGATTTGCCCGTGCCCGAAGGGCCGGTCAAAAAGTGAAAGGAGCCAGCCTCGATGTGAAAACTGATATCTTTCAGAATTTCCGGCCCCACGCCATAACGCAGGCCGACATTTTCAAAGTGAATCACAAGGAAGTTCCCGTCAGGTTAACGCCGCTTTAACCGGTTATGGCGCATATGTAACGAAACGTTAAGCATATTTAGCCGTGGCCGGAGTATCGGGCCGGATGAAGAAGATTTTGTGGCGATGATAATCACCTGCCCAAATTGCGCAACCGGGTTCAAGGTTGCGGCGGATGTTTTCAGCACCGGGGCGCGAAAAGTGCGCTGCGCCCAGTGCGGGCATTCGTGGTTGCAGGAATTGCCGGCGCAAAATGCAACTCCATCCGGGCCCGTGGACGAGATTGCAGATGATTCGGAACGGGGTTTGCCCGGAGATGAAGCTGCCGAAGCCGATTTTGACGATTTTGGCGTTGAAATGCCGGAACTGGAGAGCGTTTTGCAAGACGGGCCACCGCAGGAGGGGGATCGCGGGAGTGAAACCGGTGATGAGAACAGGGCAGACAGATCTGACAAGCCTGACAAACCCGGGTTGCCGCCGGTTCCGCATGACATTGAATCGGAGGCGCAGGGGAGCAGGGGAAAAGCGCCAAAATCCGCCGGAATGACATCATCAGGGAACCGGAAATGGCTTTCCATCGCGGCCATCGCGGCCTCGGTCGTTCTGCTTGCCGGCGGCGGAGTTTATTACCGCCAGGCGCTAAGTTCATATCTTCCGGCACTGGCCGGCGTTTACAGCGCCATAGGCCTGCCGGTTAACCTGCTCGGGGTTGATTTTGCCGGGGTTCGGTTGCAGCAAAAATATGAAAACGGTTTTCCGGTGCTTTCGGTGCAGGGCGAAGTTGTCAATATCTCGGGCAGGATGCGCCGGGTCCCCGATGTTCGTCTGGGGCTTCGCGGTCCGGGCGGGCAGGAAATTTACCACTGGTCGATCAATATCGGCCGCACCGAGCTTGGGCCCAATGAGCGGGTAAAATTCGTCACCCGGCTGGCCTCGCCGCCCGAAGAGGCGAACAAGATCATTATCAAGTTTGATACGCCGCGTCTTCGCCGTCTGGGGGCGCTTTAGCCGTGGCGCGCATTCTGGTTGCCGAAGATGATGATGCGGTGCGCGAGTTTGTCCGCCGGGCGCTTGAGCTCAAGGGCCATACGGTCACGGCGGTGCATGATGGCGGCGCGGCGGCACAGCTTTTGTTTGCCGGCGGGGGCGAATTTGACCTGCTGCTGGCCGATATCCGGATGCCGCTTATGGACGGGATTGCGCTGGCGCTCAAGACGGCGCGCGATTTGCCCCGGCTGCCAATTGTGCTGATGACCGGTTACGCCGACCAGCGCGAACGGGCAAAGGCGCTTGATGCGATCATCAGCGCTGTTATCGCCAAGCCCTTCACGCTGGAGCAGCTTGCCACGGCCGTGGATGAGGCGCTGAACAGGCCGGGCGCTGTTTAACTCAGGATTTAAATCTGTGCGCGAGACGCAGGCGCAGGGCGTTGAGCTTGATGAAGCCTTCGGCGTCGCGCTGGTCATAAACCGAATCGGCCTCAAAAGTGACATGCTCTTCAGAATAGAGCGAGAAGGGCGACGTGCGTCCGACCACGGTTGCGGAACCTTTATAAAGCTTGATACGCACCGTCCCGGTGACATTTTGCTGGCTCTTGTCAATGAGAGCCTGAAGCATTTCGCGCTCGGGCGCGAACCAGAAGCCGTTATAGATCAACTCGGCATAGCGCGGCATGATGTCGTCCTTTAAATGTGCCGCGCCGCGGTCAAGCGTGATCTGCTCGATGCCGCGATGGGCTTCAAGCAGGATGGTGCCGCCGGGGGTTTCGTAAATGCCACGCGATTTCATGCCGACAAAGCGGTTTTCAACCAGGTCAAGCCGGCCGATGCCGTTATCGCGCCCCAGATCATTAAGACGTTTGAGCAAGGTGGCCGGGCTCATCTGCACCGCGTCAATGGAGACTGCGTCGCCGTTTTCAAAGCCAATTTCGATATAGGTGGGCTTGTCCGGCGCCGCTTCGGGCGAGATGGTGCGCTGGTAGACATATTCGGGCGCTTCGACATTGGGGTCCTCGAGCAATTTGCCTTCCGAAGAGGTGTGCAGCAGATTGGCGTCGCAGGAAAACGGCGCCTCGCCGCGCTTGTCTTTCGGCACCGGGATCTGGTGTTTTTCGGCAAAGTCAATAAGGTCCTCGCGGCTGGAATAATCCCAGATGCGCCATGGTGCAATGACCTTGATATTGGGATCACAGGCATAATAGCCAAGCTCGAAACGTACCTGGTCATTGCCCTTGCCGGTGGCGCCGTGGCACACCGCGTCGGCGCCGGTTTCATGCGCGATCTCGATCTGGCGCTTGGCGATCAGCGGCCGGGCGATGGAGGTGCCGAGCAGATAAAGCCCTTCATAAAGCGCATTGGCGCGGAACATTGGAAAGACGTAATCGCGCACGAATTCCTCGCGCAAATCCTCAATATAGATTTGCTCGACCCCCATCATTTCCGCCTTGGCTCGGGCCGGCTCCAGCTCTTCTTCCTGCCCCAGATCAGCGGTGAAGGTGACCACCTCGCAGCCATAGGTCACTTCGAGCCATTTCAGGATAATGGAGGTGTCGAGGCCGCCTGAATAGGCCAGAACAACTTTTTTAATGTCGGTTTGCTTGGACATGGGTGATCATCCTGTATCTGAGAGAAAGGCGAATGGGTGCGGCCTGAAAATCTGAAGCCGCCAAGACTTATATGGAATATGACGGGGGGGCGCAACCGTTGAGCCTCACGCGGCAAAGGCTTGGCGAATGGTGAAAAATATAATAATCAGTACTTGGGGTATTTCCGTTACTTTTGAGGGGAACTTACATGTTCAAATCCATTCGTTATTTTCTTGCCGTCATCATCGCCGTGACCGGGTTTTCGCTGGGCCTGGCAACATTCGCCAATGCCGCCAGTGAATGCAAATCACTGGAAAGCAAATCGGCCTGTCAGCGGCGTGATGATTGTGTCTATGTCGGGAGCTATAAAACCTCCAAGGGCAAAAAAATCTCCGCCTATTGCCGCTCCAGGGGCAAGGTGGCAAAAAAGACAACAGCCGCCGGTAAAAAAGCCAAAACACCAAAAAAGACCAGGGCCGAAGTAAAGAAAAAAGTCAAAGCCAAGGCCAAGACCAAATCCGAAGCCGGGGCAAAAACAGCCAAAAAGACCAGGGCCGGGAAAAAAATAAAAAAAACGGTCAGGAAAAAGGCGGAAAAGAAGCCTGAGGCCAAACCTGAATCAAAAACCAAGGCCAAAAAGAAAGTGAAGAAAAAGGTCAAGATAAAGGCCGGGAAAAAAGTGGAGAAAAAGGCCGCCACGAAATAAATCGCACTGGCGCTTCCAGGATCTTCAATATCGCTTCGAATGTAACGATAAAAATCAACCGTCTCGGCCGCCATGGCGATGGAATTGGCGCCGGGGAGCAGGGGCAGGTGTTTGTTCCCTTCACGCTTGCCGGCGAGGAGATTATTGCCGATGTTGCCACAAAGCGTGGCCGGCTGGTTAAACTGCTCAAAAGCGCTCCGGAGCGGGCAGAGGCAATCTGCCCTCATTTTGGCTGCTGCGGCGGTTGCGCCTTGCAGCATTTTGATGAGGCGGCGGCGGCGAAGTGGAAAGCCGGGCAGGTTGTCAGCGCCCTCGAACGCCATGGCCTCAAGGCGCCGGTTCATGCGGTTGCCGATTTTCCCGGCCATGGCCGCAGGCGCGCGGTTTTAAAAGCGCGGCGGACCAAAAAGACAATCAAACTTGGATTTCACGCCCGTCGCTCCGATGCGATCATTCCAGTGGATGTTTGCCCGGTTTTGCGTCCTGAAATTGTGGCGCTGTTGCCCGCTCTGGCGCAAATGCTGAACGGTGGCCTCACCCGCCGCAGCGAGGCGGCGGTGAGCGTATTGTGGACCGGGGAAGGGGCCGATATTGCGGTTGAAGGGGGGCGCGGGATTGATTTGCGCCTGCAAGAATATCTGGGGGGGTGGGCGCGGCAACTTGCTCTGGCGCGGCTGAACTGGAACGGTGAGTTGATTGTGCGGCATGAAATTCCACCGTTTCTGGAATTCGGCAAGGCCAGGGTCACGCCGCCGCCGGGCGGTTTCGTGCAGGCGCTGGAGCCGGCTGAGCGGTTGATGAGCGGGTATGTCTCAAACTGGCTTGAGGGGGCAAAAAATATCGTGGACCTGTTTTGCGGCTGCGGCACGTTTGCGCTGGTGATGGCGCAATTTGCGCCGGTTCACGGGGTGGATACGGATGAACCGGCGCTTGCGGCGCTTGCCGCCGGGGCATCACAGACGCCGCGGCTGCGCCCGGTAAGCGTAGAGAGGCGTAATCTGCTCAACACCCCGCTGCGAGCCGATGAACTTGCCCGGTTTGATATGGCCATTTTTGATCCGCCCCGGGCCGGGGCACGGGTGCAATGCGAGCAGATGGCAAATTCGGGGCTTGCCCGGATTGCGGCGATTTCATGCAATCCGGTGAGTTTTGCCCGCGATGCGGCGATACTGGTTGCGGGCGGCTTTGAACTTGTTGAAGTGCGGCCCATCGACCAGTTCCGCTTCTCGCCCCATATCGAGTTGGCGGCGCTATTCCGGCGGCGCTGAGCGGCGCAGGGCGGTTGAGGATTGCGGTGCGCGGCGCATATGCAAAAATACCCAGGCCGGGGGCTGCATCCCGGCCAGTCCTTTTGCATCTGCCTCATTGATGCGCGATGCGGCAAAGCGTATGGAGGCGCGGCTGTGCAGCGGGCTCAGGCTCGATCCGGCGCGGTCAAAAACCGCCACCGGCATCAGGGTGAAAATCTGCTCCCAGTTGCGCCAGCGGTGAATCTGAAGCAGATTGTCGGCCCCCATCAGCCAGATAAAATCAACATTCCGGTAGCGGCTTTTCAGGGCGCGCAGGGTATCAGTGGTGTAGATGGTGCCAAGTCCGGCTTCCATGGCGCTGGCCGATATGCGCGGGTGGCGCGCCATGGCCCTTGCGGCGGCGAGGCGTTCAGCCAGCGGCGGGGCCTTGGTCTTGAGTGGATTTTGCGGGCTGACCAGCCACCAGATGCGGTGAAGGCCAAGTTTTTTCAGGGCGAGAACCGAGATATGCAGATGCCCTTCATGGGGCGGGTTGAACGAGCCGCCGAGCAACCCGATGCGCATGCCGGGCCGGGCGATTGGGGCAGGGTTCCGCAACGTTTTCACACCTCTAGTCCTCCGAAGGCTCAACTTGCGGGCCGTTGGTGTACTCGGCATATTGCGGCTTGCCGTCGCAAATCCGGTAATAATCGGTCTTGCCCTCCACAAAGATATGATAATCCACCTCCAGATCAACCGGCGGTGTCAGCGCGCCCAGAAGCAGATCGATTTTGCCGCTGCCGGGGTTTTCCCAGAACAGGCTGGAGCCGCAACAGGCGCAAAAGCCGCGCCGGGCGTGATCGGATGAGGCATACCATTTCAGCGATGCCTCTCCCTGAATGCGCAACCTGGCCCGCTCTACCGTGGTTGAGGCGTACCGGCCCCCTGTCCATCTGGCGCATTGCGAACAATGACAGGCCGAGGTTTTCTCAAACGGCCCCTTCGCCGTGAAGGAAACCGCGCCGCACAGGCATTTTCCTTCCACTGTCCGGCTCATCAGGGCCTCGTCTGGCCAGAGCCGCGCACAACATATTTGAAGCTGGTGAGCTGCTCGGCGCCGACCGGGCCTCTGGCGTGCATCTTGCCGGTGGCGATGCCGATCTCGGCCCCCATGCCAAACTCGCCGCCATCGGCGAACTGGGTCGAGGCATTATGCATCACAATGGCGCTGTCAACTTCAGCGAAGAAGGCGGCGGCGGTCGCATTGTCATCGGTAATAATGGTTTCGGTATGGCTGGAGCCATACCCGGCAATATGCCGGGCGGCATCCTTGACCCCGTCAACAAGTTTTACTGCAATAATGGCGTCAAGATATTCGGTGCTCCAGTCGTCTTTTGTGGCCGGGATAACCTTGTCATTCACCGCTTGCGCCGCCGCATCGCCGCGCACTTCACAGCCCGCCCCAATGAGCGCTTCGATGAGCGGGGCAAGATGGGTTTTTGCGCAGGCTTTGTCCACCAGCAGAGTTTCGGCCGCGCCGCAAATGCCGGTGCGGCGCAGCTTGGCATTGAGGGTAATGGCTTTTGCCATATCGAGATCGGCCGCCTTGTCCACATAGACATGGCAAATACCTTCAAGATGCGAGAATACCGGCACACGGGCTTCTTGCTGCACTCTTGCAATCAGGCCCTTGCCGCCGCGCGGCACAATCACGTCGATATTACCGTCAAGTCCGCGCAGCATGGCGGCAACGGCTTCGCGGTCGGTTGTGGGCACGATCTGGATGGCATCGCGGGGCAGACCGGCGTTTTGCAGCCCTTCCATCAGGCAGGCATGGATGGCGCGGGAGGAGAAAAAACTCTCCGAACCGCCGCGCAGGATTACCGCATTGCCCGATTTCAGGCACAGCGCGCCGGCATCGGATGTCACATTGGGGCGGCTTTCATAGATAATGCCGATTACACCCAGCGGGGTGCGCACACGCGCAATCCGCAAACCGTTGGGGCGCTCCCAGCTGGCGATGACATCGCCAACCGGATCGGCAAGAGCGGCAATATCCTCCAGACTTGCCGCCACCGCCTCAAGACGGTCCTCATCCAGCATCAGGCGGTCAAGAAAAGCGCCGCTGGTGCCGCGTTCTTTCGCAGCTTCAAGGTCCTTTTGATTGCTGGTGAGAATTTGCGCCGTATTTTCCCTTATGCTTGCCGCCATGGCCGCAAGGGCGGCATTTTTTTGCGCCGTTGAGGCGAGCGCCAGAATTTGCGCCGCTTTGCGCGCCCGGTTGCCCATGTCACGCATCAGCTTGGTAATATCATCTTGCGTTTTTGTTGCTGTATCCGTCATTTTCAGCCCTGCCTCCCTGTTATCACCAGATCGTCCCGGTGGATGATTTCGGTTCTGCCGGCATAGCCCAGAATATCCTCGATCCGGTCTGAACCGTTGCCCCTGATTTTATCGGCCTCGATATGGCTGTAGGCAATGATGCCGCGGCCGATTTCGTTGTTTTGACAGTCCATAATGCGCACCGCGTCCCCCTTCTCGAAGCGCCCTTCAATCCCGCTGACCCCGGCGGAAAGGAGCGATTTGCCGTTCATGAGCGCGTTGGCGGCGCCGCTGTCAACAATCAGGGCGCCGTTGGGTTTGAGGCTTCCGGCAATCCATTTCTTGCGCGCTGCCATGGGGGCTTCACGGGCCGGGATCCAGGTGCATTTTCCCCCCGTCTGCAAGCGGCTCAGGGGGCGCAAATTTTTGCCCGAGGTGATCACCATATGGGCGCCGGCGCTTTGCGCCATGCGGGCCGCTTCAAGCTTAGTCACCATGCCACCGCGCGAGAGCGCCGAGCCCGAATCTCCCGCCATGGCCCAGATTTCCGGCGTCAGTTCAGGAATTTCCGGCAGCAGCTTGCCGCCTTTCCCCAGTGCCGGGTCGCAGGTATAGACCCCGTCAACATCGGAAAGCAAAACCAGACAATCAGCGCTGATCATGCCGGCAACCCGTGCCGCGAGACGGTCATTATCGCCGTAGCGGATTTCACTGGTGGCGACGGTGTCATTTTCATTGATAACCGGAACCGCGCCCAGTTTGAGCAAGGCGAAAAGCGTGCCGCGGGCATTGAGATAGCGGCGGCGCTCTTCGGTATCTTCAAGGGTGAGCAGAACCTGCGCCGCTTCAATGCCGCGCTCTTTTAACGCCCGGCTCCAGGCATGGGCAAGGGCCACCTGCCCGACGGCGGCGGCGGCCTGACTTTCCTCCAGCTTCAGTGTGGAGGCTCCAAGGCCAAGGGCATTGCGTCCCATGGCGATGGCGCCGGAGGAGACGATCACCACCTCCTGGCCGCGTTTGCGGCACATCTCGACATCATCGCACAGGGCCTCCAGCCAGGTACGGTTCAGGCGCTGGTTCTCAAGGTCATTGAGAAGCGCCGAGCCGATCTTGACGACAATCCGCCGGGCATTTTTAAAACGATGTGACATGGAGAGTTCCGCTCAGATTGGCCGCCATTCAGATTCAGGTGTCTCGTTATCGGTTTTCTCAGGCTCGTCCCGGCCGGAGATTTGGGCGTAAAGCGCATAGATGGCCGCCATTTTGCCTGCCCCTGTCGCAGCGGAAATCAGAAGGGGCTTTTGGCCGCATTCCTTTTCCAGCGCGGTGCTTTTTTGTTTGAGTTCTTCTTCGCCCAGCGTGTCGCATTTATTGAGCGCGACGATTTCGGGCTTTTCGGCAAGCCCGGCGCCATAGGCGGCAAGTTCGAAGCGGATGGTGCGGTAACTTTGCGCCGGGTCATCTTCAAAGGCGTCGATGACATGCAGCAAAACCCGGCAGCGCTCGACATGACCGAGGAATTTATCCCCCAGACCGGTGCCTTCATGCGCCCCTTCAATGAGGCCGGGAATATCCGCCAGAACGAAGCTGTCCGCGCCTGCTTTCACCACCCCCAGATTGGGATGCAAGGTGGTGAAGGGGTAATCGGCGATCTTGGGTTTGGCGGCGCTGACGGCGGCTAAAAAGGTTGATTTACCCGCATTGGGCAGGCCTACCAGCCCGGCATCGGCGATCAGCTTTAATTGCAGCCATATCCAGCGCTCCTCATAAGGCGCGCCTGGGTTGGCGCGGCGCGGGGCCTGATTGGTGGAGGATTTGAACCGCACATTGCCAAAACCGCCATTGCCGCCGCGCGCCAGCATGACTTGCCGGCCTTCTTCATCAAGATCGGCGATCAGGGTGGTTTTGTCCTCTTCAAAAATCTGGGTGCCAACCGGGACTTTCAGAACAATATCCTCACCCGCCGCGCCGGTGCGGTTCTGCCCCATGCCGTGAGTGCCGGTCCCGGCCTTGAAATGCTGCTGATAGCGATAGTCAATCAGGGTGTTGAGACCATTTACGGCGCGGGCATAGATATGTCCGCCGCGGCCGCCATCGCCGCCATCGGGCCCGCCGAACTCGATATATTTTTCGCGCCGGAAAGAGATGCTTCCCGCGCCGCCATTGCCTGAACGGATATAGACCCTGGCTTCATCAAGAAATTTCATGTTCTTACTTTACCATGTTTGACCCGGGTTTTTCCATGCCAAGAAAAAAGGGAAGCCGGTTTCCCGTCTCCCCTAAATCAGATACGCGATCCGCCGGAGATCAGGTCGGCCGGCGGGTTTTGTCTCGTCCACCGTTATTCCGCGGCCTCTGCCGGGATCACGGAGACATAAGTGCGGTCATTGCGGCGGGTGCGGAACTGCACATGGCCTTCGGTAACGGCGAAAATCGTGTGGTCCTTGCCCATGCCGACATTGGCGCCGGGATGCCATTTGGTGCCGCGCTGGCGCAGAATGATGTTGCCGGGGATGACGCGTTCGCCGCCGAATTTTTTAACCCCTAATCTGCGGCCGGCGGAATCGCGGCCATTGCGTGAGGAGCCGCCTGCTTTTTTATGTGCCATAACGTTTCTCCTTTATGTGTTACTTTTCTCTGCGGCGAGGGTCTTCGCCTGTTCAAGCCAGTTGTCGCGCTCGATACGGCCCTTGAAACTCAAGGCGTCATCGACCCTGTCGATGTCTTCCTTGCTAAAGGCGGCGACCTGGGCAAATGTGGTGATGCCAAGCGCATTGAGCTTTTTCTCAAGCACCGGACCAACACCCGAAATCTTTTTCAGATCATCGCCCGCGCCTTCCGGGGCAGCAAACAGCGCTTCGGGCGCAGCTTCAGCTTCCTTTTTGGCGGCTTTTTGCGGCGCTTTTTCCTTCGCCGGTTCGGCTGCTTTATCAGGTTTGGCGCCCTTGGTCAGGATATCGGCAATCTTCAAAACCGTAATATGCTGCCGGTGGCCCTTCTTGCGGCGGTAGTTCTTGCGGCGTTTTTTCTTGAATACGACGATTTTCGCGGCGCGGGTCTGTTTGATGATTTGGGCCGCGACACTGGCGCCCTCGATAAAAGGCGTGCCAATGAGGGTTTCAGCGCCGCCAAGCATCAAAACCTTGTCCAGTACGATCTGATCGCCTTCCTCGCCGTCAAGTTTTTCAACGTCGAGAATGTCGCCTTCGCTGACCTTGTACTGCTTGCCACCTGTCGATATGACTGCAAACATAATGATTATTCCTCGTTATACCGCGCCCTGCGGCGCCGCTTTTGTAAAAAACGGGCTTTTGAAACAGGCCTCGGGCTGCGCATGATAAATCGCGCGGGATTTTCTTCATCCCGCGTGTGAATGGGCAATATAGTCAGGATCAGTCCCGAGTCAATGCGTTTTGCGCGAAATAGAGTGCTTCAGTTTTTGATCGAATCGGGCCGGTGCCGTTTAAACGTGAAAGACTCCAGAAGGCCAAAGCGCCTTATGCGGTCCGCTGCCGCCGTTTTGGCAAAAAAACCGCCGGAATCCGCCATTGCCGCCATGGCGGTACCGCCGGTTGCAGGCGCGGTAAGGTGCGGCAAGGTTTCCCCTTGTGGCGAAAGAGGCTTTGGGTTAGGTTCGCGCCGCGTCTTGAGGTCAGCTGCGGCTGGCGCTGCAAGTTTAGGAGAGGTGCCGGAGTGGTCGAACGGGGCGGTCTCGAAAACCGTTGTGCGCTTGCGCGTACCGTGGGTTCGAATCCCACCCTCTCCGCCATGACTTTATGATCTTAAAGCTCTTATAAAATCCATACGGCCTGATGCCGGCCGGTGTTCAGGTATTTGCTCATGCGAATTGATCCTAAAACCATATTCCCTTTTTTGTCCTGGCTGCCGCTTGTCACCAAGAAGAGTTTACGCGCCGACTTTATAGCCGGGATCACCGGCGCCGTGATTGTATTGCCCCAGGGGGTGGCGTTTGCCATTATCGCCGGCCTGCCGCCGCAATACGGCCTTTATACGGCCATGATCACGCCCATTATCGCTGCCCTTTTCGGATCATCGCGGCATTTGATCTCCGGTCCCACAACCGCAATTTACATTGTGGTGTTTTCCGCCGTTTCGCAGCACGCAACACCGGGAACGCCAGAGTTTATCTCTCTGGCGCTCACCATTACCTTTCTGGCCGGGGTTTACCAGCTTGCCTTCGGGCTGGCACGTCTGGGCGTGCTGGTCAATTTTGTCTCCCATACGGTGGTGATCGGTTTTACCGCCGGGGCGGCCATTCTCATCGCCACCAGCCAGATGAAAAACATACTGGGGGTGGAGGTGGCGAGGGGCGAATCCTTTCTTCATACCTGGGTGGCGATCTGGAACGGGATTGGCAGCACCAATTTATTCATTCTGCTGGTGGCGCTGGTCACATTGACCGTGGCCATCTCGAGCAAGGTCTTTTTCCCTAAAATCCCCAATCTTCTGATTGCGCTTGTCGCCGGTTCGCTGGTCGCCCTGCTGCTCAGCGCCGATGCGCACGGGATCAAGCTGGTGGGCAAGATTCCGGCGCAATTGCCGCCCTTCTCGCTGCCTGATTTTTCCATGTCCTCGCTCAGGCTGCTGGCGCCGGAAGCTTTCGCGGTGGCGCTGCTGGGGCTGATCGAGGCGGTGTCCATCAGCCGCTCCATTGCCTCAAAATCGCATCAGCGGATTGATGGCAACCAGGAATTTATCGGTCAGGGACTGTCCAATATCGTCGGCAGTTTCTTTTCCAGCTATGCCGGATCGGGCTCTTTTACCCGTTCGGGCATCAATTACGCTTCGGGGGCTCAAACCCCGGTGTCGGCCATTTTCGCCGCCATATTCCTGATGCTGATCGTGTTGCTGATCGCGCCGCTCACCGCCTATCTGCCGGTGGCCGCCATGGGCGGGGTGATTCTCATGGTCGCCTATAATCTGATCGACTTTCCCAAGATCAAGCATGTCTTTACTTCCAGCGGCACCGAAACGGCGATCCTTCTCACCACCTTCTTCGCCACCTTGTTTCTGGAGCTTGAGTTTGCCATCTATATGGGCGTATTGCTGTCGCTGGTGCTGTTTCTCGCCCGCACTTCAACGCCGGAGATCGTGACCCTGGCGCCGGATGTTGACCGGCGCTACGGGAAAAGAGTCCTTACCGATGTGACCGTCAAACCGCTGCGCGAATGCCCGGATCTGAAAATCCTGCGCATTGACATGTCGGTCTATTTCGGTTCGCTCAACCATATCCAGAAAAAACTGTTCAATGTCTCCAACGCCGAAGGGGTGCATCATATTCTGATTATCGGTTCGGGGATTAATTTCATCGATCTGAGCGGTATGGAAATGCTGCATGAAGAGGCGCACAGGCTGGAAGAGGAAGGCGGGGGGCTTTATTTCGCCGGGATCAAACCGGCGGTTTACCAGTCCATCGGCAAGGCGCATCTGGTGTGCGAGATCGGCAATAATCACTTCTTTGACGACAAGGCCGATGCGATCAAGACCCTGCACCGTCTCATGCGGGTACAAGGAAGATGCAAGGACTGCCCGGCAAGGGTCTTTACCGAATGCTTTGAGGATGAGGAGTAACGGGGTTTTTAGCATTCAATCCGCTGCGGCGCGGTGAAGACAATGCAATTGCCGTTTTTTCCGTCCAGAGAGACCAAGGTGAGATGGCAGCGCTCCGCCGTTAAAATGGCCGCCTCGGAAGGGGCTGAAAGACTGGCCAGAACGGCTATGCCGGCAAGGGCCGCCTTTTGCACCAGCTCGAAGGTGCAACGGCTGGAGACCAGAGCAAAGCCTTCAGTCCGGTCCGGGGTATCCAGAGCTTTGGCGCCGATCATTTTGTCGAGCGCATTGTGCCGGCCGATATCCTCGCGCACAGGGCCGAGTTTGCCTTCATACGAGACCCATGCCGCGCCGTGCACGGTGTGATTGCGGGCGCGCTGGGGCTGGGCGGCGTTTAAAGCGCCGGCCGCTTTCAGGATAATGCCAGCTTGAATTTTACCCGCTGAAGGTTCAAGGCGCGGCAGGGGCCGGACGGCGTCATCGAGATTATCGATGCCGCACAAGCCGCAGCCGCTGCGCCCCATATGGGCGCGGCGGGCGCGGTGCAGCCTGAGGCGTTCAAAACGGTGGCCGGGGATTGTCAGGGCAAGCTCAACACCGCCGGTTTGCTCCGAGACTTTGAGACCGGAAATCTCATCGCCTTTGTTGACAATGCCCTCGGCAATGGAAAACCCGCGGGCGAAATCAGCCAGGTCGCAAGGGGTCGCCATCATGACGGCATGGGCAAGGCCGTTATAAACAAAGGCTATTGGCACTTCGCGCGGGATGTTCCAGATAATCTCGCGCTTTCCATCAGGCGTGACCATCAGCCCGGTGCGGCGAATATCGGCGGGGTATTCAGTTCTGCGGGGCAATGTGGGCTTGATCCCGCTCAACCTCTTCGCGGGCCTGTTGCCAATCGGAGCGGTGGTTGGCCGGGCTGACCTCAACCGCCGTGACCTTGTATTCGGGGCAGGAGGTGGCCCAGTCGAATTTTTTTGTTGTCACCACATTGGTGCCGCTCTGGGGAAAGTGAAAGGATGTGAAGACGGTGCCGGGCTGCATCCGGGTTGAAATCTGCGCGTGCAAGGTGGTCTCGCCCATGCGGCTGCGCAGGGCGATGAGGTCATTATCCCGGATGCCGCGGGCGTCCGCATCAACGGGGTGGATTTCCAGCATATCCGTTTTCACCCACTCCATATTGGCAGTGCGGCGGGTCTGGGCGCTGACATTGTAATGCTCAAGAATGCGCCCGGTGGTGAGAATGAGCGGGTATTTGCGGTTGGTCTTCTCATCGCTGGGCACATAGGGCGTTGTGACAAAAAGCCCCTTGCCGCGCACGAAGCCGTCCACATGCATCAGGGGCGTGCCGCCGGGGGCGGCCTCATTACAGGGCCATTGCACGGAATGGCGTTCATCGAGCAGCGCAAAGCTCACATGGGCGAATGCAGGGGTAAGGCGGGCGATCTCGTCCATGATCTGGCTGGAACTTTGATAATTCATCGGGTAGCCCATGGCCCGGGCGAGGTCTTGCGTCACCTGCCATTCATGCTTGCCGCTGCGCGGGCGCATGGCCGGGCGCACCCGGTTCATGCGCCGCTCGGCATTGGTGAAGGTGCCGTCTTTTTCCAAGAATGTCGTGCCGGGCAGGAAGACATGGGCAAAACGGGCGGTCTCGTTGAGGAAGAGGTCCTGCACCACCACGCAGTCCATGGCTTTCAAGGCCGCCTCCACATGATGTGTATTGGGATCGGACTGGGCAATATCCTCGCCCTGGATGTAAAAGCCCTTGAACTCGCCCTTGAGCGCCGCGTCAAACATATTGGGGATGCGGTAACCCGGCTCATTATCCAGTTTTGCGCCCCAGTCACGCTCAAAGCTACGCCGCACCTTGTCATCTTGCACGGCCCGGTAGCCGGGAAACTCATGCGGAAAGGAGCCCATATCACAAGAGCCCTGCACATTGTTCTGGCCGCGCATGGGATTGAGGCCGACGCCGGAGTGGCTGAGATTCCCTGTCGCCATGGCGAGATTGGCCAGCCCCATGACCATGGTCGAGCCTTGCGAATGCTCGGTGACGCCGAGGCCGTAATAAATTGCCGCATTAGGGGCTTCGGCGTAAGCCCGGGCGGCGGCGCGGATATCGGCCGCCGCGACGCCGCTCAGGGGGGCAACCTGCTCCGGGGCGTTTTCCGGTCCGGCCACAAAGTCGCGCCATTCGCGGTAACTCTCCAGATCGCAGCGCTCCTTTATGAAGTCATCCGCCGTGAGGCCTTCGGTGACGATCACATGGCAGATAGCGTTGATCATGGCCACGTTGGCGCCGGGTCTCAAGGCCAGGTGATGATCAGCCTTTATATGAGGGGTTTTGACCAGTTCGGTGGCGCGCGGGTCGATAACGATCAGTTTTGCGCCGCGGCGCAGGGCCTGTTTCATCTGCGCGCCGAACACCGGATGGGCCTCGGTCGGGTTGGAGCCGATGAGCAAGATGAGATCGGCGTTTTGGACCGAAGCAAAATCCTGGGTGCCGGCGGAGGTGCCGAGGCAGGTTTTCAGGCCATAGCCGGTGGGGGCGTGGCAGACCCGGGCGCAGGTATCGACATTGTTGTTGCCAAAGGCGGCGCGGATCAGTTTTTGCACCGCCCAGACTTCTTCATTGGTGCAGCGCGAGGAGGTGATGCCGCCAATGGCCTTGCGGCCATGTTTCTCCTGGATGGTCTTGAATTTTCCGGCGGTGAAGGAAATTGCCTCTTCCCAGCTCACCTTTTGCCAAGGATCGGTGATGGTATCGCGGATCATCGGCGTGGTCATGCGGTCCTTGTGGGTGGTATAGCCCCAGGCAAAGCGTCCCTTGATGCACGAATGGCCGTGATTGGCCTTGCCGTCCTTGTCCGGCACCATGCGAATCAGTTGCTCGCCTCTTAACTCGGCAATGAACGAACACCCCACGCCGCAATAGGCGCAGGTGGTTTTGACAAAGCGGTTCGGCCGTCCTTGCATGATAACGGCTTTTTCCATCAGCGCGGCGGTGGGGCAGGCGGCGACACAGGCGCCGCAGGAGACGCAGGCGGAATTGAAAAAATCGCTCATCCCCGGTTTTATTCTTGTCCCGAAACCCCGGCCTGATGCGGTGAGGGCAAATGTGCCCTGCACCTCGTCGCACACCCGGACACAGCGCTGGCAGACAATGCATTTGGCCGGATTGAAAGCAAAATAGGGGTTGGACAAATCCTTGTCTTCGCCAAGATGGTTTTCTCCAGCAAAACCGTAACGCACCTGGCGCAGGCCCAGCTCTCCGGCCATATCCTGCAATTCGCAATTGCCGCTGGCGGCGCAGGTGAGGCATTCGAGGGGATGATCGGAGATATAAAGCTCCATGATGCCACGGCGCAGCCGGGCGAGACGCTCGCTCCAGGTGGTGACCCTGAGGCCCTCGGCCACCGGCGTGGTGCAGGAGGAAGGAGTATCCTTGCGTCCTTCGATCTCAACCAGACACAGACGGCACGAGCCAAAACCTTTCAGGCAATCGGTAGCGCACAGGCTGGGAATGGAAATGCCGGCCTCGCGCGCGGCGCGCAGGAGGGATGTGCCTTGCGCGGCGCTGATCTTCAGGCCGTCGATTTCAAGATGAACGCTCTGATCCGATGAAGCGGCGGGCGTGCCGTAATCAGTTTGTTTGTTACAGATCATCCGCGCCTCCCGGTTTTTGAAAAACAATGCAGGGCCGAGCGCACCGGCAGAGGAGTGAGGCCGCCCATGGCGCAAAGCGAACCATCGGCCATGATCTCGCACAGATCCCCGATCAGTTTGAAATTTTCATCCACATTCTCGCCGCGCCTGATCTTGTCCATAACCTCCGCGCCGCGCACCGCGCCGATGCGGCAGGGGGTGCATGTGCCGCAGGATTCATGAGCGCAAAAATTAAAAGCATAAGCCGCCTGACGCAGCAGATCGATACTGTCATCATAAACCAC
>JAJRYE010000045.1 GCA_024275895.1 Alphaproteobacteria bacterium | reverse complement strand
CCTCACCAGATGATCCGCAAACCCCATCTGCCCGTACCGCCGCCGTGACATAATAAATTCCCTCCATCAATTCAACGGGTTGATAATAACACCATAGCCAATGAAAGGGGAATTAAGGTTTCAATTATTCAGAGGTCTCCACTGGATGTATCGGCGCTTTGAAGCATGTGTGGTGTCCGGCGCTGGCAATCCCGCAGGTCCCGAACACACGCAAGGAGACAATCATGACCAAACTTACCGATACCCAGCTGGTTGTCCTCTCGGCTGCCGCCGTATGCGATGATCGTTCCGTCCTGCCACTGCCCAAATCCCTGAAGGGCGGTGCGGTGACCAAGGTGCTCAATGCTCTCATCACCCGGGGCCTCATCGAACAGGTCGAGGATCCTCGCTACGCGGTTGAGGATGGCTTCCGGATCACCCGGGCTGGATTGCGGGCCATCAACGCCGATGATACCGACCCCACACAGGCGGCCTGTGTCGCCGGGAAGCCAGAAACCGGCGCTACGCCCCTGGCAAGAAAAGATTACGCCAACACGGGCCCCAACAGCGCCGGACAGGGGCAAGACGGTTCCCGCGCCAGGGTCAAACTCCGCTCCGGCACCAAACAGGCGATCATGATCGACCTGCTTTCCCGGACGCAAGGCGCGACCATCGCCCAGCTTCAAAAAGCAACCGGCTGGCAATCACATACCTGTCGCGGAGCCATGTCCGGCGCCATAAAGAAGAAGCTTGGCCTGACCATCACCTCGGAGAAAGATGCTTCCGGCAACCGTATTTACAAGATTGCCAGTTGAGGGAGGTCAGGATGAAGAACATAACCGTCAGCGCCGCCACCTATCATGCCATCATGGATCTGGCGCTCACCGACCCGGAGATTTTACCGAACTTCAAAACAGCCTCCGAGCGGCTGGAAGACGGCAACTGGGCCATCCCCTTGAGTGACCTGCCAAACCCGGAATGTAGGCACTGATCTCTCTGCCCTGATTGCGAATTTGAGCTGTAATTTTATTACTGGACGGGACGTGAACGGTAATGCCTTCATTTCTAGCCGCGCGAATCCACAAGTGTGCGTTCATGGCTTCCCCGTCTTCGTCAGGGGGAGAAATTAGCTCGATTTCCAGCTTAGGGGCTGTTTTCCTATTTCCATAGAGAATTTTATAACCCGCGTTTTTGTAATCTGGGGAAGGCATATAGTTTGCGTCACTTGCCGAAAGGGTTGCCCCTTTGTCCTTGTCGCGATTCGTATCAACTGCGAGGTTCCGCCCACTTTGCAAAACCCAATGCAAAGCCTGCAAGGCCGAGCTTTTAACGCTGCCATTAGTCCCAACAATAACATTGAATTTTGCAAGGTCTGACAGCGTGGCATCGTTTATTGCCTTAAAATTCTTAATTCTGATAGACGTGAAATCCATTTGTGGCTCCGAGAGAAATAAAAGTGATGACGAAGCCATCGAAATTCCTCGAAAGTCTAACCGCTCGACAAGCGCAAAGCAATCAAAACGCACATGGAAACCCACGCACTAACCGCTAGCCGTTCGCCCCGCCACGTCCATTTCTGTTTTCTCTGATCGCGTGAGAGGATTTGACACGGCGGCAACCGGTCGGACGCGAAATTCACGAAAAACCCTTGTTTTATTGGGCTTTCGTCGAGCGAACCAAATCGCCGCGAGGTTCGGTCGAAAAGAGAGAAACGGGGGATAGAGAGCGCGTCGAGGCGTTCCGGCATTCTCGCAAGTTCGGTCGCCAAGCCTAAACCCCTTTGAAACATAAAGAAAATCACCCCCGACAAGAGGCATATCCGCGTTTCAATGAAGGCAAGTGGCGGAGAGGAAGGGATTCGAACCCTCGAGACGGTTCCCCGTCTACTCCCTTAGCAGGGGAGCGCCTTCGACCACTCGGCCACCTCTCCACCGCCGCTTATGCCTGTATTTCCTGGGGGTTTCAAGGGGGGTAAAAATCTTTTTGTCCGATGGGTTGAACGGTGCGGCAACGGGCTGATGTATGCGGGGCAAAAGCGGTGCACTCAGCTCCGGCGGCGTGTTTTTCCGTGCAGGTCCGGTTTCAGGGGGCAGATCAGTTTGGCAAGCCTATTTTCTGGTGCTTTTTATGATTTTTCTTCAGCCATAGCTCTATTTTTTCATCGTTGCCATGCAGAATAATGTGCTGCCAGTGTGATTTCTGGTGTGATTTGACGGATTCAATGTCTATTTTGTTCAAAAGCTGGTTGTAAATCGAATCCTGAAGAAGGTCGTAAAAACCATCAGGGATAATATCCACTTTTTTTGACATCAATGACCACAGCCGGTTTCGTATTCCGGAGCCAAGCTCGATACCGTCAGACAGGGGGGCTTTTGTCTGAAATTTTTGTCATCACCATCCCTCGCGTTAGTGTCCGGCGCGTAGCTCGTGCAGGTTTCCATTGATTTTCTTTCATCGGAGCGGGGCCAATATAGGGGGTGGATTTATTCAAATCCAGTAATTAGCAAGAGCTGCGGATTTGCGCATTCGTTGCCGTTCCAACGCATTAAAATCGCAATATGCAGGGAAGAGTGGCGCGAAATGGCGGTAAATGGTAGTTCTGTCAGGCATGTTGGTGTTTTGGAGATCTGGGATGCAGGTTAAAGGATATGTTGGCCGGATGTGTTCGGGGGCGCTTGTGATGATGCTGGCACTGGCGGGCTCTGATATTGCCGGTGCGGAGCAAAACCGGAGATTGCCGCTTGACCGGGGGGAGATCGCCTTGTCTTTCGCGCCGGTTGTTAAACAAACGGCGCCGGCGGTGGTGAATGTGTATTCGCGCCGGGTGGTGCGCGAGCGGCGCTCGCCGTTTTTTGACGATCCGCTGTTCCGGCGCTTTTTCGGCGATGACGCTTTCGGGGTGGAGCGCAAGAAGGTCCAGCGTTCGCTGGGCTCTGGGGTGATAGTAGACCCGTCCGGCATTGTCGTGACCAATTATCATGTCATTAAAAACGGCACCGAGATCAAGGTGGCCTTTGCCGACGGGCGCGAATTTGAAGCTGATGTCATGCTACGGGACAAGCGCACTGACCTGGCGGTTTTGCGCCTGCGCAGCCGGGGGGCAAAATTCCCCTATCTTGCCTTTGGTAATTCGGACCGGTTGCAGGTCGGCGATCTGGTTCTGGCGATCGGCAATCCGTTCGGCGTTGGCCAGACGGTAACGAGCGGGATCATCTCGGCGCTCTCAAGGGCACGGGGCGGGATTTCGGATTACCAGTTTTTCATCCAGACCGATGCAGCGATCAATCCGGGCAATTCGGGCGGGGCGCTGATCAGCATGGACGGGCGGCTGGCCGGGATCAATACGGCGATTTACACCCGTTCGGGCGGCTCGAACGGCATTGGCTTTGCCATTCCGGTCAATATGGTGCGGGCGGTGGTGGAATCGGCCAAAACCGGCACCCGGGTGCGGCGGCCCTGGGTCGGGGCGAGCTTGCAGAAGGTCACGCCCGAAATCGCCGAATCCCTCGGGCTGAAGCGGCCCGTGGGGGTGCTTGTGGGCTCGGTTTTCCCCCGGTCGCCCGCCGCGAGGGCGGGTTTGCGCGCCTCTGATGTCATCCTTTCGGTTTCCGATCACCAGATCCGCTCCAAACAGGGGTTCAATTATTATCTGGCGACCAAAAAGCTGGGGGAGCGCGCCGAGCTGAAGGTTTTTCGCGGTGGCAGGGTGCGCACGGCCAAGATAGAGCTGATGGCGGCGCCGGAAATTCCCAAACGGCGCAGCCGGGTTCTGCGCGGCAATCACCCGTTTTCCGGCGCCAAGATCGCCAATCTTTCCCCGGCGCTGGCCGAAGAGCTTTCCATGGGAGAGAATGCCTATCGCGGGGTCGTGGTTCTGGATGTCATCAGGGGCAGCGAAGCGCACCGGCTGAAATTGAAGCGCGGCGATATCATTGAGGTGATCAATGATTATAAAATGCGTTCTGTTGCCGATGTTGTCCGGGCGGTTCGCGAGCAGACCTATTCATGGAGCCTGACGGTGCGGCGCGGTAACAAACGCCTCAGCACAGTGATAAACCGGTAAAGACAAGAAGATGAGCCCTGATTCCGATCTGTTTGGCGCCGCCTCGCTTGAGGCTGGTGCGCCGCGGCCGCTGGCGGACCGTTTGCGTCCGCGGGCACTGGGTCAGGTGGTGGGGCAGGATCATATTCTGGGCGCTGACGGGGCGCTGCGTCAGGTTCTTGACGCCGGGCATATGGGATCGATCATATTCTGGGGCCCGCCCGGATGCGGCAAAACAACCATTGCGCGGCTGCTGGCGCACGAAACCGGGTTGGAATTTGTCCAGATGTCGGCCATCTTCTCCGGTGTTCAGGATTTGCGCAAGGCGTTTGAGCTGGCCCGCATGCGGCGGCTTGAGGGAAGGGGGACGCTTCTATTTGTCGATGAAATCCACCGTTTCAACCGCGCGCAGCAGGACGGGTTCCTGCCCGTAATGGAGGACGGCACCATCACGCTGGTGGGGGCAACGACGGAGAACCCCTCCTTTGAACTCAATGCCGCCTTGCTGTCGCGCTCCATGGTTTTGACCCTGAAACCGCTTGACCATGCGGCGCTGGAGCAGCTTCTGATGCGGGCGGAAGAGGAGACCGGGTGCAAACTGCCGCTTGAGAGGGGCGCGCGCGAAAGCCTGATCCGCATGGCGGACGGAGACGGGCGGCATTTGCTCAATCAGGCCGAGACGGTTCTGGAAGTCTCCGCCGGTTGGCCATCGGACAAATTTCTTGATCAGGAGGCATTGAGTAAAATCGCCCAGCAGCGAGCGCCGGTTTATGACCGGGACCGGGACGGGCATTACAATCTGATCAGCGCCCTGCATAAATCGGTGCGCGGCTCCGACCCGCAGGCGGCGCTCTACTGGATGGCGCGCATGCTGGCGGGGGGCGAGACGCCGCTCTTCATCGCCCGGCGGCTGGTGCGCATGGCGGTTGAGGATATCGGGCTGGCCGACCCGCAGGCGCTCGTTATCGCCAATGCGGCCAGAGAGGCGTTTGAGTTTCTGGGCGCGCCGGAGGGCGATCTGGCGCTGGCCAATGCCGTGATCTATCTGAGCACCGCCCCCAAATCCAACGCCGCCTACAGCGCTTTCAAGGCGGCGCAAAAGGCGGCGCAAAAGACAGGCTCGGTGGCGCCGCCCAGACACATCCTCAATGCGCCGACAAACCTGATGAAGGATGAGGGCTATGGTGATGGCTATATCTATGATCATGACACGCCCGATTGCTTTTCGGGGCAGGATTATTTCCCTGATGCTATGGGGCGGGAGATTTATTATCGGCCGGTTGCGCGCGGATTTGAGCGCGAGATCGGCAAACGGCTTGACTATTGGGACGGGCTCCGCAAAAAGCACTCAGGCGACAATTGACAGGATGATTTTGTATGGCATGGCTGGATAAACTTCCCTGGAGTACACTTGTGGTGGCGGCCTTGCTGCTGGGGTTGGCGCCGTTTGCTCCCGAGCCGCATCTGCTGGCGAAATTGCGCCTGCTGATGGCGGGAGAGCTGGTAAAACCGATTGATGTTTTCGATCTGCTGATGCACGGCGCGCCAGCGCTGCTTCTCGGGCTGAAGTTTGTCAGAATGCGGCAGGTGAAAAATGGTTGAGTCTTGCAACAATCATTTCCATACTCTCGCCTCACCCAACCCTCTTGCCAAGGGAGAGGGCTTTTTTGCTCCGGGCTCATGAATTTTACCTTTCTGGCATCGGTGGCGGCGGGCGGGGCTATTGGCGTGGCGTTGCGCTATTTGGTGGCGGTGAAGGCGCTGGCGCTTTTCGGGCCCGGTTTTCCGTGGGGAACGCTGTTTGTCAACATAGCGGGCAGTTTCGCCATGGGGCTGGTGTTTGAGTTTTTTGCCGATCGTATAACTCCAAATACGGTGCAGCTTTTTCTCATGACCGGGATTCTGGGCGGGTTTACCACCTTTTCGGCCTATTCGCTGGAGGTTGTCAGCATGATGGGAAACCGGGACTATCTAACCGCAGTGCTTTATGCAACCGGCTCGGTGCTGGCCTCAGCGCTTGCGCTGCTGGCCGGGCTTTATCTCATGCGGGTGTCATTGCCATGAGCAGAGTTGAAATTGTGCAGGTGAAAGCGGAGGAGGCCGGTATGCGGCTTGACCGCTGGTTTCGCGCCCGTTACCCGCAACTTCCGACGACAAGATTGCAAAAACTGTTGCGCAAGGGGCAGGTGCGCCTTGACGGCAAACGCGCCAAAGCCAATGCTCGCATAACGCCGGGGCAGCAAATCCGGGTGCCGCCCTTGCCGGATATGGCGCAAAAACCCGCTATCAAAGGGCCAGGTGCCGCCGATGCTGAATTCATCCGCAGCCTTGTTATCCACAAGGACAAGGCAATACTTGTTTTGAACAAACCGCCAGGGCTGGCGGTTCAGGGTGGCTCGAAAACCACGCGCCATATTGACGGTATGCTGGACGGGCTTAAATTCGAGAGCTCCGAGCGCCCGCGTCTGGTGCACAGGCTGGACAAGGATACCAGCGGGGTGCTGGTGCTGGCGCGCACGCGCAAGGCGGCGGCGTTTCTGGGGCAGGTTTTTCAGGGCAAGAGCGCCACCAAGCTTTACTGGAGCCTTTGTCTGGGGAGCCTGCGTCCCGCCATGGGGGTGATCGATCTGCCGCTGGGCAAATCCGGCGGGCCGGGAGGCGAGCGGGTTCAGGCCGGAGGGGCGGGGGCCAAAAAGGCCATCAGCGAATATGCAGTGGTGGAGACGGCCGGCAACCGGGCATCTTTCGTGATTCTTAAACCGGTTACCGGGCGCACGCATCAACTCAGGGTGCATATGAGCGCCATCGGCCATCCTGTTATCGGCGATGGCAAATATGGCGGTGAGGCGTGCTTCATCGGCGGGCTTAGCTTCAAGCTGCATCTGCATGCCCGCTCTATCACCCTGCCGCATCCGGCAGGGGGCAAATTGCATGTCGAGGCGGAATTGCCGGAGCATATGCGCAAGGGATGGCAGGCGCTCGGCTTTGAGGAAAGAGCTGATTTTGACCCCTTCGCGGATGAATAGCCATGAGCGGGGATAATATTCAGGCGCGGATAAAAGCGCAGTTCAAACCGCAATTGCCAAAACGTTTCTACAAGAGTGTAAATGTTTGTCAAACGTCCGGTGGCTATGGAATTGAGCTTGACGGGCGCGGGATAAAAACAAAAGCAAAAGCCGCCCTTGCCGTGCCCGCAAGGGAACTGGCGGAGCAGATTGCGGCGGAATGGCGCGATCAGGGCGAGTTTATTGATCCGGCCGCCATGGCGCTGACCCGGATTGCTAATAGCGCGATTGATCTTGTGGCTGAAAATCCGAAACCGGTGCGGGCGGAAATCCTGGGCTTTGCGGCAAGTGATCTGCTGTGCTACCGCGCCGCTTCGCCCCAGGCTCTGATTGAGCGGCAGGATGAGCTCTGGTCGCCCATATTGGCGCTGGCGGCGCAAAAACTCGGCGCGGAGTTTGAAACCACGGTCAGCCTTGTGCATCTTGAACAGCCAAAAGCGGCTTTGGGCGCATTTGAAAACTGGCTTGGCGGCGAGGGGGCCTTTGAGCTGGCGGCCGAGCATACGCTCACCGTGCTTTCAGGTTCTGCTCTTGTCACATGGGCGCTGGCGGCGGATGAGATCTCGCAATCCGCAGCCTGGCGGGTGGCGCATGTGGATGAGGATTGGCAAAGCGAGCAATGGGGCGCGGATGAGGAGGCGGAAAGCCGCCGGGAGGCGCGTTACACCGAGTTTAGGGCCGCGGCTGATTTTTTATCCATGGTGAAGTCCTGATCCTTTTGGTTTTACGTCATTGGGAGAATAACTTATCGTGCGTGTCTGTGATAAGAAGGGGAAATTGCCTGAACGCAAATTCGCGCCGGTTTGATAAAAGCGCGGTGTGCATGACGGAAAAAACAGGGCGAGGTTGATGCAGAAAATTCTTGAAGAGCTGGAAAAACGCCGCGAGACAGCGCGGATGGGCGGCGGCAAGGCGCGCATCGAGCGCCAGCACGCCAAGGGCAAGCTGGCGGCACGCGAGCGTATCGGGCTGCTTCTGGATGAGGGCTCGTTTGAAGAGTTCGACATGTTTGTCGAGCACCGCTGCACCGATTTCGGCATGGCGGATGCGACCATTCCGGGCGATGGGGTGGTAACCGGATGGGGAACGGTGAACGGGCGCATCGTCTATGTCTTTGCCAAGGATTTTACTGTGTTTGGCGGCTCGCTTTCCGAGGCGCATGCCAGAAAAATCACCAAATTGCAGGATATGGCGCTGCAAAACCGAGCACCGGTCATCGGCATTTTTGATGCGGGCGGGGCGCGCATCCAGGAAGGCGTGGCGGCGCTGGGTGGTTATGGCGAGGTGTTCTGGCGCAATGTGCAGGCATCCGGCGTCATCCCGCAAATCTCGCTCATTATGGGGCCGTGCGCCGGCGGCGATGTCTATTCGCCCGCCATGACGGATTTCATCTTCATGGTAAAGGATACGTCCTACATGTTCGTGACCGGTCCTGATGTGGTCAAGACTGTGACCAATGAAGAGGTGAGCGCGGAAGAACTTGGCGGCGCGAGCGTTCATGCGGTCAAATCCTCCATTGCCGACGGAGCCTATGAGAATGATCTGGAGGCCCTGCGGCAAATGCGGCGGCTGATTGATTTCCTGCCCGCCAATAATACCGCCGGGGTTCCGGTATGGCCCGGTTTTGATGATATCAAGCGGGCCGAGATGTCGCTTGATACGCTCATTCCGACCAATCCGAACCAGCCTTACGATATGCATGAGTTAATCTTGAAAGTGCTCGACGAGGGTGACTTCTTTGAACTGCAGGAAAAATTCGCGGCCAATATCATCACCGGTTTCGGGCGCATGGAGGGACGCAGTGTGGGGATTATCGCCAATCAGCCCAAGGTGCTGGCCGGGGTGCTCGATTCGGACGCCTCGCGCAAGGCAGCGCGCTTTGTGCGCTTTTGCGATTGTTTTGATATCCCGGTGATCACCTTTGTCGATGTGCCCGGATTTCTGCCCGGCACGGCGCAGGAATATGGCGGGCTGATCAAGCACGGCGCCAAACTGCTTTTTGCCTATGCCGAAGCCACGGTTCCCAAGCTCACCGTGATTACCCGCAAGGCTTACGGCGGGGCTTATGACGTGATGTCGTCAAAACATATCCGGGGTGATCTCAACTATGCCTGGCCGTCGGCGGAAATCGCCGTGATGGGGGCAAAAGGCGCGGTGGAAATCCTTTATCGCAGCGAATTGGGGGATAAAGACAAAATCGCCGCGAGGATCAAGGAGTATGAAACCCGCTTCGCCAATCCCTTCGTTGCCGCCGAGCGCGGCTATATCGACGAGGTGATCCTGCCGCACAATACCCGTTTGCGTCTTATTCGCGGGCTGAAAATGCTGGCCGGGAAAAAAGCGCAAGCGCCGTGGAAGAAACATGATAATATTCCGCTGTAGATTGATTTTATTTTTCAGCAGATCAACGGGAATTGACTGTCATGCCGGCGAAAGCCGGTATCCATTGCCGGGATAAAGGATTACTGTCGAAGGCCAAACAGCTTCCGGCTTGCGCCGGAATGAGGCAAGAGGGAGAAGGTTGTGAGTGAAACCACCAAAACCACCGGAAGCTGTCTATGCGGCGACGTTACATATGAGATCACCGGTGATCCCGTATTTACGGCGCATTGCTGCTGCACGGATTGTCAAAAAGCCTCCGGGGCGGATCATATCACACTGGCGTTCTATAAAGATATCCAGGTGAATATTTCCGGTGTACTGGCGGAATATTCCGTCATTGCCGATAGTGGCAACACCAATACGCGCATCTTTTGCCCCAGATGTGGAGGCCGGTTGTTTGGCCGCAATTCAGTGCGCGAGGGAACAATCGGGGTGCAGGTGGGATCAATGGACAATCCGCAGAATATCAAACCGGCTGTAGTGGTTTACACCAAGGACAAGCGCGAGTGGGATGTGCTGAGCGATGAGGTCACCGCTTTTGAAGCCTCGCCGCCGCCCGGGGGCTGATCAGTTGGCGCGCCAGTTTTCCGACAGGCGCTTCTTGACGGGATCGGGTAAATTTGCCGTGCCACGAAAATCGGTTTCCTCGTAATGAGCGTTGACGAAATCGGCCCCGCCCAATCTGGCGCCGACAAAGCTTGTGGAATACAAGGTTGCGCCGCGCAGCAATGCGCCTCTGAGGTCGGCTCCCCAGAATGAAACCTCCTCGGCGCTGGCGCCGGTCAGATTGACGTTCTGCAAGGAGGCCCAGCGGAAATCCGAGCCTTCGATAACGGCCCGTAACATATAGTTTTCATCGAAAATGGCGCGCCGGAAGCGCGATCTTTCCATGATGACGTCTTTCATATATGCACCGCGAAAATCAACGGAATCGGCAATCACATCGCTCATTCTGGCGCCGAACATATTGGTATAGCGAAGATTGGCGCCCTTCATGTCCACATCATCGAAATTGGTATGGAAAAGGTCGGCGCCGCTGAATGTGGCCCGCTGCATCCAGCAATCGTTAAAGCCCGACCATTTCAGATTTGCGCCGCGCAGATTTGCGCCGATGAAATCACATTTCAGCACGGTGGCATTGGAAAAATCAACGCCGGATAAATTGGAGCCGTGCAGGTCAAGATTGATTGTTTTCAGGCCCTTGAAAGAACAATGCCTGAGATCGGTCAGCGGGCGGGGATCGGCACAATCGCCTTTTGACAAGGGTTTGGCTGAAACGGAATGGGGAATGTTCAGGAATGAAATCACAGCAGTTACAACAAATATGGCCGCGGACATTTTCATACCCAGTTCTCCCGATTTTTTCTATTCCGATCAATGTACCCGCCCGAGGATGCTCTGCACCAGAATTCGTCATTCCTGTGAGGGCACGAATGACGGGATCATTTGATCCGCGATGAGGACAACTCAAACTACCCGGTAAATTGCAAGAATTCACTCTGCCGGGATTCGCATGTTCTCCCCTGCTTTTTCTGCCAGTGTGTCACAAATCGGATAAACAGGCTATATGCAATATAGCTATTCTGCTGCCCGGATGCGTTTTCGCCTTTGCTGCATTTCCTTAAGGTATTGACCTGTATAACTGTTTTTTGCTGCCATGATGGTTTCGGGGGGGCCTTCGGCGATGATTTCGCCACCACCATCGCCACCTTCGGGGCCAAGGTCAAGAATCCAGTCGGCGGTCTTGATCACTTCAAGATTATGCTCGATCACAATCACCGTATTGCCCTGATCCACCAGTTCATGCAGCACTTCGAGCAGTTTGGCGACATCATGGAAATGCAGTCCCGTTGTCGGCTCGTCAAGAATGTAGAGCGTGCGGCCGGTGGCGCGTTTTGAAAGTTCCTTGGCCAGTTTGACCCTTTGCGCCTCGCCGCCGGACAAGGTGGTGGCCTGCTGGCCGATATGGATGTAATCGAGCCCAACCCGGTGCAGGGTTTCCAGCTTGTCGCGCACGGCGGGGACAGCCTTGAAAAAGCCCGCACCTTCTTCCACCGTCATGTCGAGCACATCGGCAATGGATTTGCCCTTGAATTTGATCTCGAGGGTTTCGCGGTTGTAGCGCTTGCCGCTACAGGCCTCGCAGGTGACATAGACATCAGGCAAAAAATGCATCTCGATCTTGATGACCCCGTCGCCCTTGCAGCTCTCGCAGCGCCCGCCCTTGACATTAAAGGAAAAACGCCCCGGCTTGTAACCGCGGGTTTTGGCTTCGGGCAGACCGGCGAACCATTCGCGGATGGGGGTAAAAGCGCCGGTGTAGGTGGCCGGGTTGGAGCGCGGTGTGCGGCCGATGGGGGACTGGTCGATATCGATGATCTTGTCGATGAACTCCAGACCCTCGATGCGCTCATATTCACCGGCAACATGGCGGGCATTGTTGAGGCTGCGCGCCACGGCGCGGTAGAGGGTGTCGATGAGCAACGAGGATTTGCCGCTGCCAGAGACGCCGGTAACGCAGAT
>JAJRYE010000044.1 GCA_024275895.1 Alphaproteobacteria bacterium | reverse complement strand
TCGCCAAGTTGCTTCTCGAAGATGACCGCGTTGAACCGATAGGTCTTGGCGCGCGCGATTCGCTGCGCCTTGAAGCCGGCATGTGTCTTTACGGGCATGATTTAAACCCGGAAACCTCGCCGGTAGAGGGCAATATCGCCTTCACCATCGGCAAGCGGCGTCGCACTGAGGGCGGGTTCCCGGGCGCGGCGCGGATTTTGCGCGAGATTAAAGACGGCCCGAGCCGCAAACTGGTGGGCATCCGCCCCGAGGGCCGCGCCCCGGCGCGCGAGGGCACGCAGATACGCGACAATGACGGCAATGTTATCGGAAAGATCACCAGCGGCGGTTTCGGGCCGAGCGTGGGCGGACCGGTGGCGATGGGCTATGTCGCGGCGGAATTTGCCGCGCCCGGAACCCGTTTGCAGCTCATTGTACGCGGCAAGGCGCATGGGGCCAGCGTCGTCAAACTGCCCTTCGTGGCGCATAATTATCACCGGGCGGTAAAGGGATAAGTGTTTACCGGCCAAATGTCATTCCTGCGCAGGCCGGAATGACGAAAAGAGGAAAAACAGGGACCAGAACCATTTTCAGGGAAAAACAGGCATGAGCGACACAAAATACACCGAAGACCATGAATATATCCAGATCGAGGGCGACATCGCCACTATCGGCATTACCGATTATGCCCAGGGGCAGCTCGGCGATGTGGTGTTTGTGGAGTTGCCCGAAACGGGGGCTTCATTTGCCAAAGGCGATGAAGCGGCGGTCATTGAATCGGTCAAGGCCGCCAGCGAGGTTTATGCGCCGATCAGTTGCGCGGTTATTGAAGTCAACAGCATTCTTGAAGGCGAGCCGGCGATTGTCAATTCCGATCCTGAGGGCGAGGGCTGGTTCATGAAGGTTTCGATCAGTGATGAAGCCGAACTTGAAGAGCTGATGGACGAGGACGCCTATAAGGCTTTCATCGCGGAGTTGTAGAATCATGCGTTATCTGCCGCATACGGACGAGACCCGCAAAGCCATGCTTGATAAAATCGGCGTTGCCGGTATGGCGGCGCTGTTTGCCGATATCCCGCAAGAAGCGCAGCGCAGCGGCCTTGAAACCCTGCCCGGCTATCAGGGCGAGTGGGATGTCGAAGCCCATATGGCGGCGCTGGCGGCAAAAAACCGGGCGGCGGCTTCAGGGCCTTTCTTCATCGGTTGCGGCGCTTACCGGCATCATGTCCCCGCCAGTGTCGATCACCTGATCCAGCGCTCGGAGTTCCTCACCGCCTATACCCCCTATCAGCCGGAGATCAGTCAGGGCACCTTGCAGGTTCTGTTCGAGTTTCAGACGCAGGTGGCGCGCCTCACCGGCATGGAGGTGGCCAATGCCTCAATGTATGACGGCTCCACCGCCTGCGCCGAGGCGGCGTTGATGGCGAGCCGGGTCAAGCGGCGCAGGAAAATCGTCATCTGCGGCAATCTGCACCCGCATTACCGCGAGAGCACCTTGACGCTGGGGCGCTTTGGCGGGCTCAGGATCGAAACCACCCGCCCGCAGCCGGGCGGCGCGCCGGAGCTGGCCGGGCTGATCGACAAGGATACTGCGGCGCTGGTGGTGCAAAACCCGGATGTCTTCGGGCAGGTGCGCGATCTTGCGCCGCTGGCCGAGGCGGCGCATGCGGCGGGCGCCTTGCTGATCGCGGTGGTGACCGAGCCGGTCTCGCTGGGCCTGTTGCGCTCACCCGGCGCGATGGGGGCCGATGTTGTCTGCGGCGAGGGCCAGTCGATCGGCAACGGGCTCAATTTCGGCGGGCCCTATCTGGGGCTGTTTGCGGTCAATAAAAAGCTGCTGCGCCAGATGCCGGGGCGCATTTGCGGCCAGACGGTGGACGCCGACGGGCGGCGCGGCTTTGTGCTCACCCTCTCCACCCGCGAGCAGCATATCAGGCGCGAGAAAGCGACCAGCAATATCTGCACCAATTCGGGACTGTGCGCGCTGGCGTTTTCGATCCATCTCAGCCTGCTGGGCGGAGAAGGCTTGCGCAAGCTGGCGCGGCTTAATCATGAAAGTACGATCGCTCTGGCCGGAACCCTTGGGCAGGTGCCGGGGGTCAAGGTTTTGAACAGCGGCTATTTCAACGAGTTCACCTATAAGGTTCCGGGCGATGCGGCTGAAGTCATCGAGGCGCTGGCCGGGCGCGATATTCTGGGCGGGGTTCCCGCCTCGCGGTTTTATCCCGGAGAGGGGTTTGATGATCTCATTATCACCGCCGCCAGCGAACTGAACACCGATGAACACCGCGCCGCCTATGCCGGCGCATTGAAGGAAATTTTGTCATGAACCGGGAAGGACGCCCCACCGGGGCAGGTGAAACACAAGCACCCCGGAGCCGCACTTTCACCGGCAACAAGGCGCTTCAGATTGAAGAACCCCTGATTTTCGAGCGCGCCGATTATGGTCATGGCGGGGTGGATTTGCCCGAGCCGGAGGGCTTGAGCACCAATCTTGCCGGGCTGGAGCAGGAGAGCGCCCCTGACCTTCCCGGTCTGAGCGAGCCGGAAATCATGCGCCATTATGTGCGCCTGTCACAGAAGAATTTTTCCATTGACGGCGGGTTTTATCCGCTCGGCTCGTGCACCATGAAGCACAATCCGCGCCTGAATGAAAAAATGGCGCGCCTGCCCGGCTTTGCCGATATCCATCCGCTGCAACCCCAGTCCACCGTGCAGGGCGCGCTTGAATTGCAGCATGAAATTTCCGGGTGGTTGTGCAATATCACCGGCATGAGCGCCGTCACCCTTGCGCCGCGCGCCGGAGCGCATGGCGAGCTTGCGGGCATGATGGCGATCCGCGCCGCGCTGGAGGCCAGGGGCGATGCGCGCTCTGTCGTTCTGACCCCGGAATCCTCGCACGGCACCAACCCGGCCACCGCTTCGCTGGTGGGCTACAAGGTAAAAGCCATTCCGGCGCGCGCGGACGGCACGGTGTCTGTGGAGGCGGTTCGCGAGCATCTTGGCCCCGATGTGGCCGGGATCATGATCACCAATCCCAATACCTGCGGGCTGTTCGAGCGCGACTTTGCCGCCATATCCGCAGCCGTGCATGAGGCGGGCGGGTTTGTCTATGGCGACGGGGCCAATCTCAACGCCCTGATGGGGCGCGCCGATGTGGCGGCGCTTGGTGTTGACGCCATGCACATCAATCTGCACAAGACCTTCTCCACCCCCCATGGCGGCGGCGGGCCGGGCGCGGGACCGGTGGTGTTTTCAAAGGCCCTTGCGCCTTTTGCCCCCCTGCCGCTTTTACGCGAAAAGTACGGTGTGTTTTCGCTGATTGAAAACCCCGATGAGGCCGAAAATGCATCCCCCTTTGGCCGCATGGCGGCGTTTCAGGGCCAGATGGGAGTATTCGTGCGAGCGCTTTCGTATATGCTCAGCCATGGCGGCAACGGGCTGGCCCGGTCCACCGATGATGCAGTCCTGAACGCCAATTACATCCGCGCCCGTCTTGCCGATGTGATGAGCCTGCCTTTTGGCAACCAGAGCTGTATGCATGAGGTGCTGTTTGATGATGCGTTCTTAAAAGACACCGGCGTCACCACGCTGGATTTCGCCAAGGCGATGATCGATGAGGGCTTTCACCCCATGACGGTGTATTTCCCGCTGGTGGTGCATGGCGCGATGCTGATCGAGCCAACCGAATCGGAATCAAAAGAAACCCTCGATCAGTTCATCGAGACCATGCGGGCGCTGGTGAAGGCAGCCAGATCGGGCGAGACCGGGCGTTTTACCAACGCCCCGGTCTTTGCGCCGCGCCGCCGCCTCGACGAAACCCGCGCCGCGCGCCAGCCGGTGCTGGTTTATGAGGGGAAGATTTAGCGTTTTGCGCCCGCGGCCGCGACGGCGGCCCGAGAGCAAGCGAGGAATGGCCGCGAATGAGATAAATTCATATCCGCGACAGCCATGAACTCCCCTTATTGAAACGGGCAGGCGCCGGTGGCGCAGCTTGCCCCTGACGGGGCCTCGCAGGCCGGGGCGCTGGCGGAACTGCCGGCGCCGAAATTGGCGCCGCTCACCGCCGGGGCGCTAAGGATCACCTGCGTCAGCTCGCCGCCGCATGAAGGGCATTTTGGTTTGTCGGCAGACATGGAATGGTTTGCCTGATGCGGTTTGCCGCAGTTTGTGCATTCATAATCATAGGTGGGCATGACTGGTCCTCGTATGCGTGATTGCTAATGTTTCCCGGGGTTTTATCACAACTGCCCTGCCCGGTGCAACCGGCGCAAGGGGGGGGAAGCAATCAAACCCGCTCAGTCATCTTCGGGGCGGTAAACGCCGGTTTTGGGGTCTTTTTTGAGTTTGGGCAGGTCTTTGGGGTCAACCGGGCCCTGTTTGCGCGGCGGGTTTTTTTTCCCCGGGCCGCCGCTTAAAAAGCGGTAGAGCACCCAGCCGCCGAGGCCGATGATAAGTAAAGAGAAAATGGGTCCCATGGGTGTACCGCTGTTAAAGCCCGTATCTTGACCACAGATTGCGCGTTTCAGCCGCCGAGATCAAGTCCTCGGCCCAGTGCTGCGACATCAGGGCGTTTGGGGAAGAGAGGCCGAGCTTGCGCTTGAGCCAGTTTTTCTCGCCGCCCACGGGCTTGATTTTGACATCCTCGCCAAATTTACCGGTCATAAAGGCATGCATATCGGCCAGACCGTCAATCAGGCCCAGGGTCTTTGCCTTTTTCCCGGACCAGAACTCGCCGGTGAAAATGTCTTCATCCGTCAGACGCCCGCCGCGGCGCTCTTTCACCATGGCGATAAAGGTTTTGTGCACATCAAGCTGAAGCGCCATCAGGCGCTCGATATCATCCTTTGATTCGGGCGAAAACGGATCAAGGCTCATCTTTTTCTCGCCCGCAGTGTAAACTCGGCGCTCAACGCCGAGTTTCTCTATTGCCTTGACAAAACCGAAACCGGAAGAAATCACCCCGATGGAACCGATGATGGAACTGGGATCGGCGTAAATTTCATCCCCCGCCAGCGCCAGCATATAACCGCCCGAGGCGGCGACATCTTCGGCAAAGGCATAGACGGGAATTTCGTTTTCCTCCGCCAGTTCGCGAATACGGCGGAAAATTTGCGCCGATTGCACCGGCGAGCCGCCGGGCGAGTTGATCTGGAGCGCCACGGCTTTCAACGCCTTGAGTTCAAAGACTTTCTCGATGGATTCATTTAAGTCATGCAGGTTCAGGCCAGGTTTCAGGGGCGTCACGGCACCGATGGCACCGGCAAGGCGCAAGACGCCGACAACCGGCTTTGGCTCTCGCCAGCGCCTGGGCAGGATGCGCCGCCACAAAGAGGGTTTTTTATGTTTTGATCCGGACATGGGCTCTTACATAAACGGCAAAGCCCGGGCTCACAAGGGCTGGTATCAGAATTGATAGCCCTCCCCTGCCCGCAAGATTGCATCGGCTCCGGCGCAATAGCTTCGCGTTTCATCTTGCAGGACCAAACCGGGCAGGATTTGCAGCGGGGCACGGTTTGCCTTTGTCGCCTGAACGAGCAGGCGGTGTGACGGCGCACCGGGTTTGGGGAATAAAGGAACGAGCTTTATATTTCCGGCCCTGCCCTCAAGCTCCGGCAGGATCCGGCCAAGGCTTTCGGGGCGGTGCACCAGAGTGATGGTACCGCCGGGTTTGAGACTGCGGATCAAAAACCGTATCCACTGCGCCAGATCACCGGTTTCATGAGCGTGGGCAATGGCCTTGCCCGGTAGGGGCGAGGCGCGGCCGGTGCCTTTCCGGTAATAGGGCGGATTGGCGAATACATGGTCAAAGCTGTCGGCCGCAACGCCTATTGCAAACAGCTCCTGCGCCGGGGCGCAGATATCGGCCGCAATGATATGGATGTTTTCGTCAAACCCGTTGCGTTTGATATTGCGCCGCGCAAGCCCGGCCGCTTCAGTCTGGATTTCAATGCCGGTAACCTTCAGATCTGGCACCCGGGCGCACAGGCATAAGGAAACCACGCCGGAACCTGTCCCCGCCTCAAGCACGCTCTCGCCCGGCCTTGCGGGAATGGCGGCGGCGAGAAACACGGCATCAATCCCCGCCCTTACCCCTTTTTCAGGTTGCAGAAGCCGGATTTTACCGTCCAGAAAAGCATCATCGCTCAGGCCGTCAAGGGGTTCACTCATCGGCGATGATCTCGGCCTGGCGCAAAACCGTTCTTGCTCTTGCCAGCGCGTTATCATCCACCATGATCCGGCGCGGCAGGGCGCCGACCGAACCTTCCAGAATGCTCATATTGCCGTCAAACACGGCGCAGTTGATCCCGGCGGCACTCAAGGTGGCCTCGATCGCCGTGATCAGCACGGGATCCGTTGTTCTGAGTAATTCTTTCATTTCCGGTCCTGTCCAACTGTCTTTGATCTTGAGATACGCGGAGAGTATAGTGCAGCTCATGCTGAGCGTCATCATCCCGACATATAACACAGCCGTGTCATTGCCGCGGAGCCTTGCAGCGCTTGTGCCCGGAGTTGTGGCCGGTGTGGTCAAAGAGGTTATTATCGCCGATGGCGGCTCGGTGGACGCGACCAGAAAGCTGAGCGAGAGCTGCGGCGCGCGGTTTGTTGAAAGCCCGAAAGGACGCGGCGCGCAGCTTGCCGCCGGAGCGAAGGCGGCGCAGGGCCGGTGGCTGTTGTTCCTGCATGCCGATACGGAGCTCTCGCCCGGCTGGGAGGGCGAGGTTCAGCGTTTTATCGAAACCCGGATGATGGGCGCAGAGCCGATGCAAGCGGCCTATTTCAGCTTTGCGCTCGATGATCCGCGTTTTTTTGCCCGCATCATGGAGGCGGGGGTACAGATGCGCTGCGCGCTTTTTGCCCTGCCCTATGGCGATCAGGGTCTGTTGATCGAGCGGCGGCATTATGAGCAGGTCGGCGGCTATTCCGACCTGCCCCTGATGGAGGATGTGGAATTCGTGCGCCGGATCGGCCGCAAACGTCTTGCCGGTCTCACCCTAAAAGCCACCACCAGCGCGCAGCGCTACCGGCGCGAGGGCTTTGCCGCCCGCATCGCGCGCAATTTAAGCTGTCTGGCGCTCTATTTCCTGCGGGTTTCGCCGGCCCGGATAGCGCGGTTTTACCGGTGAGGGCAGCGGGCAGGCATCTGGTGATCATGGCCAGGGAACCGCGTGCCGGAAATGTCAAAACCCGGCTGGGCAAGGGCATCGGGATTGCCGCCGCCGCCGGGTTTTACCGCAATGCGCTTGCGGCGCAATTGCGCAATCTGGCTCATGACCGGCGCTGGCAGAGCTGGCTGGCGGTTACGCCGCACCGGGCGCTCGGGGCAAGGTGCTGGCCGCAGAACCTTGCGCGGTTTTCACAGGCCGGCGGTGATCTGGGGCATCGCATGCAGCGGATTTTCGAGACCCTGCCGCCGGGTCCGGCCGTGATTATCGGAAGCGATATTCCCGATATCCGCCCCCGCCATATCGAGGCGGCGTTCAGGGCGCTGGGGGGTCATGATGCGGTTTTTGGTCCGGCGGAAGATGGCGGCTACTGGCTGGTCGGCCTGAAAAGATTTCCCAAAATCCTGAATATATTCAGCAATATCCGCTGGTCCAGCCCTTATGCGCTGGAGGATACATCAAGAAATCTTGAAAACCAGAAAATCAGATTTCTTGAATCCCTGAATGATATTGACACGGAAAAAGATTACCGGCGATGGAGACGGCAAAAACTTATCCTCTCATCACCGGCATGGGAGCATAATGAATGAACCGGGCGAGCCGATGCGGAGCTCGCACGGTTCATCATCATTAACTCCCTGACTTTTCCACAGTTTTTCCACAGAGTTTTCCACAGGCGGGTGCCGGACTGATCAGCCCCGTAAAAGGGTTAGCCCTTGTGGCGTTTGAGGTGCTCGTCCAGCCTTGGCATGATCTCGACGAAATTGCACGGCAAAGTGCGGTAGTCGAGTTGCGGCTGTAAAATGCCGTCCCAGCCATCCTTGCAGGCTCCGGTGGAACCGGGCAGGGAAAAAATATAGGTGCCGTTGGCCACACCGCCAAGGGCACGGGACTGGATTGAGGAGAGGCCGATCTTGTCATAGGAAATGCGCTGGAACATGATGGCGAAGCCGTCGATTTCCTTCTCGAACAGCGGCCGCATGGCTTCAGGGGTAATGTCGCGCCCGGTCAGCCCGGTGCCGCCGGTGGAGATGATTACATCAATCTCATCGCGACCGATCCATGCCCTCACCCTGGCCTGAATGGCGTCCGCCTCATCCTTGACGATCACCCTGTCGATCAGCTTGTGACCGCTGGCCGCGATGCGTTTGACCAGCGTGTCGCCGGAACGGTCGTCCTCCAGAGTTCTGGTGTCGGAGACGGTCATCACCGCAATGCCGACGGGAATAAAGGGGCGTTTTTCATTGGGGTCGATCTTGGACATGAAGGGTTCCTTGAGAATTCAGACTAGCGGTTGCGCTGGTTGTATTGCAGTTGGGCCGGGCTCAGATCAAACCCGACCAGCACCTCGTAATCGGTGGGCTTTTTGCCCGGCCCGAGGGTGAAGGTGAAATCCTTGATCACTTCGATAAAATCGGCATTGCGGCGGCCCGGCTTTACGGTCACATCGGTTTTGCGGAAAATCTTGTTACGCACATCCTTGTCCTTCAGGGTCAGTGCGGCGAAAAGGGGCAGAATTTTCTTGCCCGGCGCACCTTTTGGCCCCAGCGAAATGCGCCCGCTCATGCCGAATTCGGCCACTACCTGATTGCCGGTCACCTTGCAATCAAGCGCGGCCTTGGCGATCAGGGCGTCATAGCGGATATTCTCCAGCGCCTGTTTGGCGCCGGGCACAAAAACCGTGATGCCGGAGGCTTGCGACAAGGTGGCGATTGAGGGGCAATTCTTCTTGACCACTTTTGCCGGTTTTTTATCCCGCGAGCCAAACAGGCCGCCGCCGCCCGAAGCGCAGCCGGAAAGCAATGCAAAGACCAGCAACACGGCAGCAATGCCCGCCCCGCGCTGCAAATTCTTCGCCCCGGCGCGTGAAATCATCATGAGAACTCCTCGTTTCAGCCTACCCGGTTGACAAGTTCAGGCTGGCGCTTTCTATTACGCGGCACCATAATGGGGCGCTGAGGCCCCCGCAAGCCTTGCCCGGAATTATTCAATCCCCATGACGCAACACAATAAACTGCAACTGACCCTTTTTCTCGCCGCGCCGCGCGGCTTTTGCGCCGGCGTTGACCGGGCGATCCGGATTGTCGAGAAGACGATCGCGCGTTTTGGCGCGCCGGTTTATGTGCGGCATGAAATTGTGCATAACCGTTATGTGGTCGAATCCCTTAAAGAAAAGGGGGCAATATTCGTCGAGGAACTGAACGAGATCCCCGATTCCACCCGCCCGGTGATTTTCTCGGCGCACGGGGTGGCCAAATCCGTGCCTGAAGAGGCAAAGGCGCGCGGCATGTTCCAGATCGACGCCACCTGCCCGCTGGTGACCAAGGTGCACCGGGAGGCGGAGAACCAGCATGCATCTTCTCGCGAGGTTATCCTGATCGGCCATGAGGGGCACCCTGAAGTGATCGGCACCATGGGCCAGTTGCCGCCGGGCACGGTGTATCTGGTGGAGACGGTTGAAGATGCGCGCAAACTTGCGCCCAGGGATCCGCAAAATCTTGCTTATATCACCCAGACAACCTTGTCGGTGGATGACACCCGCTCGATAGTGGCGGAGCTTAAAAGCCGCTTTCCGGCACTGGGCGAACCGCGCAAGGAAGATATTTGCTACGCCACGACAAACCGGCAGGAAGCGATTAAGAAAATCGCCGCAAACTGCGAGGCCATGATTGTCATGGGCGCGCCGAACTCGTCCAATTCGCGGCGGCTCGTTGAAGTGGCGCAGCGCGAGGGCTGCGCCAGGGCCTGGCTGATCGAGCGGGCCGAGGATATTCCTTTTGACGAGTTTGATGATATCCGCTCTCTTGGCCTGAGCGCCGGGGCCTCGGCGCCGGAAGTTCTCGTCCAAGAGGCGATAGAGGCGGTGCAGGCACGCTATGAAACCCGCATTGAGATTGTCACCACGGCGGAAGAGAATATATCCTTCGGCCTGCCGCGCGAATTGCGCCGGGGGGGATGAGTTTCGATGGCGGTTTACACCCGGATCAGGACGCAAGAGCTGGAAAAATTCGTTGAGTCTTACGATATCGGCTCCCTGCTTTCGTGCAAGGGCATTGCCGAAGGGGTTGAGAATTCCAATTATCTGCTCAGCACCACCGGCGGGCGGTTTATCCTCACCTTGTATGAAAAACGCGTCAACCCGGATGATCTGCCGTTTTTCCTGGGATTAATGCAGCATCTGGCAGCAAGCGGCGTCCCGTGCCCGGTGCCACTTCATGACCGTGAGGGTCTGGCGCTGCGCCAACTTGCGGGGCGGCCCGCCGCGATGGTGAGTTTTCTTGACGGCATGTCGGTGCACCGGCCGCGCAATGCCCATTGCGCCGGGCTGGGGCGCGCCATGGCGCATCTGCATGTGGCGGGGGGTGATTTTACCCCGGCGCGGCCCAATTCGCTCTCGGTTACCGGGTGGCGCAAGCTGTATCAAAAAACCGCCCCCCATCTGGAAAACATCGCCAACGGGCTTGAAGCGGAAATTGGCGAGGAACTTGCCTTTTTGGAGCAAAACTGGCCCTCGGACCTCCCCGGGGGGATTATTCATGCCGATCTTTTCCCCGATAATGTTTTTTTTATCGGCGAGACCTTGTCAGGGGTGATCGATTTTTATTTTGCCTGCTTTGACATTCTTGCCTATGACATCGCCATCTGCCTCAATGCCTGGTGTTTTGAGGCCGGAAACGCCTTTAACATCACCAAGGCGCGAGCGATCTTGCGCGGCTATCAAAATGAACGGGCGCTGAACGATGCCGAGATCGACGCCCTGCCGCTTCTGGCCAGGGGCGCGGCGCTGCGGTTTTTCCTCACCCGCGCCTATGACCGGGTCAACACCCCTGAAGATGCGCTGGTGCGGCCGAAAAATCCGCAGGAATATCTCGATAAATTGCGCTTTCACCGCAGTGTCAAAAGCGCCGCCGGATATGGAATAGATTTTTGAAAAAACCTGATGTGATTATTTATACCGACGGGGCGTGTTCGGGCAATCCGGGTCCGGGCGGCTGGGGGGCGCGGCTGGAATATGGCGGCGCGGACAAGGAAATTTTTGGCGGTGAGGCGGAGACAACAAACAACCGCATGGAACTGATGGCGGCAATCGAGGCTCTTAACGCCCTGAAAAAACCCTGCAATGTCACCCTTTATACCGATTCTTCTTATGTCAGGGACGGCATCACCACATGGATTCACAACTGGCGCAAGAACAACTGGCTCACGGCAAGTAAAAAACCGGTCAAGAATGCTGATTTGTGGCGGCGCCTTGATGAGGCGCATCAACGCCACGAGATGAACTGGCAATGGATCAGGGGCCATGCCGGGCATGAAGGCAACGAGCGCGCCGACGAGCTGGCGCGGCAGGGAATTCCACGAAGGGGTGAGAGCTGACAAAATGCCGCAATGCCGGCATGGTGTAGCGGTTAACGGCGGGGCTCAGCCCACGAGCTTGTGGATAAATCCTCTCAGGGGCGACATTTTTGCCGCCCGTTCGCGCATCTCGGCAACAAAGGGCTTCATCTTGGCGTCTTCCACCTGAATGTGGTTGATAAGCCATTTGTAGAGAAACTTCTCTATTGCCTGGAGCCGCCGGGCCACGCTTTCGCCGCCATCGTTAACGCTGTAATCGACCATCATGCGCTTGATATTGAAGATCAGCACATCAAGCAAATTCACATGGATGGCCTTGTGCCTCTCGGCATCAGGGAATCTGGCCGCTTTTTGAAGCTCTTCTTCGCGTTTGAAATGCTCTTCGGAGAACAGTTTTATCACATGTAACTGTCGCAGGATCGCATCCTTTTCGTCGCCGCGATGAATCGAATCCAGCAATCCGGTGATTTTTGCTATCAGAAACTTGTGGTCTTCATCGATGATTGAATTATCAATCGCCAGTTGATCGTTCCACTCAATAATCATGCCTCATACAACCCCTGGTCTGTTTTTGATTCTGCAATGCTTACAGGTAATACATATAGACTAATGGGGGGTTAACACAACCTGGGAGTATAGGTAATTATCTTCTACTCTCTATGATTGCGCAGCAACTCTCATTGGTAGAGACGCTATTGTTTTTTATGCTCAAGATGCTGTCCCAGTCTCGCCAGTAAATCCATCGCCGCGTCAACGATCACGGTGCCGGGGCCAAAAATGGCTTCCGCGCCCATCTGATAAAGCGCATCATAATCGCCCGGCGGGATGACGCCGCCGGCAATGACCATGATATCGGGGCGGCCCTGGCGCGCAAGCTCGGCTTTCAGCTCCGGGATCAAGGTGAGATGCCCGGCGGCGAGCGAGCTTGCGCCGATGATATGGACATCGTTTTCCACCGCCTGACGCGCGGCCTCGGCCGGGGTCTGGAACAGGGCGCCGATATCAACATCAAAGCCCAGATCGGCAAAGGCGGAGGCGATCACTTTCTGGCCGCGGTCATGGCCGTCCTGGCCCATTTTCGCCACCAGAAGCCGCGGGCGGCGGCCTTCGGCATCTTCAAAAGCCATGACCATATCATGTATTTTTGCAAGGGTGCGGTTGTTGTTACCCATGGCGGCTTTGTACACTCCTGATATGGCCCTGATCTCGGCCTTGTGACGGCCAAAAACCTTTTCCATCGCCAGCGACATCTCGCCCAGTGTGGCTTTGGCGCGGGCGGCCCTTACGCATAAATCAAGCAGATTACCGTCTCCTGTTTGCGCGCACCGGGTGAGCGCGTCAAGGGCGGCCTGCGTCTCGTCCTCGCCGCGCCCGGCGCGCAAATGCCCCAGCGAGGCGATCTGGGCGGCGCGAACGGCGCGGTTGTCCACCTGGCGCACTTCGATATCATCCGCGGTTTTTGCCCTGTATCTGTTGACGCCAACAATGACCTGTTGCCCGCAATCAATTCGTCCTTGCGTGCGGGCGGCGGCTTCCTCAATCTTGAGCTTGGGCAGCCCTGCTTCGATGGCTTTGGCCATGCCGCCCATCTGCTCGATCTCCTCAATGTGCTCCCATGCCCTTTGGCCAAGCTCATGGGTAAGACGCTCGACATAGTAAGAGCCGCCCCAGGGGTCGGCGGTGTCGCAGGCGCCGGTTTCATGTTGCAGGAAAAGCTGGGTGTTGCGGGCGATGGCGGCGGAAAAATCAGTGGGCAGGGCCAGCGCCTCATCGAGCGCATTGGTGTGCAGCGACTGGGTGCCGCCATGCACCGCCGCCATGGCCTCGATGCCGGTGCGGGTGACGTTGTTGAAGACATCCTGCGCGGTCAGCGACCAGCCGGAAGTCTGGCAATGGGTGCGCAGCATGAGGGATTTTTCGTTCTTTGGCCCGAAAGGCTGTATCAGCCTCGCCCAGAGCGCCCGGGCGGCGCGCAGCTTGGCGACTTCCATGAAGTAATCCATGCCAATGGCCCAGAAAAACGACAGACGCGGCGCGAATGCGTCGATATCGAGCCCCGATTCAATCCCGGCGCGGACATATTCCACCCCGTCGGCAAGGGTATAGGCCAGCTCCAGATCAGCACTCGCCCCGGCTTCTTGCATATGATAGCCGGAGATGGAGATGGAGTTGAATTTCGGCATCTCCTTTGCTGTGTATTTGAAAATATCGGAGATGATGCGCATGGAGGGCTTTGGCGGATAGATATAGGTGTTGCGCACCATGAACTCTTTTAAAATGTCGTTCTGGATGGTGCCGGTGAGCTGCTCATGCGCTACCCCCTGCTCTTCCCCGGCGACGATATAGAGCGCCATGACGGGCAGAACCGCGCCGTTCATGGTCATGGAAACGCTCATTTTATCGAGCGGAATACCGTCAAAAAGGGTACGCATGTCATAGATGCTATCAATCGCCACCCCGGCCATGCCGACATCGCCCGCCACCCTCGGGTGATCGGAATCATAGCCGCGGTGAGTGGCCAGATCAAAGGCAATGGAGAGGCCGCGCTGCCCGGCGGCGAGGTTTTTGCGGTAAAAGGCGTTGGATTCCTGCGCCGTGGAAAAGCCTGCATATTGCCGGATGGTCCAGGGCCGGGTGACATACATGCCAGGATAGGGACCGCGCAGGAAAGGGGCAATACCCGGGAGCGCATGCAGATGATCAAGCCCCTCAAGATCGGCCGGGGTGTAGATGGATTTGACCGCAATGCCCTCGGGCGTCCGGCAAGCCGCGCCGGGCCGCGCTTCAATTGCGGGGCGGATATCGGCTGCTGCGGCAAGGGGCTTGCAGCGGGCTCCCTCCTCAATCCCGAGAGAGGTCAGGGCAGGGAAGGACGAGATCGCGGCCAGCGGATCGCTGCGGACCCTTTGCGCCGCGCGGCGTTTGTCCCTCATCTTGCCGATTGCGGCACGGATATCACCGCCGGAGCTTGTGGCGGCGTTAAAAAAAACCCGTGCCGCCTGGCACAGCTTCATTGTCAAATCTTCCACGATCCCCGCCCCGGCGCCCGGATCTGCCACTCGGCCAAGGGCGCTTTCGGCCTGCAGAACAAGCTGGATATTGCGCGCCATGCGGCGGGCCTGCTTTCCGGCCGGCCCGCTCGCGGCATCAAAGGGCAACAGGGTAATGGTGTTTGCGCCGCCCGCGGCGGCGGCAAAGGCGGCGGCGGCGGTGCGCAGGATATTGATATGCTCATCGCTCCGGCTCATGATCAGGGGGGAGGACTGGGCATGAATTACCGGCGCGGCGGCGGAGATATCCATGGTTTCAAGCCAGCTTGCCCATAAAATCCGCATGGCGCGCGATTTGGCGATGGAGGCAAAAAGCTGCGTGTCCACGCTGATCACAAAGGCGATCTGGTCAGCGGCGCGCGGCGGCGGCATACCCTTGTCAGTCAGGAAACTGACGGCCTCGCAAGCGCGCGCCAGAAGAAGGCCGAGCTCCTGCGCATCAGAGCATCCGGCGCGCACATACTGGCGCGCATCAATGGCCAGCATATGATCCGCGCCATCTGCGGCCAATGGCATAATCAGGGTGCAGAGCGCTTCGGGCGCACCGTTCAGCGCCAGATCGGCCCTGGCCGGATCAAGGCCGCGCTGCTTGAAAAGCGCCAGCAGATGCGCCGCCATATCACCGCCACCCTCAAGGCGGATATGGACGGCGTCAAGCTGCACCCCATGCAGCAGTTTATCAAGATCACACAAGCTGTTGGCGCTGATCCCGCCGCCCGTCGCCGCCGGGGAGCCGGGGCAGATGAGCGCCAGCCCGGACGCGCCATTGCTCAAATCCTCATGAAGCTGCGCATTGGCGCGTGCGCTGTCAGGGTCATCCACTCTCTGGACGATTGTCCACGCGGCCGCCTGATCCGTGAAATTAAAAATCGGCGGCGGGGCATTTTCAACCGGAGTTTGAAAGACAGGTTCAATGGCCAGACCATCAAGGGTAGCCGCGCTAAATTCGCTTATCTCCCGGCCCCGGAGCGATTTTTGCAAAAGCGCCCGCCATGTTTGCAGGCTTGCGGGCAAAAAGCCGCCGCTTAAAGAAAACCCGGACATGCGCTACCCTTTTTACCCTTTTGACCCGCCGCAGTTTAGCTCAGGGGCGCAAACCCCATCAATACGCCTTTGGTCCGGGACAGGTTTGGGAAATTTCAGGGTTTTTCACGCATCTTCACCCTCTGAGCAGCCGCTCGCGCCTTCGCCCCAGAGGGTAGAGCAGCATGGGGTCGTTCTTGTCGAGCCGGGCGAGGACTTTTCTGGTGCGGGCGCAGTCGTTCTCGATCTGGCGTTTGAGATCCTCGGCGCTGTCAAATCTGGCGTCGCCACGCAGATATTCGATAAACTCAACCTCGATCCGGTGGCCGTAAAGATCGCCGTCAAAATCGAACAGGAAAGGTTCGAGCAGGGGCTCAAGCCCGCCGAAGGTGGGGCTGGCGCCAAAATAGGCCGCACCGTCGATGCGGCGGAATGCCCTGCCCTGCTCATCGCCCAGAAACACCCGCACCGCATAGATGCCCATTTTGGGCTCGCAGCCCTCGTGCAGATGGATATTGGCGGTGGGATAGCCCATGGATTTGCCACGGCCATGGCCCTTCTTGACCTTTCCGGCCACGCTCCACCAATGGCCCAGAAGCTGCGCCGCCTCGCGCGGTTTGCCGGCCCGGAGCGCGGCGCGTACGCCGCTGGAGGAGATCACCTCATGGCCACCTTCGGTCACCGGCCTGATAATGGTGACGCCAAAACCGTGTTTTTCCCCGGCCTGGCGCAAGGTCTCGATATTGCCCGAGCGCCCCTTGCCATAGGCAAAATCATAGCCGGTAACGATGTGGCTGACGCCCAGCCCCGCGACCAGCACGTCTTCGATAAACTGATCGGCGCTCATATCGGCAAGTTCATCGTTAAAGGGAAGGGCTATGGTCAGATCAAGGCCGAAATCGGCAAGCAGATGCTGTTTGACCTCTAAGGTGGTCAGATCGAAAAAGGGCAGTTCAGGATGAAAGAAGCGGCGCGGATGGGGCTCAAACACCATGGCCCCCGCCAGAGCGCCGGGTTGTTTTGCCGCATCCATGGCGGCCTGAAGCACCACCTGATGGCCGCGGTGAACGCCGTCAAAATTGCCAAGGGCGAGCGATGCGCCTTTTAACGCAGCAGGAACATTGCGGTAATCGCGCAGATTTTCCATTCTTTATACCTCGTCCGGAGTCTTTCCGGTTTTGGTGCGTTCGGAACATGATGCGCTCCGGGGGACCAGAACCAGCGCCTCGCCGGTCAGGACCGGTTTGCCCGAAACGGTACAGATTGTCTCCAGGGTCACGCGCCTTTTCGCTGCATCAAGCGCTGTGACCGTTGCTGTTGCCGTAACCTGATCGCCGATGCGCACGGGGGCAAGAAAACGCAGGGATTGCGACAGATATACCGATGTGTCGCCCGGAAGCCGGGTGCCGATCACAGCGGATATGAAGCTGGCGGTCAAAAGCCCGTGTGCAACCGGGGAGCCGAATATGGAGTTTGCGGCAAATCCGGCATCAAAATGCACCGGATTTGTGTCGCCCGAGATTTGCCCGAAACCGCGGACATCATCCTGCGTCACGGTTTTTGCAAAACCGGCGCTCATGCCGATTTTCAAATCCTCAAATTTGTAACCCATTTGCCGGTCTCGCCTCCAGGCGCCGAAGATGCGTGATTTGCCCGGATGTTCCTGCAAGGCGGGCGCTGGCCCGGGGCGGAATCAACTTACAAAAGGGACAAGTATCACGCAAGTACTGGCAACGTGAATTGTTAAGGTTAATCGGCGTAAACCAGACCCGTTAACTTAAATTTCAATCCGCCCGCCTATTCTCCACCCATCATGCAGGGGTGTTCCAGCGCAAGCCACTAGCGTTGCATCAGCCATTTTTAAGATGAAAACTGTGCGGGAAAACCTGCACGCCAAAATGACGGAGAGAAAAAAATGTCTGTTGATCTGACGATGCCGGTTCTGGTTGTTGATGACTATAAAACCATGATCCGTATCATCCGCAATCTGCTCAAGCAGATCGGTTTTAATAATGTGGATGATGCCGCTGACGGTTCTGAAGCGCTGACCAAGATGCGCTCGCGCGGTTACGGCCTGGTGATTTCCGACTGGAACATGGAACCGATGACAGGTTATGAACTTCTGAAAGAAGTGCGCGGCGACGAGAGCCTGCGCCGGACGCCGTTCATCATGGTCACCGCCGAATCCAAGACAGAAAACGTGATCGCCGCCAAAAAGGCCGGCGTTAACAATTATATCGTCAAGCCGTTTAATGCCGCAACGCTCAAGAGTAAAATCGGCACCGTATTTGGTGAGTAACTTTTTATTCTGCCGGAACAAGAGGCGCAAAGCCTTGAACGCGTCAGGGAGCAAACGGAGGTGTACCCATGCCGGGGAATCATATTGATGTCTCACGCGCCGATGAATTGATCGGTTTCATTACCAAAATCAGAGATGGCGACCCAACCCTTGTCGAGGTGATGGGAATGGCAGAGCTTCTGGCCAGCACATTGCAGCCCTATTTCAAAAGACTCGATACGGCGATTTACGGCGAATTCCGCCAGATTGCCCAGTATATCGAGAAAACAAAAAGTGAAATCGGCTCCCTGCAGGCCAATGATATGAGCGAGAAGCGGATTCCCGAAGCCGGGATGGAGCTTGACGCCGTGGTCAAGGCGACGGAAAGCGCCACGGACCAGATCATGGAAAGCGCCGAAACCATCATGGCGGCCGATACAACCAGCATTGACGGCTATCAGGAAGTTATCAACGGCGAGGTCATGAAGATTTTCGAGGCCTGCTCTTTCCAGGATATTACCGGGCAGCGCATCACCAAGGTAGTGGAAACCCTGAACTTTATCGATGACCGGCTGAGCAAATTCGCCAGCACTTTTGGCGTTGAAGATAATGAAGTCCGGCTTTCCGATGAGGAAAAGGCCCGCGAGGCGCGAAAACAGGAACAAATTCTGCACGGGCCGCAAATGGACGGGGAAGGCGTTGCCCAGAACGATATTGACGCCATGTTTTCCGGCGATGACACCGCAGAAAGCGCCCCGGTCTCGCAAGATGATATCGACGCCCTGTTTCATTAGAGCACTTCCGGAAAAGTGGAAACCGGTTTTCCGACAAGAAGTACGGCGATAACAAAGAGTTAGAGTTCGGCGGCTGAAGCTCCGGCATAATCTTTCCCCAAACAGCCCTTTCATGCGAGGGGGCTGTTTTTTATTGTCCGATCAAACTTGCGTGAGTGCGCGCAAATGAGGCAGGGGCGCTTTGGTGGATTATGATAGGGAAAGGCCACCGGAGATATTGATCTTTTTTTTCGTCTTTTATGCTGCAAGGAGTCTCACCCACATGTATGTGCCGATTAAACCGGTCAGGGACTACCCGTTTCTGATCCGTCTTTTTTTCCGCAACCAGAAACGGCGCTACGGCAAGATTCTGGAGCCGGGGATGCTGTGGGGGCGCTCGCCATGGGTATTTTCCACCCTGGCACTTCTTTATGGTGCGCTCGACCGCAAAGGCTCGCCCATCGAGCCGGAATTGCGCTCGCTCATTACGGTGCGGGTTTCGCAGATCAACCATTGTGAATTCTGCGTTGACCTGAATACGGCGACCTTGATGAAACGCTGTCAGGAGCCGGAAAAAATCGACGCGCTGGCCCAGTGGCGCGACAGTTCCTTGTTCAGTGAACGCGAGCGCCGCGCCTTGGCCTATGCCGAGGCCGTTACGCGCTCGGATATAGACACCGATGCTGAACTCATGGCGCAGCTTGAGCGCCATTTTGACCATGATGCGCTGGTGGAGCTGACCGCCGTTATCTGTTTCCAGAATATGTCAAGCAAGTTCAATGCCGCCCTCGATGTTCCGGCGCAGGGGTTCTGCCGTATTCCCAAACCGGCCGCGGACAGCAATCCGGAGTGAGGTTTTAAATTTTACAACTGCAGCGGCAGAGCCTAGGGTTGGCGCCGGGCCCTTTTTTCAGCAAACAGGATATTCAGGTGCAGAAATCTTACGTCACTGATTATTTTCAGCAGCTTCATTCCCTTATCATGAACACGCAAAGCCAGGATGAAACCGGTGCGGATTTATCTTTGGCAAGCGCGGTGGACGAGGTCATCCGCCAGTGCCGCGGCGCGCATGAGGCGGGCAACAAGGTGGTGTTTGTCGGCAATGGCGGCTGCGCCGGGTTTTGCTCGCATATGGCGACCGATTTTGCCAAAAACGGCGGCATAAGGGCGATGGCGCTGAATGATCCTTCCGCCCTCACCTGTCTGGGCAATGATTTCGGCTATGAATTTATCTTTTCCAAACAGATCGAATATCTCGGCAATGCGGGTGATGTGCTGATCGCCATGAGCGCTTCGGGCCGATCGGCCAATATTCTGGGCGCGGTCGCGGCCGCCAAAGCCAGGGGGTTCACGGTCGTAACCCTTAGCGGCTTTACGCCCGATAATCCGTTGCGAAGCCTCGGGGAGGTGAATTTCTATATCGATTCGCCCGAATTCGGCTTTGTCGAAACCGGATATCAGGCCATCTTGCACTGCATCCTCGATATCGCCATGGGGTGGAAGGGGTAAGACAAAACCGCAAGGTTATTCCGCTCCGGAGACATCCGGGGCAGTAAAAAACCGCCCCGGATGTCTCCGGAGCGGTTCTGATCGTTCAAAGCCTGGGCTTTTCAGGTGACTTACATCATGCCGCCCATGCCGCCCATGCCGCCCATGCCGCCGCCCATATCGGGCATACCGCCGCCTGCGCCCTTGGGCTCGGGCTTTTCGGCGACCATGGCTTCGGTGGTGATCAGCAGACCGGCGATGGAGGCTGCGTCCTGCAGGGCCGTGCGCACGACCTTGGCCGGGTCAACGATGCCGGCTTTGACCAGATCGACATATTCGCCTTCCTGAGCGTCAAAACCAAAGGCGTTGTCCTTGTTGTCGAGGATCTTGCCGACCACGATGGAGCCTTCTTCACCGGCGTTTTCGGCGATCTGGCGGCAGGGGGTCTGAAGCGCCTTGCGGACAATGGCGATACCGGTTTTCTGGTCATTATTGTCGCCTTCGCAGGTCATGGCTTCGGCCGCACGCAGCAGGGCGGAGCCGCCGCCCGGTACGATGCCTTCTTCCACTGCGGCGCGGGTGGCGTTCAGAGCATCGTCAACACGGTCCTTGCGCTCTTTCACTTCCACTTCCGTGGCGCCGCCAACGCGGATCACGGCTACGCCGCCGGCCAGCTTGGCGAGGCGTTCCTGGAGCTTCTCGCGGTCATAATCAGAGGTGGTTTCCTCGATCTGGGCGCGGATCTGGGCCACGCGGGCCTTGATGTCGTCCTTCTCGCCAACACCGTCAACGATGGTGGTGTCTTCTTTCGTGATGGCGACGCGCTTGGCGGAGCCCAGCATATCGAGAGTGACATTTTCCAGCTTGATGCCGATATCTTCCGAGATCAGCTGACCACCGGTGAGAATGGCGATATCTTCCAGCATGGCCTTGCGCCGGTCGCCAAAGCCCGGAGCCTTGACCGCCGCCACTTTGAGGCCGCCGCGCAGCTTGTTGACCACCAGGGTCGCCAGAGCCTCGCCTTCAATATCCTCGGCAATGATCAGCAACGGCTTGCCGGACTGAACAACGGCTTCAAGAACCGGGAGCATGGCCTGAAGGTTGGAGAGTTTTTTCTCGTGCAGCAGGATATAGGGATCTTCCAGATCAACCGTCATCTTTTCGGCATTGGTGACGAAATAGGGCGAGAGGTAGCCGCGGTCGAACTGCATGCCTTCAACAACTTCCAGCTCGCTCTCAAGGCTTTTGGCCTCTTCAACCGTGATGACGCCTTCATTGCCGACCTTCTGCATCGCCTCGGCGATCATGTTGCCGATCTCGTGCTCACCATTGGCGGAAATAGTACCGACCTGGGCGATTTCCTCGTTGGTCTTGACCGTTTTGGCGCTCTTGATGATCGTGGCGACGACTTCGGCAACCGCCATGTCAATGCCGCGTTTGAGATCCATCGGGTTCATGCCGGCGGCAACCGCCTTGCCGCCTTCACGGACAATCGACTGGGCCAGAATGGTGGCCGTGGTGGTGCCGTCACCGGCCTCGTCATTGGTCTTTGAGGCCACTTCGCGCACCATCTGGGCGCCCATGTTCTCGAACTTGTCCTCAAGCTCGATTTCCTTGGCAACGGTCACACCATCCTTGGTGATGCGCGGAGCGCCGAAGGATTTGTCGATAACGACGTTGCGGCCCTTGGGACCAAGGGTTACCCTTACGGCATCGGCAAGGATATCAATGCCTTTCAGCATGCTTTCGCGCGCCTTGGCGCCGAACTTAACTTCTTTTGCAGACATGTGTCAAAATCTCCTACAACTCTGTCTTTTCAATAGGCGGGAATGGCAAAAAACCATCTGAAGGTGAGTTCAGAGGGTTAGTCCAGTATTCCCATAATGTCGGATTCCTTCATGATCAGCAGCTCCTCGCCGTCGATCTTGACCTCGGTGCCGGACCATTTGCCAAACAAGATGCGGTCGCCGGCCTTGACATCAAGCGCGGTCACGGTGCCGTCTTCGGCCTTGGCGCCATTGCCGACGGCGACAACCTCGCCTTCTGAGGGTTTTTCCTTGGCGGTGTCGGGAATGATGATCCCTCCCGCCGTCTTTTCCTCTTCGTCGATCCGGCGCACAAGCACGCGATCATGGAGCGGACGGAATTTCATGGGGTGTTTCCTCCAGTTGTTTGAAAAAGCGTCTCGAACACGCTTCTTGTATATTTCAGGTCAGAATTTGGCACTCGCAAACATGAGTGCCAACGCTGCGGGGGAAATAGTGGGACCCTGGAATATTGTCAAGGGGAGCGGCTAAAATTTTATGTGTATTCCTGGCGTCTTCAACGTTTGAACGGCGCCCGCAAACGCAGCTACCAGACCAGTTGGCGCTGCCAGCCGACAGGGCGTTCGGGGAAGCCTTCAAACAGCCGCGCCAGAACGTCCGCATTGCGGGTTTCTTCGGCGTGAATGCCGTCGGCGATAAACAAGGTGTCCCAGTTCGCGGCAATCGCGCCTTTGATATCGGTGCCCAGACCATCACCGATGGCGAGAATATCGCTTGCGCCTGCCGGGCGGCCCAGAAGAGTTGAGAACTGCTTCAGAGTCAGATCATAAACCGGCGCATGGGGCTTGCCAGCATAAATCACCCGCCCGCCTGCTTCTTCATAAAGCTTTGCCAGCGCCCCGGCGCAATAGATACGGATGCCGCCGCGGTCCACCACCAGATCGGGATTGGCGCAGATCATCGGCAGATTACGGGCGCTTAAAAGCGCAAGGCTGTGTTCGTAATCCTCCGGCGTCTCCACCGTATCATCAAAGAGGCCGGTGCAGATAATGGCTTTCGCGTCTTCCGGTCCGGTCAGATCGAGCCCCAGGCCATCAAGCACCGCACGGTCGCGCGAATAGGGGCCGATATGATAAACCGGTTTGCCGCGATAGCCTTTGAGCAACTCGCGGGTGACATCGCCGGACGTCACCACGCCGTCATAGGCTTTTGGGCTCACGCCGATCTCTTCAAGCTGTGCGATGACGGTGGCCGCCGGGCGCGGCGCATTGGTAAGCAGCAAAACCCTGCCGCCGCCCTGCCGGTAGCGCATCAGCGCCGCAACGGCGGACCGGTACGGTGTCTCGCCATCATGTACCACGCCCCAGACATCACAGGCGATGGCGGGGTATTTCGCCGCCAGAGAGGCGATGTGTTCATAATGCGGAATTTGCGGCTGCGGGCTTGTCATGCGCCCTGCCTATAGGGAGGAGAAATATCCGTCAACCGCCAATTTCTTTACATGACTCCATTTCTCACATAGACTGTCCGTGATTTATGCAATTCTATGTAGCTTGTGTATTTCATATTATTTTCCTGTTTCTTTCCGATGTTTATGCGATTTATACGCATTGACACCGGGGATGGCGTGGCGGCATTGAGTGTGTGTTAAATGCCTCAATCCCCCCGAACACCAACAGGAAGAACAAACCGGCACGCTGTGGGGGAGCGGTGTCACAGGCCTGTCATGCGCCTGTGTTTTGTCAGGCGAATGAATGCGTAACCAAAACAGTAAAAAACAACAGGGAGGATATAATGATACGCAAGGTACTTTTATTATCGGCATTTTTTGCATTTGGCGGATTTGTGCCGCCGGCTGCGGCTTCGGAGGTTCCCCAGCCGCGCATTGACCAGATCATGGCGATGACGCCGACCAATATGGCCAAAACAGGCGCCTGGACCAAGGCCGCCTATGACCGGCTTATGGGCTATATCAATTCGATTGAGGACCCCGAATTGCGCTCCCTGGTGCTGGATATGTACACCAACCCCAAATCAACCGTGTTCAACGCCACGGCGGACCCCGAGGCCCTCATCGTTGTGCCGGCAACCGGCGGGCCGGGGCACCATCATTATCCGGGCGGGCTCGCGGTTCATCTGGTCGAGGTGATTGAGATTGCCCTTGGCTGGATCGACACTTTTGAAAATGTTCACGGTATCCGCAATACCGACCGCGATCTGGTCATTGCCCAGCTTGCGCTGCATGACTGGAGCAAGGTGTGGTACAACTGGGACGAGACGACGGGAAAGGTGAAAAAACCGGACTGGTTCCCGAAATCATGGGGCGGCAAGGACGGCATCGCCAAATGGGGCTGGATGGGCGAACATGGCGCGGTGGTCTATTCCGAACTGCTCAAGCGCGGCGCACCGCAAAAACTTCTCTTCGGCGCGGCCTCGACCCATTTTGATCCGCAATGGGATGTTGATATTACCAACAAGAACGGCAAAAAAGAGGGCTTTAACGCCGCGATGGCCGAAGCAGCCAAATATGCCGGAACCAAAGCACCCAGACTCAATCTCGACCAGCGTCAGGCCGAGTGGTTTTTGTCCACCTATTCCGATGGAAGCTGGTCATACTCGCATTACGTGGCCGGTAAATATGCCCATAAATGGATCCGCATGGTGGCCAAGGATATCGGAATAGACCCGGCATCGCCCAAGGCGGCCAAGCTCGCCTGGTTCGTCCTCTCAAGGATTTCCGACTTCAAACTCCAGAGGATCTATCAGGATGCAGGCTTCTCCACCGATGCGGTGAAGGGGACAATTCTCGCCCTCTTGAAAGACTCTTCGGCCTATGAAGTGAAATAGAGCGTTTCAGGTTTTTCGGGCGGGAGCTTCTTCCGCCCGGGGATTTTTTTATATATCTCGCGGCTGTTCCTCGCTGCGCTCGGGCCTCCGACGGGGCGGCCTGACCGGCCGGCACCCGGGCGGGCTTGCGAACACTTTCGTGTTTGGAATGTTCGTAGCCGTGCTCCGGGCGGGTCTTTATGCCGGGTTTATCCTGAGGCGGTGCGGGCCGCCGGGCCGGGTTTGGCGGGGCGGAAACTGGCGCTTGTTTCATCCGCCACATAATTTCCGGCATATTCATCCGCTCTTGTGGCCAGATCATCGACGCTTTTGACAATGTAGGCGGCGGTTTTGTCATCCATCAGATAGCTGAAATTCAGCCGTACCCAGCCGGGCTTTTCGATCTCGTGACCGGCGAGGATGGCGCGGCGGATGCGTTCGGAATGCGCATGGTCCACATGCAGCAGGCGGTGGCCATAGGGTCCGGCGCAGACGCAGCCGCCCCGGGCCTGAATGCCGCTGATATCGGAGAGCATTCGGGTGAAAAGCTGATGGTGGATATTGCCGCCGCGCCTGTCGCGCACCGCGAAGGAAAAGATCGGCAGACGGTTGGGTTTATCAACCCCCAGCAGATGCAGATTCGGGTTTTTGCGCCACACCTTAAGCGCCCTTTCGCCAAGCTCATGATCGCGGGCGGCAATGAAATCCCCGCCCACGGCCTCCTTGACCAGAAATACCAGGGCGGCGCGGATATCTCCTATGATATTGGGGGTTCCGGCCTCTTCGCGCTCGATAAGCGAGTTAAGGTAATTATGCCCCCAGGGCGAGACATAAGACACCGAACCGCCGCCGGGCCAGGTGGGGCTTTGGCTGCGGGCGGCGCTGTTTCTTACAATCAGCACCCCCGATGCGCCGGGACCGCCGGGGAATTTATGCGGCGAGAGGAAGATGGCGTCTTTTTCCAGCCCTTCGCCCGGATTCATGTCAATTGGCAGATAAGGCCCGCCGCCGGCGTAATCCCAAAAGGCCAGCGCGCCGTATTTTTTCAGCACCGCCGTCACCGCGTCCGCATCGGTAAGAATGCCGGTGACATTGGAAGCGGCGGAAAACGAGCCGATGAGAAGCGGGCGCTCCTTGCGCGCCGCAAGTTCCGCTTCAAGCATGGCAAGATCGGGACCGCCTCCGGGCGCTTCATCAATCTCGATGATTTCAGCGCCGCTTTCACGCCAGGGCAGGATATTCGAATGGTGCTCATAAGGACCGATAAAGACGGCGGGAGGAACGGTTGCCGCGCTTTGGGCAACGCCGCACAGGGCGACAAGCCGGTTGATGGCCGAAGTTGCGCCGGGACCGGTGAAGATCACGGAGCAATCCGGCCCCGCATTGGTTATTGCCGCGATCACCTGCCGCGCCGCCGCGCGCAAATGCGAGATGTAGGCGCCGCAAAAAGAGGATTCGGTATGAGAGTTGGCGTAATAGGGCAGCACTCTTTCGCGCACGAAATCCTCAACCTGACGCAGGGCGCGGCCCGAGGCGGTGTAATCGGCATAGATGAGCAGTCTGGTTCCAAACGGGGTTTCAAAACGCATCTCCTCACCGATCAGACCGGCGCGCAGATCAGCGGCAATGTTATCCGTGTTGAGGGATTGGCGAAACGCGTCCAGCGGCATTGGGTTTTCCTTGAAATGATTTACCCTGTTACAAGGATAATACACTGGATATCAGCGAACTTTCTCCATATTTTTAATTGATTATATTATTTAGCATAGATTATGTTCGATATATGACTAAATTAATCGATCATTTCAATCGCAAAATTTTGCAAATTCTCCAGCGCAACGGAACACTCTCCCAGCGCGAGTTGGCGGCGCAGGTGAACCTTTCGCCCAATGCCTGCTGGAACCGGCTGCAGGCTTTGAAAAAATCCGGGATCATTACCGGCCAGACCCTGCGTCTTGATCGGGAAAAACTGGGGTTGGGGCTGGTGGTGTTCGTGATGATCAAGACCCGCAACCATTCGGCGGAATGGCTGGAGATGTTCCGCAGTCATGTCTCGAACATCCCCGAGGTGATTGATTTCTTCCGTATCGGCGGCGATTATGATTATCTGCTCAAGGTCGTGACCCGCGACATGAAGAGCTATGACGCTTTTTACCGGCGACTGATCAAGGGGGTGGAGCTTGATGCGGTCACATCAAATTTTGCCATGGAGACAATTGAAGAGCAAAGGCCCCTGCCCGTTTGCGAGACATAAAAACTTGAAGCGGAGACACGCAGCGGCGGTTCAGCTTGCCATTTTCATCGCCTGTTTGACCGGCTTGCTGCTTAAAATATCATCACGGACCTGAGCGGGCTTGCCGAAGAGATAACCCTGCGCCAGATCAATGTTATAGTCGAGCAGTTCCAGAACCGTGCGTTCGTTCTCGACCTTTTCAGCGATCAGATGCAGGCCATGGCGCTGCATGAGGTCGGAAAGATCGGCGGTGTGGACCCAGGTATCGGCCTCGTTCATGCGGTTGAGAAGAATATCGGCATCGACCTTGATGAAACGGAAACCAAGCCCGTTGAGTTTCTGGAAATCGGCATTCAGGGTTTTGACCCGGTCAAGCGAAAATCTGAAACCCAGATCATTCAGCGCCGCCAGACTTTCAAACTCCATGGGGCCAAAATTTTCAGTCATGGATTGGGGAAACTCGTAATTCAGCACCCCGGCCAGTTTGCGGTTTTGCTCCAGGAACTCCATCAATTGCGGGAAGAAGGCGACATCGGTCAGCGAATCGGGGGAGATATTGCAGAAAATCCCTACCTTGCGGTTTCTGTCTGCCAGACGGCGCAGAACCTTGACCGCGCGGAACAGCAGCAGATTATCCACATTCGCCATCTGGCCGCAGGCTCTGGCAACGGGTATATATTCATCCGGCATGATGGTTTCACCCTCCGCCGTGTGCAGGCGGGTGAGAGCTTCATAATATTTCACCTTGCGCTGCGGCAGGGTGACGATGGGCTGCAAGAACAGATCCATCCGGTTTTGCGTCAGGGCGTTGCGGATGGCCTCATGCCGGGCCGGGTCAATGGCTTCGGTACCGGGCTGTTTTTCCGCCGCGGCGCGCGGCGGCGCGGACAGATGAGCCGGTTTTGCCGGCGCTGTTTGTTGCCCCACCGGGGCGGCCTGCGCGGCAGGAGCGGGCTGCGCGGCAGGGGCGGATTGCGCGGCAGGGGCGGGCCGGGACAAGTTCCGACCCAGGACTTTTTGTTTTTTATCAAGACGCTTGAGCAGCTTGGCAAAACCGTCAAGCTTTTTGCCATTGGCGATAAAGCCTTCCGTCAGTTCGGCATTCACGGCATTGATGGCGCGCACCTCATCGCCAAGACGCTCGGCGTCTGATTTGATCGGGTTGATGTGTTCTTCCACGAGATCGGCGTTCATCTGCTCAAGACGGCCCAGACAGGCCATTTGCTGTTCCACCTGCTCGCGAAGCTCAAGGACCTCTTCGGAAAGAGCGACATTGGATTTCAGCAGCGCGCGCATTTTGCCATGCAGGCCCAGCCTGCGGCGGGCGCGGCTCAGCATGATCTGAATCTGGACCAGCGCCGACACAATCAAAAAGGCGCTTACAGACGCCATGACGGGCGGCATTGCGCCATAAACCATCAGCCCGAGAGCCGCGGCAAGGCCCACGGCCACGGTGCTTATCACCATGATAATCCAGTTGACAATATTCATCTGTGCGCCCGGTCCTTATGCCTGAACGGATTCAACAACGTGTGACTTTTTACAAACTGGCGCGAAGTCGTTGACATTTCGTTAACCATAAAATTTCAAACATGGCGATATGGAAAAATTTGTGCACCCTCTCACGGATGAGGGCGATCTCTGGGTCTTTGCTTACGGCTCGCTGATGTGGGACTACGATTTTGAGAGCGCCTGCACTGTGCCGGTGCGGGTTTATGGCTGGCGGCGCGGTTTTACCCTGCGCTCGACTTACGCCTGGGGCAGCGAGGCGGTTCCGGGGCTTTGCGCCTCATTGCATGCGGGCGGCTCGGTGGCCGGGCGCGCCCTGCTGATCAAAGCGCCGCGAATTGAAGCCACGCTCGAATATCTGTTTGCGCGCGAGGCGGCCTATATTCCGCGCCGCCTGCACGGCCGGGCAAGGGGCGGGCCCCCCTTCCCCATGCTGGGCTTCGTGCATGATTATGATCATCCGCGCTCCGCCGCCGCTCTGGGCCTGGAGGAGCAGGCGCGGCTCATCCGGCAGGGGGTGGGGAGACGCGGCAGCTCAATGTTCTATCTGCGCCAGACCCTGGCCGAGCTGGCAAGGGACCGCAGCTTCGATGCACGAGCGGCAAAGCTGTTGGCTCTGGCGCTCAACCCAGACGCTCGGGATGATCCTGTTCCAGATAGGCTTTTTCGACATCGGTGAGCTCGATCTCTTCCACCCCGGTGATCATGCCCTTGATATAGTGGAAGGGGGTGTGGCCGGTGGTGGTCATATAGACATGGATGACGGCAAAGGCGATGATGATGAAGGCGGCGGCGGTGTGGATAAAGGCGATGATCGTCAGATAGAGCCCGGCATTGGGAATCTCGTTCCAGAAATCATAGGTCAGATAGAAAATCCCGGTCAGCCACAGGGCCGGGCCCATGAAGATCATGAAGGTGAGATAGGCCATTCCCTGCAAGGCGTTTTGCTTGCGGCGCAAGGTTTTCTTGAACGGGTGCTCCTCGTCTTTCAAGATGCCATAGGCGTAATAGCGCATCACGGCAAAAACGCGGATCAGGAAGATTATGAACTTGCTTGAACGCTTGCCATCCGGGGTTCGGATGCCAAAAAACGGCAGGAACTGCTTCCAGTTGCCGGTGGTGAAATTCCAGAAGGTGGTGAAAATCCACAACAGCATGAGCGTGATCGCGGCGTAGCTGTGCAGGGTTACCGCCGTTTCAAAGGAAAGCAGATCATAACTGCCGTGCAGATTGAAGCCGGTAAAGGCGAGGAAGAAGATCAGCCCCGCCTGTGACCAGTGCCAGAAGCGCTCATAGCGGGTGTAGATAACAACGGCCTGTCTGGTTTTTTTTACTCCCGGCATTTTTTGTCCTCCTCATCGCGGCACTGGGCGATGGCCTTTTTCCGGCACAGGATAAAGCGCGCGGTTCCATGGCCAAGGGCAACCACAAAGGCTCCCGCAATCATCAGCCAGCCAAGCCAGTCGAGCCATTTCCAGCCATCGCGGCCGGGCATGTAAAAACCGGAAAGATTGGCCAGCCGCCCGTTTCTGGCGTGGCACTGCGAGCAGGCCAGCGCCTTGTCTTTCGGCGCCACCATATGGGTAATCGGCCACCAGGAAATGGTATTGATATAGCCAAACTCGCCGCTATAGGGTTTGCCCGCCTGCTTCATGCCAAAAGCAATCGCCTTGCCCATATCGTAATTGCCCCAGAAGGCGGCGTCATCCTTGCCCCATAAATGAGTGTAAACAAGGGTATTGTTGCCCTTGTCATAGGGCTGAAAGGTGTTCATGCGCTTGAAGGGCCAGATGCGTGAGCCCGGATCATCAAAAGCGCCCTTGAAGGAATTGATCTCGATCGGGGTTTTGGCCGGGTCGAATCTGGTGTCAATCGTTGTGTAGCGCATGGTGCCGTCAAACCATTTATAGACCGGCTTGACGTTTTCAGCGTATTTGAAACTGCCCTTGATCGATTTATAGGTCTTGCGGTGCTCGCCATTGCCCTGGGTATAGCCCTTGATATAGTAGCCCTCGCCGTTTTTCAGTTTGCCGGCACTGCGCCAGTCCCAGTCGGTTTTGGTCGCCACGCCGCCCCTGGCAAATTCAGGGATGTGGCAGCTCTCGCACGCCACCCGGTCAACATGGCCGTTGAGTTTGATGCCCTTCAGGGAGGTCACGGGATGGGGCTGGTTGCCGTGACACGAGGCACAGCTTGCCGCGTGACGCCGCTCGCCGGGCTCGCCCGTGCCCTCAGGGTCCACCGCCAGCATCTGATAGCGGGAGCCGGCGGTTATATGCTGCCCGGTGACATGGCATTTCTGACAGGGGAAATTCAACCCGTCCGCCGCCATATGAATATCGACCGCCCTTGATGGCGCCGTGAGGACGGAGGACAGATCGCCATGTTTGACATTGTCGCCGCCGCCGCCGTAAAAATGGCAACTGCCGCAGTTTTGCCGTGTGGGTTTACCGACATTTTGCGCCACTTTCACCCAGTCAATGGGTGTCTTGCCCTCAAACATGACGGCACAGGCCGGGGAGCCCCGGGTGGAGGGGGTGCGGTAATAGGTGCCGGTCTGGTCATGGCAGACGACGCAGTCGATATTGGCGGTGTTCTTGTAGTCAAAATCGTAAGTCTTGTGGTTATAGGCGGCGTGGCACTGGGAGCACATGCCCTCATTGCCGCGCGCATTGGTGCAGAAATTGTTGATCAGGGTTTTCTTGCCCAGAATCTGCCCCGTTTTGGGTTGCCTGTATTGCCATTTCCAGTGGATCGAATGCAAGAACTGCTCGCCGGCCTTGTTGTGGCAGGAAAGGCAAGCCTTGGTAACCGCAGGGCCATCGGCGAAAGGGCCTTGCAGTTCTTTAAGTCTGGAATGATCGGTTGTGGAGGTGTTTTGCGATTTTGGCAACGTTATTGCCGGAGAGAGGTTCTTATATTCATCAATCCCGCCGCTCACGGCCTTGCCCGGATCATGTGCCGCCATCGCGCCGGTTGCGATGGCGAGGCAAAGTCCGAGACAAATCGCAAGAGCAGACAATCTGTGCAACATCACATCCCCCATCCAAAACGGGTCAGGCATTACATAACATTTTCCTGAGTGGCCGGGAGAATACAGGAGAGCGAACCGGGATATCAGGTGACGAATTGTCGCAAAATATAGTAATTTCAAGGATTTGTGACTAAGTCACACTTATATCATTCGCGGCCTTTCCTCGCTGGCGCTCGGGCCTCCATGGGGGCGGCGCAAAAGCGCCGGGCCGCCGTCGCGGCCGTGGGTGAAAGGCCGTGAGCCCTGAGCGTGGACGCAAAACCGTGAGTCCCGAGAACCCGCTCCCCCCTCCGTGGCAGGGCAAGCTGGCGAAAGCCAGCGCCAGCCCGCGAACGGACGCACGCCAGAGGCGGGCGGAAAACTAAAAATAAAAATTTATACCTTCTTAAAATCCCTTCTTGATTGCGCCTAAAATACCGCGCACCAGCATGCGGCCCACCGATGAGGCTATGGAGCGGCCGAAGGATTTGGCGATGGCCTCGCCCACCCCCATGCGGTTGGAGCGCCGCGCCGGGCGGCGCGCCCTGGTGCCGCGCTCGTAATCGTAGCGGTTTTCCTCGCGCGCCCGGTTGGCCGCCGCTTTGGCCTCTTGCTCGCGCCGCGCCTGCTCTTCTTCCGCCCGCGCCTTTTCCTCGGCGCGTTTGTGGAGAATTTCATAGGCCGATTCGCGGTCGAGAGTTTTGTCATAAAGACCGCGCACCGGACTGCTGGCCATCACATCGCGGCGTTCGGATCTGTCAATCGGCCCCAGACGCGAGGAAGGCGGGCGCACCAGGGTGCGCTGCACGATGGAGGGGACGCCCTTTTTCTCCAGTGTCGAGATCAAGGCTTCACCAACGCCAAGCCTGGTGATGACCTCAAAAGCATCAAAGTCTGGGTTGGGGCGGAAGGTGTCGGCGGCGGTTTTGACCGCGCGGCGCTCGCGCGGGGTATAGGCGCGAAGGGCATGCTGCATGCGGTTGCCAAGCTGGGCGAGGACCGAATCAGGCACATCGAGCGGGTTCTGGGTCACGAAATACACCCCCACCCCCTTGGAACGGATAAGTTTCACCACCTGTTCGATCTTGTTCAGCACCGCTTTGGGGCTTTCGGAAAACAACAGATGCGCCTCGTCGAAGAAAAATACCAGGCGGGGCTTTTCCGGATCGCCCACTTCGGGAAGCTCCTCGAACAATTCGGCCAGCAGCCAGAGCAGGAAGGTGGCGTAAAGCTGCGGCGCGTGCATCAGCTTGTCGGCGGCCAGAACCGAGATAAAACCGCGCCCGTCGCGGTCGATGCGCATCATGTCGCGGATATCGAGCGCCGGTTCGCCAAAGAAGTTTTCCGCCCCTTGCTCTTCCAGCACCAGCAGACGCCGCTGGATGGCACCGACAGAAGCTTTCGAGACATTGCCGTATTCGGCCGAGAGCTCCGATGAGCGCTCGGCGACATTGACCATCAGGGCGCGCAAATCTTTTAAATCCAGCAGCGCCAGGCCTTCTTCGTCCGATAGCCGGAAGGCGATGTTCAAAACCCCCTCCTGGGTTTCATTGAGCCCCAGCAGGCGCGAGAGCAGCAGCGGGCCCATTTCCGAGACCGTGGTACGGACGGGGTGGCCCTGCTCGCCGAACAGATCCCAGAAAATTACCGGGAAGGCTTCATAGTCATAATCGTGAAAATCAATTTTCCGGGCGCGTTTTTCGAGAAAATCCTTTGAAGTTCCCTTGACCGCAATGCCGGAGAGATCGCCTTTTACATCGGCGCAAAACACCGGCACGCCCTGCGATGAAAATCCCTCGGCAAGAATTTGCAGCGATACGGTCTTGCCGGTGCCGGTTGCCCCCGCGACCAGCCCGTGACGGTTGGCCAGCTTCAATGTGAGATATTCAGGTTTTACACTCTTGCCGAGAAAAATCTTGCCGTCCGGGTTCATCGCTTCCGCTTTCTTGTTAATATGACCTGCAACCCATCTTATATAAAGCCTGCGGGCTTCTAGCAATCGTATATATGCCCGAATCGGGTTGGCAAAACCGGGGTGATGTGTAATAGATTTTCAGGAACACAAATGAATTGCGCCGCAGCCGCGAAGGATCAATCAGGAGTAGTAACGTGGAAGAACTGATTTCAAGACTTACATCAATGCTGGGAATTGACGAAAGCCTCGCCAACAAGGCGGTGGGCATTATCCTCAATCTGCTCAAATCCGCCGGTCCGGAAGACAAGGTCTCGCAGTTGCTCGAGGCGATCCCCGGCGCGAGCGAGCTGCTTGAACAGGCCGGCTCCGAAAGCGGCGGCGGCGGCGGTCTTGGCGCCATGATGGGCTCGCTGGGCGGCATGATGGGCGGTTCCATGGGCGGCGCCATGGGGGCCATGAGCGCCCTTTCCGAGCTTAAGGAAGCCGGGCTGAGCACGGATCAGGTGCAGGGGCTTGGCAAGGAAGTTCTGGGTTTTGCCAGGGAAAAGGTCGGCGAGGATGTAGTGGGCGATATTGTCTCCTCCATTCCCGGGCTGGATCAGTTTATTTAAGGGGGAGTGGTTTTTAAATTTATAACGGTGCCGAAGCGCCGCAAGGCGCGTTTGGCGTGAGCTATATGTTTGTCAGACGCAAAGGAGCGCAAGATCATGAGTAGTTATTCGATTACGAAAATTGAAGGCATCGGCCCTTCTTATGGTGAAAAACTGGTTGCGGCGGGAATTCGCACAACCGGTGCATTGCTCAAGGCCTGTGCCGATAAAAAGGGCCGCAAGACCATGGCAGAGATCACAGGCATTTCAGAATCCATGATCCGCGACTGGACCAATATGGCCGATCTGATGCGCGTCAAAGGGGTCGGCGAGGAATATTCCGAATTGCTGGAAAAAGCCGGTGTGGATACGGTAAAAGAACTCAGGCACCGCAACCCGGCCAATCTGCACGCCGCCATGCTGGAAGTGAATGCGGAGAAAAAACTGGTGCGCCAGACGCCGAGCCTGAAATCGGTGGAAGACTGGGTGGCGCAAGCCAAGGAACTGCCCGCCACGATGACATATTAGATCGCGATTAATTTATATCGCTCACGGCTATTCGGGGCTGCGCCCCGGGCCGCCGTCGCGGGCATTAGCTTATATCATTCGCGGCTATTCCTCGCTGACGCTCGGGCCTCCATGGGGGCGGCGCAGGAGCGCCGGGCCGCCGTCGCGGCCGTGGGCGCAAGGCCGTGAGCCCTGATCGTGGACGCAAAACCGTAAGCCCCCCTCCCCCCTCCGTGGCAGGGCAAGCTGGCGAAAGCCAGCGCCAGCCCGCGAACGGACGCACGCCGGAGGCAGGCGGAAAACATCAAACAAAAATCCTCAAGCAAGCGAAACCAACACGGCCCTTTATTATTCCCCCATGCTCTGTTAGAACGCGCGCGCAGGAATAATTTGGATTTTTCTTATGTCTGACACCACTGATTCGGGCCCGCGCGACTGGCGCAAGACGCTGTTTTTGCCAAAAACCTCCTTTCCCATGCGGGCAGGGCTGCCCAAACGCGAGCCCGAATGGCTGGAGCGCTGGGGAAAACTTGATCTCTACAAGAGCCTGCGCGAGGAGGCGAAGGGGCGCGAGAAATATGTGCTGCATGACGGGCCGCCTTACGCCAATGGCCATATTCATCTGGGCACAGCCTTGAATAAAATCCTGAAAGATATCATCGTGCGATCAATGCAGATGATGGGCAAGGATGCGGACTATGTGCCGGGTTGGGATTGCCACGGCCTGCCCATCGAGTGGAAGATCGAGGAAAAATACCGCTCAAAGGGTAAAAACAAGGATGATGTGCCGATAAACGACTTTCGCCATGAATGCCGCGAATTCGCGCGCAAGTGGATTGATGTCCAGCGCGAGGAATTCAAACGGCTCGGGGTTATCGGCGATTGGGAAAATCCCTACACCACAATGAATTTCGCCGCCGAGGCGCAGATTGCCCGCGAGTTCCAGAAATTCCTGATGAACGGCACGCTTTATCGCGGCTCAAAGCCGGTGATGTGGTCGGTTGTGGAACAGACCGCGCTGGCGGAGGCGGAGGTTGAGTATCATGATTATGAATCGGAGACGATCTGGGTGAAGTTTCCGGTTGCCGATGGTCCGCTTGCGGGTTGCTCGGTGGTTATCTGGACCACTACCCCGTGGACCATCCCCGGCAACCGCGCCATTTGTTTTTCGGACAGGATTACCTATGGGATTTATGAGGTTGCGGCCGCAGAAAATGACTTTGGCCCACAGCCGGGCGAAAAACTGGTTTTTGCCGATGTTCTGGCTGGCGAGAGCGCGGCTCAGGCTAAATTGACACTGAGCCGACTTGAAGATGTTACTGCTGGAACCCTTGGGAAAATTGTCTGCAAGCATCCGTTCAAGGGGTTGGGCGGTGGCTATGAGTTTTATATCCCTCTGCTAGAGGGCGATCATGTCACCGACGAAACCGGCACCGGCTTTGTACACACAGCGCCCGGACACGGTGCGGATGATTTTGATATCTGGACGGCAAAATCCCGCGAGCTTGAAGATCGCGGGATTGATACCGCCATTCCGTTCACCGTTGATGATGCAGGGTTTTTTACCAATGATGCGCCGGGCTTCGGGCCTGATGCACCGGACGGCGCGGCGCGGGTTATCAATGAGAAGGGCAAGAAGGGCGATGCCAACCGGCGGGTGATCGGTGAACTGATAGAGCGCAATGCCCTGTTTGCCCGTGGCCGTCTCAAGCATCAGTATCCACATTCATGGCGATCGAAAGCGCCGGTGATTTTCCGCAATACGCCGCAATGGTTTATTGCCATGGACAAGGATCTGGACAGGCCAGCTGACACTCTGCGCGACCGGGCGCTGGGCGCCATTGATGAAACCCGCTTTGTACCGCCTGGTGGCCAACGCCGTTTGCATTCGATGATCGAGAACCGGCCTGACTGGGTGATCTCACGCCAGCGGGCATGGGGAGTGCCGCTGACTGTGTTCGTCAACAAGGCATCGGGCGAATTGCTGCGGGACGAGGTAGTGAATGAACGCATTGCGAGCGCTTTTGAGGAGCACGGCGCGGATGCATGGTTTGAGGAGGGGGCCAAGGAGCGCTTTTTGCAAGGCCATGTGGATAATATTGAGGAGTGGGAGCAGGTTTCGGACATTCTTGATGTGTGGTTCGATAGTGGCTCGACCCATGCCTTTGTGCTCGAAGAAGAGCATAATAAAGGCAAATGGGATTTGAAATGGCCCGCCGATCTGTATCTGGAAGGCTCCGACCAGCATCGCGGCTGGTTCCATTCCTCGCTGCTGGAGAGCTGCGGCACAAGGGGCAGAGCGCCTTATGATGCGGTGCTGACCCATGGGTTTATCATGGCCGAGGACGGGCGCAAGATGTCGAAATCGCTCGGCAATCAGGTGTTTCCGCAAGACATCACCAAACAGAACGGCGCGGAGATTTTGCGTCTGTGGGTGAGCACGTCGGATTACTGGGAAGACATGCGCATCGGCCCGGAGATCATCAAGACCAATACGGACGCCTACCGCAAACTGCGCAATACCTTGCGCTTTCTGCTCGGAAATCTGCACGGGTTCGAGGCAACCGAGCGGGTGGCGGTGGCGGATATGCCCGAACTTGAGCGCATTATTTTGCACCGGCTGGTGGAGCTTGATGAAATCGTGCGCCGTGGCTATCACGATTTTGACTTCAAGAAGGTGTTCTCGGCCCTGTTTCACTTTGCCACGATTGACTTGTCGGCGTTTTATTTTGATATCCGCAAGGATGCGCTTTATTGTGATGCGGCCTCGTCCATCACGCGGCGCTCGTGCCGCACGGTTCTGGACGAGGTGTTTATGTGTCTGACCGCCTGGGCCGCGCCGATGCTGTGTTTCACCATGGAGGAAGTCTGGCTGACGCGGTTCCCGTCTGATGAAGATTCGGTGCATCTACGCCAGTTCCCGGACGTGCCGCAAAACTGGCGCGATGATGCGCTGGCGGCCAAATGGGACAAGGTGCGGGCCCTGCGCAAGGTGGTGACCGGAGCGCTGGAGATCGAACGGCGCGAGAAACGCATTGGCTCATCGCTTGAGGCCGCACCGGTGGTGTATGTTTCCGATGACGCCATTTTTGAGGCCATGGACAGGGTTGATCTGGCGGAGATTTCCATCACCTCGCAGGCGAAACTGGTAAAGGGCGCAGCGCCCGAGGGCGCATTTACGCTTGATGATGTGGCGGGCGTTGCCGTGATGCCGGAACTGGCAAGGGGCAAAAAATGCCAGCGCTCGTGGAAAATCCTCCCCGATGTAGGCGCGGACCCGGATTTCCCGGAGCTTTCGGCGCGCGATGCGGCGGCGGTTCGCGAATGGGACGCTCTGAGCGGTTGATGGGGAAACTTTTCAGCACACCTTCCCGCTACGGTCTCATCACCGCCCTGACCGCCCTGATGATTGATCAGTCATTCAAATACTGGATGCTTTATATCTACGACATGCCGGCGCGCGGCCGGATCAGTATAACGCCGTTTTTTGACCTTATCATGGTGTGGAACAAGGGCATTTCATACGGGCTGTTCCAGCAGGATACAGCGCTGGGGCGCGGCATTTTGCTGGCCATTACGCTGCTTACGGTTCTGGCGCTCATCATCTGGCTCAGCCGGGCGCGCGATCTCCTGCTGGCGCTGGGGCTGGGCTGCATTATCGGCGGCGCGCTGGGCAATGCGCTTGACCGCTGGATTTATGGCGCAGTGGCCGACTTTTTCTCGCTGCATGCTTTTGGCTTTTACTGGTATGTCTTCAATCTTGCCGATACGGCCATTGTTGCAGGCGTGGCGCTGCTATTGTATGACACTTTGATTGGCGGCGGCGGTGACAAGTCGAACGGGTGGTCATAAAATGACCAAAAATCACAGCTACCTGATTACGCGGGGATGAGACATCCTTTTTGTTGAAGGGCGAACTTAATGGCATTTTTACGTTTCACCGGCCCGTCGGGGGCAAGACGCATCGGCATCGCCGCGATGCTCATTGTCACCGGGTTTGCCGTTGCCGGCTGTTCCATCGGCACCAAGGGCAAGGGGTCTTTGCGCGAAACCCTGGGGCTTGATAAAAACGCCCCGGATGAATTTGCCGTTGTCACCAAGGCGCCGCTGGTGGTGCCGCCCAATTATGATTTGCGCCCGCCGCAAAAAGGCGCGCCGCCGCTAAGCCGGGTTGACCCCAGACTGGCGGCGCGCGAGAGCGTATTCGGGGGAACGGGCGGGCGCTCAAAAGGGGCCAGCCGCGGCGAGAGCGCCTTGCTGGACAAAATCGGTACCGGCAGGGCCGATCCTGATATCCGCCGCACCCTGAACAAGGAAAATGCGTCTTTGGCGGAAAAAGACAAGAAACTTACCAGCAAGGTTTTGTTCTGGCAGAAGGGGCGTAAAAGAGGCGCGGTTATTGACGCCAGGGCCGAGGCCGCGCGACTCAAAGCCAATAAAAAACACGGTAAACCCGTGACGGAAGGGGCGACCACAATGGTCAATTGCGATGGCAAGAAATCCGCCTCATCTGATCTGAACTGCAAATAGGCCCGCCTGCGCGTGCCTGCGCCGCTGCGTTACGCGGGGTGGGTGCGCAGATGCGAAAAATTGCCTCAGGGTCCGACATAAATAATTTCGTTATTCACGCGCAGGCGGAAATGACGAGTCCGGTTGTGCCGTGCACTGTAAAAATCACATAAAACTGATTGGTAAAGACTTGTATTTTCAAGCCTGTTTCCAGATATATAGGGGTGAGCTTTTTACAGACGGCCATTCAGGCTCTCTGCCGATTTCACGAAAAGGATGTGCTAACCATGTTTAAAATGCGCGTGATGAGTTCTGTGTATCGCTGTTTCTCCCCCTTTCCCCTGCAACACTTCATGGTGGCCCTGATGACAATAACGCTACTTGCCGGGGCGGCCCGCGCCCAGACGGCAGACGAGATCAAAACCTTCACGCTTGCAAACGGCATGCAGGTTGTCTCGATCCCGGATCACCGCGCGCCGGTGGTAACCCATATGGTATGGTACAAGGTCGGGGCGGCGGATGAAGAGCCGGGCAAATCCGGCCTGGCGCATTTTCTTGAGCACCTGATGTTCAAGGGTACATCGGCAATCGCGCCGGGCGAGTTTTCCAAAATCATCGCCCGCAATGGCGGTCAGGACAACGCCTTTACCTCGCAGGATTACACCGGCTATTACCAGCGCATCGCCCGCGACCGGCTGGAGCTGGTGATGAAAATGGAAGCCGACCGGATGATCAATCTCAGGCTTCGCGACGAGGATGTTCTGCCCGAGCGCGACGTCATTCTGGAAGAGCGGCGCATGCGCATCGACAACGATCCGGGCTCGCGCCTTGGCGAGCAGGTCAGCGCGGCACTTTATCTGGCGCATCCATATGGCAAGCCGATCATCGGCTGGGAAAACGAAATTGCGCGGCTTACGCGGGCCGATGCACTGGAATTTTACCAGAAATACTATACCCCCAACAATGCCATTCTGGTTGTTGCCGGCGATATCACGGCAGAAGATCTCAAGCCGCTGGCGGAAAAATATTACGGCAGTATCAAAGTGCGGACAAAGATCGGGCCGCGCCTGCGCCCGCGCGAGCCCAAGCCGCAGGCCGAGCGCCGGGTTATCTTGCGCGATAAAAAGGTGCGCCAGCCGAATTTGCGCCGTTCCTATCTCACCAGCGCCTATGCAACGGCGGCAAAGGGCGAGGCGGAGGCGCTTTCGGTCCTGTCCGAAATTCTGGGTCAGGGCGCGACAAGCCGACTTTACCGCGAGTTGATCGTCAAGCGCAAAATCGCCGCCAGCGCCGGGGCCTATTATTCAGGCACGAGTCTTGATTCCGGCTCTTTCATACTCTACGGCGTGCCCAATCCGGGGATTGATATCCATGAGGTAGAGCGCGGCATTGACGAGGTGGTCGCCAAAATACTGAAAAAAGGCGTTACCAAAAAAGAGATCGAGCATGCCAAGCGCATCCTGATTTCGGACAATATCTACAGCCGCGACAGTCAGTCCTCCATGGCGCGGATGTTCGGCGCGGCGCTGACGACGGGCCAGAGTGTTCGTGATGTCCTTGAGTGGCCAAAACGCATTGAAGCGGTGACTGTTGCCCAGGTGAATGCGGCGGCGCGCAAATTCCTCAAGGCCGAAAATTCCGTAACCGGGCTCCTTCTTCCCGAAAAACCCGCCAAAGGGGCCGGGCAGGAGGCGATGAAATGAGGCCGTATGCAAGTTTTCCAAGGCTTTTTAGCGCCATTTTCTTATTCACAGGGGCAATGTTCATGCTGGTTCAAAATGCGGGCGCGACCCGAATTCAAAAAGTTGTCTCTCCGGGCGGCATTACCGCCTGGCTGGTGGAGCAGCACTCGGTGCCGATGATTGCGGTGCGGGTGGGCTTTAAGGGCGGTACGGCGCAGGACCCGGCGGGCAAGAGCGGCCTGGTCAATCTGCTCTCGGGCACCATGGATGAGGGCGCGGGCGATCTTGACAGCGCCAGCTTCCAGCGCCGCCTGGAAGAACTGACCATGTCCTTGAGCTTTTCGGCCGGACGCGATGAGTATTACGCAAGGATGAAAACCCTGACCGCCAATCGCGACGAGGCGTTTCATCTGTTGCAGATCGCCCTTGCCAAACCGCGCTTTGACGAAGAGGCGGTAACGCGCATCCGGCGTCAGGTCATCACCGGGCTGAAACGCGAGGAAACCGACCCGGACACCCTCGCTTACCGCGCCTGGTTCAAAAGCGCTTTCGGGGACCATCCCTATGGCCGCCCCAAAAAGGGCACCATCAAGGAAGTCAGAACCATCACGCCGCAGGATCTGAAGGATTTTGCCGCAAAGATTATCGCCAGGGATGTGATGCGCATTACGGTTGTGGGCGATATCGACGCCAAAACCCTCGGAGCCTTGCTTGACAAGACCTTTTCGGACCTGCCGGAAACCTCCGGGCTTGGTGAAATTCCGGAGGCCAAAGTGCCGGCAAAACCGGATTTGCAGGTTATCGAAATGGATATTCCACAATCGGTCATCGTTTTCGGCATGGGGGGGATGAAACGCCACGACAAGGATTTTATCCCGGCTTTCGTGATGAACTATATTCTCGGCGGCGGCGGGTTTTCCTCGCGCCTCACCGAGGAAGTGCGGGAAAAACGCGGCCTGACCTATTCGGTCTATTCCTTCCTTCTGCCGCTTGCCCATGCCGGGGCCATCATGGGCAGCGCCTCGACCAAAAACTCCAGTGTTGCCGAGGCGATTGATCTGATCCGCAAGGAGATTGCCCGCATGGCCGAATCCGGGGTTACGGCGGAGGAGCTGAGTTCGGCCAAAACCTATCTGACCGGCTCTTATCCCCTGCGCTTTGATTCAAGCTCCAAGATTGCCGGGCAGCTGATTTCCATCCAGATGGAAGAACTGGGCATTGATTATATCGACACGCGCAATGCTCGCATCAAGGCGGTCACGGCAGAAGATATCGCCAGGGTTGCCAAACGCCTGCTGAAAGAGGAAAATATGCGTGTCGTCGTGGTGGGAACGCCGGACGGGCTGAAAAAAACGCAATAACAGATTGAAAAAACAGCATGCCGACACCGAATTTCAACTGGACCGACCCGCTTTTGCTTGATGAAGAACTGGGTGAAGAAGAACGCATGGTGCGCGACACCGCCCAGGCTTACGCCCGGGACAAGCTGCTTCCCGGAGTGATCGCGGCCAACCGCTCCGAGCATTTTGATCCCGCAATCATGCGTGAGATGGGCGCGCTTGGGCTGCTGGGCGTGACTCTGCCCGAGACGCTGGGCGGGGCGGGGCTTGGTTATGTGGCTTACGGGCTGGCGGCGCGCGAGATCGAGAGGGTGGATTCAGGCTACCGCTCGGCGATGAGCGTGCAAAACTCCCTCGTTATTCACCCCATCGCCGCCTATGGCTCCAGCGCACAAAAGCAGAAGTATCTCCCCCCTTTGATATCGGGCGAGATGATCGGCTGTTTTGGCCTCACCGAGCCTGATTTTGGCTCGGATCCGGGCGGCATGGCCACAAGGGCTGTCAAATCAGGAGATGGCTATATCCTCAACGGCACCAAGTCATGGATCACCAATGCGCCGATTGCCGATATCGCCATCATCTGGGCCAAGCTGGAAGAAGAAGACGGAACTCATATTCGCGGTTTTGTTGCCGAGCGCGGAATGGAAGGGTTTTCCACCCCTAAAATCGAAGGCAAGTTTTCCCTGCGCGCCTCGATCACCGGGCAGATCGCGCTTCAGGATGTTCATGTCCCGGCAGAAAACCTGCTGCCCGGCGCAAAGGGCTTGTCGGGTCCCTTCGGCTGTCTCAACCAGGCGCGCTTTGGCATCGCCTGGGGGGTGATGGGGGCCGCTGAGGCCTGCTGGTTCGCGGCGCGCGAATATGTGATGGAGCGCAAGCAATTCGGCCGCCCGCTGGCCGCAACCCAGCTGATCCAGAAGAAACTCGCCGATATGCAGACCGAGATCACTCTGGGGCTCACGGGCGCCTTGCGGCTCGGCCGCCTCATGGACGCCGGCAAACTCGCGCCGCAGGCCATCTCCCTGATGAAGCGCAACAATTGCGGCAAGGCGCTCGATATTGCGCGAACCGCCCGCGACATGCACGGCGCCAACGGCATTTCGGATGAATATCACGTCATCCGCCATATGATGAATCTGGAAACCGTCAACACCTATGAGGGCACCCATGATATCCACGCCCTCATTCTGGGGCGGGCACAAACCGGCATTCAGGCGTTTTTTTAGAGCGCTTCATCTTTTGATCTTAATGGCATCGGCCCGCTCACGCCCGGCGCACATAGCTGTGACAAGACTTGATCCAGACGTTAGACAGGGCCGGATAGTATAGCTTTCATATTCTATATAATCAGGAGCTATACCATGAAATATTCAACCGTATTTGCAGCCGCTGGTCTTGCCGCTTTACTGGGGATGGGCGGCGCGGCGCTCGCTGCCGGCGGGCCGCCTTTTGGCGACAAGGCCAGCGTTTTATATTCCAAAGTGCTGTGGAGCGCCATGAAAGCGGCGCGGCTTGTCGGTGCGGATTCCATCCGCACCCGCCCCTATGAGGGCTCTGAGCCCCATGGCGCCATATTGGAGACGCTTGATACAAGCCTTACCGTGAAGGGCCATAAGGGAACTGTGATTATCAAGAAGAATTTTGGCCCGGCGGGGCTTTAAGTTGAGGATGCGGCCAATGATCCGGCAAGGCATATCAAGGCCATTACCGTGATGTTCAAACGCGAAAAAGGCTATGATACCGAGAACAAGGACTGGTTCTGGGTCAAATACAAGCCCAATGGCTCGCTGCATATGAACCCTAAAAAGATGAAGCTCGCCGGGCGCATCGCCAGGGGCGCCGACAAGGGCTGCATCGCCTGTCACAAGGGGGCGGACGGCGATGATATGGTGTTCCACACCAACCGGATCAAGTAAGCCGCATGCCGGAGCAATTTGTCAGGGGATGCGGCACTTGCAGTACCCCTTTTTCTTTTTGTATCACCTGTTTGTTATAAAGGTTAAGGGATTGTTAACCATATGCGCGCAGATTGCGCCCCGTTAGACAGCATTAGTTTTCAAGAAGGCAAACCCACGACAAAATGCCGGGGACAGGGGTCAATATGAATGCTCAGGCCGCCTCTTCATCCACAAAACCGGAATATACCGGGACGGGGGATTTTGAACGGTTTATCGGCAACTCGGAGCCGATGCATAATGTTTACCGCCTTCTCAAACAGGTCGCCTCTTCCAGCGCTACCGTTTTTGTCACCGGCGAGAGCGGCACGGGCAAGGAGTTGTGCGCCGAGGCGCTTCACAAGCGCAGCGGACGCGACCATGGCCGGCTTGTCTGTATCAATTCCAGCGCCATTCCGCGCGATTTGATGGAATCGGAAATTTTTGGCCATGTGCGCGGCGCCTTTACCGGCGCGGTGACCAACCGCGACGGGGCGGCAATTCAGGCCGATGGCGGCACGCTGTTTTTTGACGAAATCTGCGAGATGAGTCTGGATTTGCAGGCCAAGTTGCTGCGCTTCGTGCAAACCGGGATTATCACCAAAGTCGGCGGTTCATGTCCGCACAAGGTCGATGTCCGCATTGTCTGCGCCACCAACAAGAATCCGCTTGAGGAGGTCCGGGCGGGGCGTTTCCGCGAGGATTTGTATTACCGGTTGCATGTGGTGCCGCTGCACCTGCCGCCGCTGCGCGAGCGCGGCGATGATATCTTGCGCATTGCCAATTATTTCCTGAGTCGGATATCCAAATCAGAGAACAAGAATTTTACCGGGTTTTCAGCCAAAACGCAGGCTCTCCTGCTCAACTATTTCTGGCCGGGGAATGTCCGCGAGCTGGAAAATGTGATCTATAATATTGTGGTGATGAATGAAGGGGGTAGGGTTTGCGCCCGGAAGCTGCCGCTGGCGCTGGCGCGCAGCCAGCACGATTCCGGCGTGCACCCTGATCTGGCGGTGAGCGCCCTGAACCAGATGTTCAAATCCGTTTCACCCCACGACCCGGCGCCGCCAGCGCTGGCGGCCCGGAATGAAAATCCGCCCGGACTTGTTGATATCAGGCCGCTGTGGCTGGAAGAAAAAGAGATTATCGAGCGCGCTATCGAGCTGTGCAACGGCAATATAAACATGGCCGCCGTGCATCTGGATATCAGCCCCTCAACGATTTACCGCAAGAAACTGAGCTGGAAAGCCCAAAAGGCGGCGTAGTCAAGCCTGCCTCAGCTTCCGCCCAGTGCGGAAACAATCTGGCCGCGGAGGCTTTTGGCAGTTTCGGAAAGCTGCATTCTGGTCATGGCCAGCACGGCTTCGGAGCGCAGGACCAGACCATCTTCGAGAATTTTCAGATGGTTCGCCGCCAGTGTCGATCCAGTCGAGGTGATATCAACAATCGCTTCGGCCGAGCCTGCCGCCGGAGCGCCTTCAGTGGCACCAAGACTCTCGACAATCCGGTAACCGGCCAGACCGTGGGATGCAAAAAAATCCCTTGTGAGATTGATATATTTGGTCGCCACGCGCAAACGGCGGCCGTGGCGAGCATGGTAGGCCAGCGCCACCTCGTCAAGATCGGCCATATCGCGCACATCGAGCCAGGCTTGCGGCACCGCGACAATCACATCGGCGTGGCCAAAGCCGAGGCGTTTGGCAATCTGGACATGGTTGTCAATATCATCCATCAATTCGCGCAGCAAATCCTCGCCGGTAACCCCGAGATGCACTTCGCCGCGGCGCAGATTGGCGGCAATTTCCGAGGCCGAGAGGAAAGCCACCTCAACCCCTTCCAGCTCTGTTATTTTGCCGCGATAGCCGCGCTCATGCCCGGTTTTGACAATGCGCATACCGGCTTGCGTGAACAGTTTGATGGTCTTTTCCATCAGCCGCCCCTTGCTGGGGATGGCCAGAATCAGTTTTTCGCTCATCGGCCCATGCCCTTTCGCGCCGCGAGAATACGCTCGGGGTGCAGCGCCGCGCCCACTGCGGGAACTTTATGCGGCGCGCCCAGCTCCTGCAACAGATCGTCATAGCGCCCGCCGCCTGCAAGAGGACCGCCCCAAAACCCCGCCGGGGCTTCAAGCTGGAACACAAAGCCGGAATAATATTCAAACTGGCGGCCAAATTCAGTGTCAAAACGCGCCGTGTCCAGATCAAAACCCTGCGCTTCAAGCAAATCAAGGCGGCGGGCAAAGGCGGTAAGCGCCGCGCCAAGGTCGATACCGTCCCCTTGCGTCAGAGCCGAGATGGTCTCAAGGCATTTGCGCGGGTTGCCACTGATTTGCAGATAATTCTGAATCCGCCGGACATGCTCATCCGCAAGCGCTTCGGCGGCCCGGTCCGCAGCATGTTCCAGCATGCGCGCGGCGATCTCCTCAACGGAGCGCCCGCCGAACAAGGGGATGTTTTGCGCCTCAAGGGTCTTGTCAATTCGCCTTGCCACGGCTTTGGGCGAAAGCGCGGCAAGCTCCTCCAGCAGTTCCTTCTCGCGGCTCCTGGCCCGCATGGCCGCGCCATATTCGCCAAGGCTTACCAGCAGGGCGTGGAAGGCATCGGGACGCCAGAATTTGTGCAGCAGGCGGCGTCGCCAGCGCGGCGGCATCTCGATCTGTTCCAGCAGGGCGCGGAAAATTCCCGGATCACCGAGATGCAGGGTAAAACCCGTGAGCCCCGCTTGCCGGAGCGCCTTTGCGCTCAGCCCGGCGATGCGGGCGTCCGCCGCTTCAAAATCATGATAATGAAAGCACTCGATGCCGATCTGTTCGAACTCGCGCGGATGCTCCACGGTGGTACGGGCGGCTTCATGGGCAGTCGCGTTGGCGGCGTGGCCTTGCCTGATTTTCCACTTGTTTTGATAGCGAAAGGCGGGGCCAGAGTAGCTGTAACAGCGCGGGGCAAGGCAATCGGGGTTGCGGGCCAGATAGATGCGGGCCACCGGCAGGGTAAAATCGGGCCGCAGGCAAAGCTCCGCGCCGCCCGGATCGGTAAAAACATAGGTCCGGGCGCGGATGCTCTCGCCCAGCCGGTCAAGAAACGGGTCGGCCGGTTGCAGAATGTCCGGGGCGACCCGTTCGCCGCCCGCTTGCCTGAAAACGCCCAGCACAGCCTTTTCAATCGCGCCCAGAGCGTCCAGCGTATCAGCTGATTTTTGCGTCATGATCTGTCAAACAGCGCCAAGTTTCCGGTCCAGTTCCTCAATGATGTCCGCGCCCAGCGGCATTTGCGGCGGGCGGATATTGGCCCAACTTTCATCGCCCTTGCGCCGGGCAACGAGCCCCTTGGCGGCGGGGAAAAGCGGAAAGGCGGCCACCGTGCGGCGTTTGCGGGTGAGCTTGTCCTGCAAGGCATCGGCCTCCGGCCCCTGCCAGTTCTGCATCAGCGCCGCGCCTTCTTTGGCAAAAAGATTAAACGTTGCCGAAATGCTGCCCGCAAGGCCCGCGCGCAGGCCATCGAGCAGATATTCCTCGGTGCCGCTGAAGATATCAAAATCCTCCAGCGCTTCACGCTGTTGCTTCATCTCGGCAAAATCGCCGGAGCTGTTCTTGAGCCCCGCAATGACGCCGGGGAAGGCCTCGCGCAGGCGAATGATGGTCTCCAGCGCGATATCAATGCCTGACATTTTGGGAAAGTCATAAATGTAAAACGGGATTTGATCGGCGCCGATCATCTCGATGGTATGAGCGTAAGCGGCGAAAACCCCTTCCTGAGAGACATCACGGTAAAAGAAGGGCGGCATCACCAGAACCCCCGCTGCGCCGCTCTGGCAAGCCTCCTTGGCCAGAGCCACGGTCTCGGGCAGATTGCAGCAACCCACCCCGACAATGGTGCGCCCGCTCAAACCCGCCTCGGCCACCGCCTCCATGATAGAGAGCCGTTCGGCGAAGGATAGCGAGTTGGCCTCGCTGGTGGTGCCCATGGAGACAATGCCGTCACAGCCTGCCTCCAGCAATTCGGCGTAAAACGCCGTGAGCTTTGCCATGTTGACGGAAAAATCAGCGTTGAACGAGGTGAGTGCGGCGGGCAAAATGCCCCGGATGCGCGGGCTCATCGGTTCTGCTCCAGTATTTTTCTGATTTGCGCCACAAGGTCCTTGCGCGCCACGCTGACCTGGGCCGCCTGACCGGAACGCCATTCCTCGTTATCAGTGATCTCTTTGGATTTTTGCGCCCCCAGCACGAGATCCTTGATGGTCACCTCGCCCTTTTCGCGCTCATCGCCGCCTTCGATCACCACGGCGGGCGCGCCGCGCCTGTCGGCATATTTCATCTGGGCGCGCATGCCTGAGCCGCCCATATAAACTTCCGCCCTGATCCCGGCCGCGCGCAGCTCATGCGCCATGGCCTGATAGCCGGCCATCTCGTCCTTGTCCATCACCAGCACGATCACCGGCGCGGCAAGGGAAGCGCTCTCCAGCTTGCCAAGCGCGAGAAGGGCGGCATAAAGGCGGCTCAGCCCCAGCGATATACCGGTAGCCGGAACCGGCTGGCCCTTAAAGCGCGCTACCAGCCCGTCATAGCGCCCACCGCCGCCCACTGAGCCGAAACGGGTGATCTCGCCGTCTTCGTTCCTCGCCTCAAAGGTGAGTTCAGCTTCAAAGACCGGGCCGGTATAATAATCGAGCCCGCGCACGATGGAGGGGTCAAAAACCACCCTGTCGGAGCCGTAATTTGCCGCTTCAAACAGCGCGCTCATCCGGCGCAATTCGGCAATTCCCGCTTCGCCCACCGGAGAGCCCGATACCAGTTCTTGCAGCCGGGTGAGAGTTTCATCATGGCTGGCGGCACCGGCGCTCACAAAGGCCATTGCGGTTTCAATCGCCTGCGCTTCAAGTTCGGCACCCTTGGTATAATCGCCGGACTCATCCTTGCGGCCCTTGCCCAACAGCGCGCGAACGGCATCCGGCCCCAGCCGGTCGAGCTTGTCCATGGCGCGCAGGACGATCAGGCGCTGCGGATTGTCGGGAGCGGCATCAACGCCGATTTTCTCCAGCACCGCATCAAGCAGCTTGCGGTTGTTGATGCGGATGAGATAATCGCCGCGGGCAATGCCGAGCGCTTCCATGCAATCGGCCATCATCATGCACATTTCGGCATCCGCCGCGCCGGGGGGGGCGCCGACGGTGTCGGCGTCGAACTGCTCGAACTGGCGGTAGCGCCCCGGACCGGGTTTTTCGTTACGCCAGACCTGACCGCTCTGGTAGCGGCGGAAGGGTTTTGGCAAAGCGTCGAAGTTTTGCGCCACATAGCGCGCCAGCGGGGCGGTGAGATCATAGCGCAGGGACATCCACTGCCCGTCTTCATCCTGCAACGAGAACACCCCGGCGTTCGGGCGGTCCACATCGGGCAGGAACTTGCCCAGCGCATCGGTGTATTCCAGCGCTGGGGTGATGAGCGGTTCAAAGCCGTAGAGCTCGTAAACGCGGCGCACCTTTTCGACCATGGCCTGCATGGCGCGCACTTCAGCGCCATAGACATCGCGCAGCCCCTTGGGCAGGCGCGCTTTTGGCTTTACCGGTTTCTTTTGTTTCTTGCTCATGGATGCACTCACAGCCCGGTGATTGAAAAAAATCAAAGTCGGGCCGGTTGTAGCGGATTGGCCGGTGCCGGGCAATTCCTAATCAAACAGGGCGTCGATATCGTCCTGGGCAATGCGGTCGGGGTCGTCCTGATGGCCGGGGCCGTGCAGCAGGGCCTGATCGCCCTCGCGCCGGGGCAGGTCAGCCTCGATCTCGCTAAAGGCGTCGATGCCGCCCCAGATGCCCATCATGCGCTCGATGCGGTCCTCGATAAATTTGAGCGTGTTGACCACCTTGGTGATGCGCTGGCCGGTCAGGTCCTGAAAGTTGCAGGCCTCAAACAGCAAAACCACCTTTTCGCGGATGTCATTGGCGAGATCATGCTCGGCGCCCTTCAAGGAAGCGGCAAGATCGGAGGCATGGCTTTCAATGTCTTCGGCCGCGCCCAGAATGGCTTCGGTGGCCTGTTCGGTTCCCAAAACGATCTGGTCCAGCTCGCCGGTGACCGTGTTCATGCGGTCGCCGGATATGGAGCCTTCATGGATGGTGGCGATTTCACGCTTGGTCTGGTCAATTGCCTGATAAATCTCGTCAATCTCGACACGGAGTTTTTTGGCTTCATGCAATTCCTTCTGGAAATTGCTGATCACATCGGCACTCAGCTCTTTTTGCGGTTCCATCGCCCTGCGCAGGTCATTGATGGCTTCAAGAATTTCGCCGAGTTCGGGAGTGGCCGCCGAAACACCCGGAGCGGCAATTGCCGCCGCGCCGTCCGCATCATGCGCCTCGATCCGAAAACGCCTTACATTCACTCTGGTCATGGGTCAAAACAGCTCCGTAAATTCAATAAGTTAAAAAACTACCCGCTGACGGAGCGGGCACGTTCGAGGTATTTTACAACCTCTTCTTGCAAAACTCTGGCTTCGTTCTGGAGTCCGTCAGAAGCACCAAGAACCGTTTGGGCTGCATTACCGGCCTCATCAATCGAACCGGCAACCCCGGCAACATGGCCCGAAACAATCTCGGTTCCATTTGCGGCCTGCTGCATATTGCGCGAAATTTCCTGGGTTGCGGCGTCCTGCTCCTCAACAGCGGCGGAAATGGCGCTGGTGATACTGGACATATCGGCAATGGTCTTGCTGACATTTTGAATCGCTTTTACCGATTGCCGGGTTTTGTCCTGCATGACGGAGATTTGCGAGCCGATGCTTTCGGTGGCCCTGGCAGTCTGGGTGGCGAGGGCTTTCACCTCGGAGGCGACAACGGCAAAGCCTTTGCCCGCCTCGCCGGCGCGGGCGGCCTCAATGGTGGCGTTGAGGGCGAGCAGATTGGTTTGCTCGGCAATTTCACGAATAAGATCAATAACCTCGCCAATCTGAGCAGCGGATTCATTCAAGGAAACAATAACTTTCTGGGTTTCATTGGCCTCGCTCACGGCACGGCTGGCTGTTTCGGCCGAAACCGAGACTTGCTGGCCGATCTCGTTGACGGCCGAGGAAAGCTCTTCTGAAGCCACGGCGACGGTGTTGACATTGTCGGAGGTTTGCTGCGCATTCTGGCTGATCTCGTGGGTGAGATTGCGAGAGGTGTCGACGCTTGACGTCATGGATTTGGCGGTGTCCTTCAAACCGCTGGCGGATTCGTTCACGCTGCTGGCAACATGCATGATGCTGCTTTCAAACTGATCCGTCAGCTCGGCAAAATTCTCAAATTTCACCCTCATGGTCTCGCTGGCCCTGTTGGTGGTCTGGGCGCCGTCGAGATAGGCGCCGTGCAATCCTCTTTCCAGCACCCGGCGGAAAAACTTGCCCTGACTGACATAGAACAGCGAGGCCCTGGACTCGCGGATAAATGCATCGGCAAGATCCAGCATCCGGTTAATATTGTTGGAAAGCACTTCGATATCCCCGCTGTCGCGGTTGGTGAGAATGCGTGATTCCATGTCGCCCCTGGCGGCGGCAGCGCAAACGGTGCTGACCTGTTTCAGACTGGCTTCAGAACGCCCGTTATAATAAATCGCCATCAGCAGCAAAACCACCAGCGGTGCGGCGGCAGCACCCATCATGCCCATTTTCAGAACTGCGAAAACAACAATCCCGGCGCTGGCGAACAAGGAGGCCCAAAGAATGAGCCTGGTCTTATAAAGTGAAGATAAATTCATCATAACCGGTTCCTTTTGATTTAAGCAAATCAAGCAACATGGCGGTTGAGGCCTCTATGCCCTGTTTGCGGTCGCTGTGGCGGTTTTCCTCAGCCAGTAATTTGCCATAGAGGTCCGTAATGATCGGCATGACGTGTTTTTCCGGCACCCGGCGGTTGGAGTGATACCCGATGATCTTGCCATCAGGTCCAAATGTCGGGGTGACATGGGCGAATACCCAGTAATGGTCGCCGTTTTTGGCCATATTCACTACATAGGCGAAAATTTCCTCCCCCCGGGACAGGGTGTCCCAAAACAATTTAAAGATGCATCTGGGCATATCCGGATGGCGGATTAGAGAATGAGGCGCGCCGATAACCTCGTCTTCGGTCAGCGAGGCCATATCGAGAAATACCTTGTTGGCATAGGTGATATGCCCTTTCAAATCCGTCTTCGAGACAATAATATCGCCCTTGTCAAAGAAGCGTTCAATGCCGGTTGTCCGGGTGTATTGCATGAGTTTGCGCGTTAACGGCCCGGTTTTTCCGGCCGATGCGAAAGGTGTTTTAAATGCTGGCGCGCCCATTTATTGTGACCCCCGTCATGGAAATGATTGCCTGTACTGTCTTAACCTTATCCATCATCGGCATTAACAGTTGATTAAAGAAGTGAATAATCGCATAGGTTGTATTTATTTTTCAAGCCGGTGTTCCGGCCGGGGTCCGCCAGCGGCCCGGCCCAGCCGCCATGCAAGATGCAACCCCGGCAGTTTACAGCAGATAAACGGGCCGATATGGCCATAATCTTTAATGCCCGAACCACAACCTGAGGCCCTTGAAAAAATCGCGTCTGTATCTGCCCTGTTAACTTCTTTGTATCAGGGCGAGACATTCTGGCGGGCAAAGCCGCAAGCCGGGCCGAAAAACGGAAACCGGATTTTGTGGCAAGAAGCACGGCAAACCCCGGCGCAATCCGGCTGGAAATATTCAAACTTGCAAAACATTGACTTTTGGCGGCAAAACAAGAATATTACTGCCCGTTATCGTGGGCAGATATGGATTTGGCTTATGGCCGGATTCAGGGTGGAATTGTTTTTTCCATCAATTAACATGGATTTTACGCCTATTGGTCTTATATGAGATTTGCCGCGTAAAATCGATGGCCGTACCAGAAACCGATCAGGAGAGATGTAAAGATATGAAATTGAAAATTCTTGCCGCTGCTGCGGCGCTTATGATTGTGCCGGGCGTCGCGCTGGCTGATGGACATATCAAGAAGGGCGAAAAGGTCTTCAAGAAATGCAAAGCCTGCCATACCATTGAAAAGGGCGGCAAGAAGAAGGTCGGCCCGAATCTCTATGGCATCATCGGCCGCAAGGCCGGCACCGTGAAGGGCTTTAAATATTCCAAGCTGATGAAAGCGGCTTCTGATGCCGGTCTGGTGTGGAACGAGGAAATTCTGCATAAATACCTCGCCAAAAAAGGTGTCAACAAGACCCTGCATGATTTTATAGACGCTGCGACCGGCGGCAAATCCAAAGGCAGGGGAAAAATGGCTTTTGCCGGTCTGAAAAAAGAAAAAGATCGCGATAACGTGATTGCCTATATCGCAACATTCAAGGACTGAAGATCACACAGCTTCAGGCCGATTGAAACCGGGACCCTTGCGGTCCCGGTTTTTTATTGGGTCCCGGGATGAAATTTATTTCGGGGGAGTGGGATAGGTTTGGTTTTTTGTTTTCCGCCCCCCTCCGTGGCAGGGCAAGCTGGCAAAGCCAGCGCCAGCCCGCGAACGGACGCACGCCGGAGGCGGGCGGAAAACAAAAACAAAAAAACCAATCAACACCCAACCAAACCAAAACCAAAAACCACCCCTAATTCAGCAATTGCCGCGGCAGCCACAGGGCGATTTCGGGGAAGGCCATGACGAGGCCGAGACCGACAAGCTGGATCATCACGAAGGGAATGATGCCCTTGTAAATCTGCTGGATCTTCACACCGCGCGGCGCGACTGCCTTCATATAGAACAGGGCAAAACCAAAGGGCGGGGTGAGGAACGAGGTTTGCAGATTGACCGCCAGCATGATGGCAAACCAGTACACGATCTCAAGTTGCTCGACATGGGTGCCGAAATCCATCAACTCGACAATCGGCGTGAAAACCGGCAGCACAATAAGGGTGATCTCGATCCAGTCGAAGAAAAACCCGAGAAAAAACACGATTCCCATAATCAGGAACAACAGCCCCCAGGAGCCAAAGCCCAGAGCCTCCACCAGTTCGATCACCAGATCATCGCCGCCCAGGGTGCGGAAGACGAAGGAGAACAAGGTGGCACCGATGAATATACCAAACAACATGCCGTTGGTGAGCGCCGTGCGTTCGATGACTTCCTTCAAAACCTCCCAGAAATGCTTGAGATCGGCAAGCAGTCCCTTGCCGGTTGATTTGTCTTTAAAGACACCAGCGGTATTACTATGGGTAAAATCCATCGGCTTGCCGCCAAGCGCGGGGATAATGATCAGATTTACAATGGCCAGCAATATCGAGCCGGCGGCGCCGACGCCGGCGGCCTCGGTCGGGGTTGCGATCCCCATGAGGATCGAGCCCAGCACCGCCATAATCAGGAAGATCGGCGGAATAAAGGAGCGCAGGACCATAACCAGCAACCCGCCCAGTGTATCGGGGCCAAAATCGCTCTCGGGCCTGGGAGCGAGTTTCGGGTTTATCGCACAGCGGGTGATGATGTAGACGACGTAAAAACTGGCGAGGAGCAGCCCGGGGAAGATGGCAGCGACAAACAGATTGCCCACCGAGCGCCCGAGAAGATCAGCCATGATCACCAGCATGATGGAGGGCGGGATGAGGATGCCCAGAGTGCCCGATGCGGCGATGGTGCCAGTGGCCAGGGGAACATCGTATTTGCGGTCCAGCATAACGGGCAGCGAAAGCAGGGTCATCATCACGACCGATGCGCCGATAATGCCGGTTGTTGCCGCCATGATGGTGCCCATCAGGGTGACTGAAAGCGCCAGACCGCCGGGAACGCGGCGCAGCAAAACCTGAAGGCAGTTGAGCAGGTCGCGCGCCGCGCCGGATTTTTCCAGCATGGTGCCCATGAAGATAAACATGGGGATCGCGGTGAGGATAAGGCTTTCGGCAATGCCGCCGAAGACGCGGCTGGGGATGATCCCGAACAGGACGAAATGAAACTCGCCCATGGCCATGCCGATAAAGCCGAAGGTCAGACCGATGCCGCCCAGAACGAAGGCCACCGGATAGCCTGAAAACAGCAGCACCGCCAGGGCGGCGAACATCATCAGGGGGAGAAATTCCGAAACATCCATGACCTAGGCATCCCCCCCGAGCGTTTCGGACACCATGTTGTCGGGCAAAACGCCGATAAAACCGGCGATGGACTTGATGAGCTGCGATATGCCGGCCAGCCCGAGCAGGGCGTACATGATCGGCATGGCGGATTTGAGAATCCAGGTGTAACTGAGGCCAATGGTCGATTTGGAAACTTCATGTTCGGCAAATGAGCGGGCGGTATAATCAAAGGTGAAATAAAACGCGATCAGGCTGTAGGGAATGAGAAAGGCCAGGATGCCGAAAATTTCCAGGGCATAGCGGCTCTTGAGTGAAAGCCGGTCACGCAGGAGATCAATGCGCACATGGGCCTGACGGCGATAGGCATAACCGATAACCAGCGCGAATAAAAATGTATGCGCCCAGTATTCCGATTCTTGCAATTGCGTTGCGTTGATGCCAAATCCGCGCGGCACGCCGAAATAGCGGGTGATGACATCATACATGACCAGCACGATCAGAATAAACCCGCACCAGCCGCCAATTTTGGCAATGCCCCCCAGCAACCGGTCAATCCCGGCGCTCAATCTGAGTAATCCGCTCACCGGAACACTCCCCCTGATTATTGTATTGAAAAAACCCGGGGAGGATCAAACTCCCCGGGTTCGGATCGCTCGGGCATCCTACAGATAGCCCAGATCTTTCCAGGTCTTGTAGTCGGCGCGGAATTTCGTCAGCGAATCCCAGGCTTCCTTGAAATTGGCGTCCCTGGCGGCAAGCTCGGCCACAACCTCATTCCAGTTTTTCTCTAGAGCGGCGAGGATTTCAGGCGACCATCTGTGAATTTGAACGCCTTTTTCCCTCAGGGTTTTCAGGGCCTTGAACTGAATTGCCTCGCCTTCGGCCAGGCCGATGCCGATATTCGCTTTACAGGCGGTTTTGAGCTGGGCCTTCTTGGTTTTGTCCAGTGCCTCCCATTTGGCCTTGCTCATGAGAAGTTCAAACAAGGTGGATTGCTGATGCCAGCCGGGGAAATAATAATGCTTGGCGATATTGTAAAAACCGAGCTTGAGGTCGATGGCGGGCATGGAGAACTCGGTGGCGTCAATGGTGCCGCGCTCCAGAGCCGGATAGATGTCGCCGCCGGCCAGAAGCTGGGTTTCGACGCCCATTTTCTGCATGACCTTGGCGCCAAGGCCAAAGAAACGCATCTTGAGGCCCTTCAGATCGTCAATGGTTTTGATCTCCTTGCGGAACCAGCCCGAAGCCTCCGGCGCGATCACACCGCAAACGAGGGAGAAAAGCCCGTGTTTGGCATAAACCTTCTGCATCAGTTTTTCGCCGCCGCCATAATACATCCAGGCGAGATATTCACCGGCGTTGGGGCCGAAGGGGACAGTCGAGAACAAGGTGAGCGAGGGCTCCTTGCCCTGCCAGTAGCCCGGCACCGACCAGGCCGCATCAAGCGAGCCGCCCTTGATGGCGTCAAACATCTCCAAAGGCGGCACAAGGGCCTTGGGCTCAAAGAATTTCAACTGCATCTGGCCGCCTGAAATGGCCTTGATATTCTTGGAAAGCTGAACGCCGAGCGAGCCGAGTTGAACCAGTTTGCTCGGAAATGCGCTGGCCATATTCCATTTGACCTTTTTGGCCGAGGCCGGCGCAACCGCCAGCCCAAGCGCGAGGGCTGCACCCAATACAGCCGTGCTCATTATTTTTTTCATTGTTGGATTTCCTCCCGTGGAAACGCTAAAGAATAGTGTAGTGGCTTTATCGACCGGCTGGATGCTAACCCCTTTTTCCATGGTTTTCCAGTACAACTTTATCAATTCGGGAAGGCCGGGCAGCTGGAAGAACTCCAGCCAGAGGCAGGGAAATTACCGGCAAGGGTCAGGCAAATGGTGAAGAAGAAAAAATCCCCCGCTCCCGATGCAATCCGCATCGGCCTGTTTGTGACCTGCCTGGCCGATCTGTTCCGCCCCTCGGTGGCGTTTGCGGCAGTGAAGCTGCTTGAGAATGCCGGCTGCATTGTCGAGGTGCCGGAAACACAAACCTGCTGTGGCCAACCGGCCTATAATTCGGGCGACGAGGCCGGCGCCAAAGCTCTGGCGCGCAATGTCGTTTCAGCTTTTGAGAGTTTCGAATATGTGATTGCCCCTTCAGGCTCGTGCGCCGCCATGATCAGGGTTCATTATCCGGAGCTTTTGAAAGATGACCCGCAATTTGGCGCGCGCGCTGTCGATCTTGCCGACAAGACCTATGAGCTTATCAGTTTTCTCACCGGCACTTTAGGGGTTCGGGGGGTGGATATGAAACTCGATGCGAGGGCCACCTATCATGATTCATGTTCGGGAATGCGCGAGTTGGGCATTAAAGCACAGCCACGCACACTTTTGGCCAGTATTGACGGGCTGGAGCTGCGCGAGCTGACCGATCCCAATGCCTGCTGCGGTTTCGGCGGCGCGTTCTCGGTTAAATACCCCGACATATCGGGCAAAATTGTCTCGGTAAAAACAAAGGATATCGGGGACACGGGCGCGAAACTGCTGCTGGGCAGCGATCTGGGCTGTCTGATGAATATCGCCGGGCGGCTCAAACGCGAGGGCTCGGATGTGGAAGTGCGCCATGTGGCCGAGGTGCTGGCGGGCGAGCTGGCGGCCCCGCCCATTGGCGAGGGAGACTGAGCATGCTTGCCGGAACCGGGAATTTCACTGAAAATACCCGCAAGGCGCTGGAGGATGCAGCGCTGCAAAAGGCGCTGGGCAATGTCAAACGCGGCTTTATCGCCAAACGGGCCAAAGCGCGGGCCGCCCTGCCCGAGTTTGAAACCCTGCGCGATGAAGCCAAAGAGATCAAAATTCATACTCTGGCGCATATGGACCTCTATCTTGCGCGCTATGAGGCGCAGGTGAAGCGGGCGGGCGGGCAGGTGCACTGGGCGCGTGACAGCGGGCAGGCGCGGCGGATCATTGCCGGTATCTGCAAAGCGGCGGGGGCCAAAAGCGTCACCAAGGGCAAGTCGATGATCACCGAGGAGATCGGACTGAACCGGTATTTGCAGGCGCAGGGATATGAGGTGGTGGAAACCGATCTGGGCGAATATCTCATCCAGATCCGCGGTGAGACCCCGAGCCATATCATCGCGCCCGCCGTGCATCTCAACAAGGAACAGGTGGAGACCGATTTTCGCAGCCACCACAAGAACCTGCCGCCCGAACGCCCGCTCTCGAAGGTCAGCGATCTGGTGAACGAGGCGCGGCAGGTGCTGCGGGAAAAATTTGTGAATGCCGATGTGGGGATCACGGGGGCCAATTTCCTCATTGCCGAGACCGGCCAGAGCGTGATTGTCACCAATGAGGGCAATGGCGATCTCACCCAGACCCTGCCCCGGGTGCATATCGTTGCCGCTTCACTGGAAAAAGTGGTGCCCACCCTGGAAGATGCGAGCACATTGATCCGCATTCTGGCGCGCTCGGCGACGGGTCAGGACATCAGCACCTATACGACCTTCACCAGCGGCCCGAAGCGGGAGCAGGACCTTGACGGGCCGGAAGAGTTTCATGTGGTGCTGCTCGATAACGGCCGCTCGGGCCTTCCGGGCGGCGAGTTTGAGGATATGCTGCGCTGTATCCGCTGCGGCGCGTGCCTTAATCATTGCCCGGTCTACCAGTCGGTGGGCGGGCATGCTTACGGCTCGGTTTATCCTGGCCCCATGGGCTCGGTGCTCACGCCGCTGCTGCAAGGGGTAAGCGAGGCCCGGCATCTGCCCCATGCCTGTACATTATGCGGGCGCTGCGAGGCGGTATGTCCGGTGCGCATTCCCCTGCCCGCCATGCTGCGGCGCTGGCGAATGCGTGATTTTGCCAAAAAGCCGCCGCTGGCGAAGGCGAAACTGGGCCTCAAACTCTGGGTGTTTCTGGCCCGCCACCCGGCGCTTTACCGGCTCATTACAACCCCGGTTATCAAAATCCTCGCCCTGACGGGCGGGCGCAAGGGCCGCATCTGCGCCCTGCCCTTTGGCGGCGCATGGACAGATCAGCGGGACCTGCCCGCGCCGCAAGGGACAAGCTTTATGGCCCGGTGGCGCAAGGGAGAACGGCCATGAGCGCGCGCGAGGCCATTTTAGGGCGTATAAAACAAAGCCTGAATGTAAGCGGTGATGATGCCGGGCGTAAACATACGGTGAAATCGCGCCTGGAGACGCATCCCCGGCACACGATTCCCGAACGCGGCCAGCTTGATCTTGAGGGACGGATCGGGCTTCTGGCCGAGATCCTGGAGGGGCAATCGGCCAGTATTGCGCCGGTGGCAAAGATCGCGGATGTACCGGAAGAAATTTTGCGCTATCTGCGCGGGCACGGTCTTGCCCCTGCCCTGCGCATTGGTGAAAATCCGGTTTTGCGGCCCCTTGACTGGGAGAGAGCAAAACTTGAAGTCGCGGCCGGCGCGGCGGACACGCATACCCTCACGGGCTGCTCCACCGCCTTTTGCGCCATTGCCGAATCGGGCACGCTGATGCTGCTCTCGGGGCCGCAGAACCCGGCAACACTGAATTATCTGCCGGATAACCATATCGTTGTCCTGAAGCGCGAAGACGTTCTGGCCTCTTACGAGGAAGGCTGGGACAAGATGCGGGCAAGGGGCGCGGATATTCCGCGCAATGTCAATTATATCTCCGGCCCTTCACGCACGGCCGATATCGAACAGACCATATTTCTGGGCGCGCACGGGCCAAGGCGGCTGCATGTGGTGATGGTCAAGTAAACTCTTCTTGAGCTTCGCCCAAGCTTCATTTTTTGCTCTATACTGCAAGGAAAACAGGAGGGAAGACGAATGAAAATATCCAGACGCCAGTTTGCCGCCCTTGCCGCCGGCGCCGCCATCATGCCCCTTGCCGGGGCCGGACATACCCTTGCCGACAGCGAGCCGGTCGTAGCCGATAGCGGGCTTTATACGCAGGAGTGGTTTCTTGATTCCTTCCTCAATGTGAAAGAAGATCTGACCGAGGCGGCCGAGGCGGACAAGCATTTTGCCGTGATCTGGGAGCAAAAAGGCTGCCCCTATTGCCGCGAGACCCACAAGGTCAATTTCGCCAAAGACAAAATCCGTAATTATATCAAGGCCAATTTCAATGTCCTGCAACTTGATCTGTGGGGGCCGCGCAAGGTCACCGATTTTGACGGCAAGGAAATGTCGGAACAAAAACTGGGACGGCGCTGGGGAGTGAATTTTACCCCGACAATTGTCTTTTTCGCCAAATCCACGGATGTGCCGGAGGGCAAGCAGGGGCGCGAGCTGGAAGTTGCCCGCATGCCGGGATATTTCAAGCCGTTCCATTTCCTGGCGATGTTTGAATATGTCCGCACCGGGTCTTATGAAAACATGCCCTTCCAGCGTTTCATCCAGGCGCGCGGCAATAAAATGCGCGAGCAGGGCAAAGAGGTGAAACTGTGGTGACAGGCTTTTGCCCGGCGCAGTTGCCCGCCTGCCGCGGAGCGGAAGGCTCCGGTGGCCGTAGATGAACGAACCTGCCCGTATTGACGCTTCCCCGCGCCATTATCCTGAAGGGGTGGAACTTGTGCGCCGCTCGGCGCGCGGCGGGGTGATTGCCTGTGAGGGAAATTCAATCGCCGATATCAAACACTGGCTTTTAACGGATGCAATCAAGAAGGACGAGTTGATCCTGTTGTTTGAATCGCTGGTTTGGCGGCTTGCCTGCGCCGGGCCGGGATTGCAGCGGGCCTCCTTGCATATCGGCACATTGCATCCGCAACTCATCGGCTTCGGCTGGACATGGAATTCCATTGACGGGCTGTGCGATGAGACCAAAGTCAGCGCCGCCACCCGAAATCTGGAAATTTACCACAAAAGCCCGCTCTATAATGTGCTTGAAAAAGGCGAGCGGGTGCGCTGCGACCTCACGGATGAAAACATCCTCGAAAAATACCCTCTGATGGCAGAGCTTGAGGGGGAAGGGTACACCGATTACATGGCGTTTCCGCTACGGGCCGGCGGCGCGTATCACAACGCCATGACTATCGCCACACAAAAGCCGGGCGGCTTTACGGCTTCTGATATCACCACCCTTGATGAGGTCCTGCAAATCTTCGCCCTGCATGTCGAGCGCCATATCGCCATGCGCCTGACCGGGAATGTAGTGGATACCTATCTGGGCCACGCCGCCGGGCGCAAGGTTCTGGAAGGGTCAATCAAACGCGGCTCCGGCGAGGCGATTTGCGCCATTATCTGGGTTTCCGATCTGCGCGATTTCACCGATCTGAGTGATCATCTGGAAGGCAAAGAAGTGACAGCCATCCTCAACGCCTATTTCGAGCAGGTCGCCGGGGCGGTTATTGCCCATGGCGGCGAGGTGCTCAAATTTATCGGCGATGGCCTGCTGGCGGTGTTTCCCCATTCAGATGCCAGTGACGGCGACAAGGCGGCAAGGGCGGCGCTGGCCGCCGCCAGACGCGCCATGGAGGGCATTGCCGGACTCAATGCCAATCCGCCCGGCGAACTGGCGAATATCAAGGGCTGGAACCCGCTGCGCACCGGCATAGCGCTGCATGGGGGCGAGGTATTTTTCGGCAATGTCGGCGCGCCCGAGAGGCTCGATTTCACCGTTATCGGCCGCACCGTCAACGAGGCGAGCCGGGTTGAGGCTTTAAGCAAAGGCCTTGGCCACTCCATTCTCATTACGCAAAATGTCGCCACGCGGCTTGACGAGCCATTAAAAGATCTGGGAAAGCACGATCTGCGCGGCCTGCATGAACCCGTTTCTATCTTTACGCCTGAATAACCGCTACAAACCCGCCATGAGTTTACTTGCCGGTCTGTTCGCTTCCGCCCTTTTGTCCGCCACCTTGCTTCCCGGCTCATCCGAGGCGGTTCTTGCCGGAGTTCTGGCGGCGGGAAAATCCCCTGTCGCCATAGCTGTTTTTATCGCCACGGCGGGGAATACGCTCGGCTCCTGCGTCAATTGGGGGCTGGGGCGGTTTTTTTCTCATTTCCGGAACAAAAAGTGGTTTCCGGTCAAACCGGAGCGCTTTGCGCAATATACAAGCTGGTATCAGCGCTGGGGGGTCTGGTCGCTGCTGGCGTCATGGGCGCCGGTTATCGGCGATCCGCTCACCGTGATCGCCGGGGTCTCGCGTACGCCGCTCCTGGTCTTTACCGCCGTGGTTTTTATCGCCAAGGGCGTTCGCTATCTGCTGGTGGCGGGGGTGTTCGGGTTGTTCTGGTAGGGGGCAGCTATTTGTTGTTTTCCGCCCACCACCCTCCGGGCGGGCGTCCGTTCACGGGCTGGCGCTTGCTCTTGCAAGCTTGCCCTGCCACCTTTTTGTTTTCCGCCCACCCTCCGGGCGGGCGTCCGTTCACGGGCTGGCGCTTGCTCTTGCAAGCTTGCCCTGCCACGGAGGGGGGAGCAGGTCTCAAGCCCCTCGGTTGTTTGTTTGACCTCAAGCCTCACGGCTTTGCGCCCACGGCCGCGACGGCGGCCCGAGCGCAAGCGAGGAATAGCCGCGAATGATATAAATTAAAACCGCGGGCGATATCATGAGTTGCCCTACCCGCCGGTGACGAAAAATCCCGTAACAGCGTCTATGAGCCGGTTCTTTCCATCCTCTTCCATATCCGTGATCTGGTTGTCGATCAGCAATGAGGCAAGACCGTGGACCAGAGACCAGGCCGTCACGGCGGGAACGCGCGGCGTTTTGACATGGATGCGGCGTGAAGCAAGATAGGCTTCCACCGCCGCGGTGAGGCGTGAATAGGCCCCCTGCGCCGCTTCCAGTGTTTCGGGGAAGACGGATTTATCGCGAATTTCAGGGCCGAACATCAGGCGGAAAAGCTGCGGCCGGGCCAGGGCAAAATCAACATAGGCGCGACCTGTGGCATGCAGGGTTTCGGCGGCATTTCCGGTCGCCGCCACCTCGTCCAGGGCGCGGGTCAACTCCTCAAAGCCGCGCGCCGCCAAAGCGGCAAGCAGCGCCTCCTTACCGGCAAAATGGCGATAGGGCGCGGTTTGCGAGACACCCGCCATGCGCGCCGCCTCGCGCAGGGACAGAGAGGGCGCGCCTTTTTGTTCCAGCAATTCCATGGCCCCGGCAAGAAGGGCGGGGCGCAGTGATCCGTGATGATAGGGTTTTTTGGCCATAACTGCGTTCTCCTGCTGAAAACTACCGGCCGGCAGCACCGCCTGCCTTGCCATGCCCTTTGCCGGCGGGGAGAAATATTGTCTTTCACCACCATGACGGGCAAGACTCCAGTTTGGAATCAGGCTAAACTGCTTCGAAGAACCTGTTTGTTGACGACGCCTACATTATAACAGATTATGGAAAAATAACAAGAGGGATGATGAACATGTCCATACTTATCACCGGTCTTTTGCTTCTTGTCCTTACTCACCTTCTCACCATCGCCCGGCCCTTGCGCGGCAAGCTTGTCGGCACTCTTGGCGAGGCGCGCTACAAACTGATTTTTTCGCTTAGCGCCGCAATCGCCATCGGGCTCATGATCTATGGAAAGTCGCAAGCGGATTATATCGAACTTTATGCCCCCCCCATATGGGGACGCCATGGCGCATGGCTGATGATGCTGATCGCCTTTATCCTGCTGACCTCAACACAGGGGCCTTCCGCCTTGCGGCATTACCTCAAACATCCGATGCTGCTCTCGGTTGTGGTCTGGGGGGGCGGGCATCTGCTGGCCAATGGCGATCTGGCGAGCGTGATCATGTTTGGCGGGATGGCGGGGTTTTCCGCTTTGATGATCATTTTGCTTTTCCGGCGCGACGGGGCCAGGGGCAGGGTTGCCTATACCTGGCGCAATACCTTGATACAAAGCCTTGTCGGGGCGCTGGTCTATATGTTCGTTTTGTTCTCGCACCCGTTCCTGTTCGGCGTTGCGGCGATTTGACGGACCGGCGCCGTTTGAACGTTAAGGACTCTAAAAAATCGTGTAGATGAACGGCGCCACCGCCGAGCCCTGCGCCAGAACGATCAACCCGCCGACAAGCAGCAAAATCAGAATGATCGGCGAGAGCCACCATTTTTTGCGCGCGCCCATATAGAGAATCATTTCTCGCACCAGGGATATCATTTTGAACCTCTTTGCCATCCGGGACCGCAAACCGCGCCGCGTTGATGTGCCAAAATGACAAAACGGCAGGGTTTTGCTCCATTTTGCGCGAGGCCATGCAGATCGCATGCCGGAAAGGGAGGGTTTTGGATTTTATATCTTCCCCAGCAGGGATTTTATACCGCGTCTGGCACTTGAGGCTGCGCCCAGAGTGCGCCCCGTGAGGGTGAAGGGCAGCATACATTCATAAAGATTATGTTCGCGGCCGCCAAGCTTGCGCTTGTAGGGCTCGGACCCGATGGTAAAATCATAAACGCCGATGCCGTTTCCATGCAGCCATTGCATCATGGCTTCGATAACCAGCAATCCGGGCGAGTGCTGCGCCCACTCCGCACCCTCGAAGGACGAAAGCAGCATGGTGTAGCGGCCCTTGTAAACCAGCCCGTAGAGCACCGCGATAATCTTTTCATCAACGGTGAGCGCGGTGATGACCCCCGGCGATAGCGGATCGGTGATTAGCGCGCGGTAAAAATCAACATATTCGGGCCGGTTTAGAATCTCTTCGCGTTTTAGTGCGGCAAAACGCTCCTGGCGCTGACGCAGCAAAATATTGAATATTTCCAGTGCTCTTTGCGGCGTATCGCCATGCAAAAGGCCTGTCTTGCCTTCGGTTTTGAGCTTGCGCCATCTCTGGCGAAGGTTTTTCCGCATCCTGTGCGAGAGCGATTTCAGATGATAATCGGACCAGTTTTCGGGAAGATCGAGATCATAGGACTTCAAAGTCGAGACTTGCGTCTCAAGAACATTAAGCAGCGGATTGGGTCGGTCGCCGGGGTTTTCGGGCAGTTTGGTGAATTGCAGGTAATCCGCCTTTGGAAGCTGCTCCAGAATGCGGCGCCACAACTTGCGCATCAAACCTGCATCAGGCGTAAAACCGGCCGCCGTGACCGGCGCGCTGTAATCACTGACCCCGAAATCAAAAAACGAAATCCTGCGCCTCCCGCCCCCATCCGGGCCGAGCATAAGCGGCAACAGCATGACATCCTTGGCGCTAATTGTATCCGCGATCACGACAATGCAAGGCCTTGCGCCGCGCCGGTGGCCGATATGGCTATGAAGCGCGCGGCACCAGGCATGGCTCTGGAACGGGCTTGCATGCCCCTCATGCTCCAGCTCCATCCATCTTGGCGCTATCTTTTCCAGAGAGGTAAAGACCTCAATTTTGTAGTTCCTGCCCGTCATGGAATTCATGAGAAATATAATTCTGGAATTATAATACCGGTAGTTTCAATACGTTCCTGACTGCTCACTCTAGGGGGGGCGTATGAAATAAGATTTAATCCGCCCGATTGCCGCTTCGGGTTGATCGTGCCGCAGCGGATAAAATCTGTGACAAGGGAAAAAACACTCTACGAATCGGATTTCAATGGGTGTAGTCTTCACGCCCATGGCGCGATATATTTTCATCACAGGCGGCGTGGTTTCCTCACTGGGCAAAGGTCTTGGTTCGGCGGCTCTCGGTGCACTCTTGCAGGCCCGCGGATTTTCCGTGCGGCTGCGCAAGCTCGACCCCTATCTCAATGTCGATCCGGGAACCATGAGCCCCTATCAGCACGGTGAGGTTTTCGTCACCGATGACGGGGCCGAGACCGATCTTGATCTGGGCCATTATGAACGCTTTACCGGCAAGCCCTGCAGTCAGGCCGACAACATCACGACGGGCAGGCTGTATCAGGACATCATCGCCAAGGAACGGCGCGGCGAATATCTCGGCGCTACGGTGCAGGTCATCCCGCATGTGACCAATGCGCTCAAGGACTTCGTGCTTGATGGCAATGCGGATTATGATTTCGTGCTGTGCGAGATCGGCGGCACGGTGGGCGATATCGAGGCGCTGCCCTTCTTTGAAGCCATCCGCCAGCTTGGCAATGATCTGCCGCGGGGCGATGTGTGCTATATCCACCTGACCCTGCTGCCCTATATCCCCAGCGCCGGGGAGCTGAAAACCAAGCCGACCCAGCATTCGGTGAAGGAGTTGCGCTCCATCGGCATCCAGCCCGATATCCTGATGGTGCGCGCCGACCGGGAAATCCCCGATGGCGAGCGGCGCAAGATCGCGCAGTTTTGCAATGTGCGCTACGAGGCGGTGATCCCGGCGCTCGATGTCGATACCATCTATGCCGTGCCCGAATCCTATCACGCACAAGGGCTTGATACGCAAGTCCTGCGCGTGTTCGGCATTACCGGTGCACCCGAGCCCGGGCTTGCGCCCTGGAGCCGCATCGTCAAACGGGTGCGCCAGCCCGAAGGCGAGGTGACGATCGCTATTGCGGGCAAATACACCGATCTGCGCGATGCCTATAAATCACTGATGGAGGCGCTCACTCATGGCGGCATTGCCAATAATGTGCGGGTCAATCTGAAATGGATCGAATCGGCCATTTTTGAAACCGAGGACCCGGCGCCCTATCTGGAGCCGGTGGACGGCATTCTGGTTCCCGGCGGTTTTGGCGAGCGGGGCACGGAAGGCAAAATCGCCGCCGCTCATTTTGCCCGAACCCGCAATGTACCCTATTTCGGCATTTGCCTGGGCATGCAGATGGCGGTGATTGAGGCGGCGCGCAACATGGCCAGGATTGCGGGTGCAGGCTCATCGGAGTTTGGCGACCCGGAGGTGCATCTGGTGGGCCTGATGACAGAATGGATGAAGGAGGGCGAGTTGGAGACCCGCTCCAAAAGCGGCGATCTGGGCGGCACCATGCGCCTTGGCGCCTATGAGGCCAAACTGAAGCAGGGTTCACAAATCGCAAAAATTTACGGCGCGACCACCATCTTCGAACGCCACCGCCACCGCTACGAGGTCAATATGGCCTATCGCGAACAACTCGAAGCGGCGGGCCTGCTGTTCTCCGGCGTCTCCCCCGACGGCCTGCTGCCCGAGATCATCGAGCTGCCCGGCCACCCCTGGTATATCGGCGTCCAGTTCCACCCGGAGCTGAAGTCGAGACCGCTCGACCCGCACCCGCTGTTTGCGGATTTCATCCGCGCGGCGGTGGAGCAGTCGAGGTTGGTTTAGGGGGGGGATGAGAATCTGCTAATGGGGGTATGTTACCCAACGGGAACGGTTTCGGACGGGAGTACATCTCACGTCTGGTGAGGGAAAAAGGAATGAAATTTAAACTGTTTTATGAAGGTTCTTTTTATTCTTCAAGCGGGGAGCCTCGCGGTCAACAAATTGATAACAGAGCAGATCATAAGCACAAGATACGAAGGACGTTCCATGGACAATTAAAATATCTTTGGGAGACTCATGAATTCTTAAAAAAAGCTGAAAGTAGTGGCGAAATATTTGCGCGGTCTGCACGAGACAACTTACCATTAACAGATGTCATCCAAGAAAGACATCACCACAGTGGGTTTGAATTTATACCACTGGTTTGCAAGGAATTCTCCCTTTTATGTAAACTGGATATTTTAATGATGAGGAGGGATCAACCAGGTGGAGACCTCTGAATTTACCGTATTTCCCGTCTATCCGCTCTTTTTCGACGTCCATGAGCGGCGTGTTTGGTCATTCTGATCGGTATTTTCGCCGGTTTCAACCGGTTTTCGCCTGATTTGGCTGATTCAAGGCAGATTC
>JAJRYE010000043.1 GCA_024275895.1 Alphaproteobacteria bacterium | reverse complement strand
CGTGATCGCACTCGGGGGCGGCGTCATTGGCGATCTCACCGGATTTGCCGCCAGCATTTTGCGGCGCGGCGTCCGCATGGTCCAGATACCGACCACATTGCTGGCCCAGGTCGACAGCTCGGTGGGCGGGAAAACCGGTATCAATACCGCGCACGGAAAAAATCTCATCGGTACTTTTTCGCAACCCTCACTGGTACTGGCCGACCTTGATGTTCTCACCAAATTGACGCCGAGGCAATTCAGTTCCGGCTATGCTGAGGTGGTTAAATACGGTCTTATAGACGCGCCCGATTTCTTTCACTGGCTCGAGGAAAATCAGGCGGCCATCATGGCGGGGGACATTGACGCGCGGACCCACGCCATTGCGGTCAGCTGCACGGCAAAGGCGCGCATTGTGGCGGCTGACGAACGCGAAGCCGGACAGCGTGCCCTCCTGAACCTCGGACATACATTCGGCCATGCGCTTGAAGCCTGGGCGGGATATTCGGACCGGCTGCTGCACGGCGAGGGTGTGTCCATCGGTATGATCATGGCTTATGGCTTTTCCGAAGAGCTCGGACTTTGCCCAAAGGGCGTGACAGCGCTTGTCGAAAACCATCTCAAATCAGCCGGCCTGCCGACCCGGCTTTCCGATATTCCCGGTGACAGCTTGCCCGATCTCGAAACACTGATGCGGCATATTTCACAGGACAAAAAGGTCGCGCGCGGTCAAATCACGCTGGTCCTTACACGCGGACTCGGGCAAGCATTTCTCACCCGCGACATATCCGACGACGTTCTCGCGACATTTATCGGCGGTCAGATCGAAGCCGCTGCAAAGGGCTGAACCCATTCCATGACATTCGCATTTGCCTTCGTAATCTTCGCAATTTTCATACTGATTGTTATCTCGGCTTTTTTTTCCGGTTCCGAAACGGCACTCACAGCCTATTCCCGCGCCCGGATGCATGCCCTGGAGCGCGACGGTAACGAGCAGGCCGCAGCCGTCGGACGGCTGGCAAAATCACCGGAACGGCTTATCGGCACAATTCTTCTCGGCAATAACCTGGTCAATATTCTCGCGTCCGCTCTCGCGACCAGCCTGTTTCTTTCGATCTTCGGCCAGGTCGGCGTCGCCTATGCGACCATCGCCATGACGGCCCTGGTGGTGATATTTGCCGAAGTCCTGCCAAAGACCTATGCCCTGAGAAATTCGGACCGGGTCGCACTGTTCGTCGCACCCCTGATAAAACCGGTATATGTGGTTTTCTCACCGGTAACCGACGCCGTGCACTACATTGTCACAAAAATTCTCGACCGGACGCCGGATCTACCGCTTGATGGACTGGACGGGGTGACAGCGCATCAGGAACTCAAAGGTGCCATTGACCTGCATCACCGCAAAGGCTCGGTGGTCAAGCATGACCGGGACATGCTCGGCGGCGTGCTCGATCTGCCTGATCTGGAAGTGGTCGACATCATGGTGCACCGGACCAGCATGGCGACGGTCAATGCCGATGACCCGCCGGAAAAAGTTGTTGATGAAGTTTTGAATAGCCCTTTTACCCGCCTGCCTGCCTGGCGCGGAGAACCGGAAAACATTGTCGGCATTATTCACGCCAAAGACCTTTTGCGCTCACTCGGCAAGGTCAAATGGAATATCAAGAACCTTGATGTGATGGGAATGGCGGCGGAGCCCTGGTATGTGCCCGACACCACCAGCCTGCAGGAACAGCTCAATGTTTTCCTCAAGCGAAAATCGCATTTTGCCCTGGTTGTTGATGAATATGGCGAGGTTCAGGGGCTGGTCACCCTGGAAGACATCATCGAGGAAATTGTCGGCCAGATCGTCGATGAGCACGACATACCCGATGTCGGCATCCGGCCGCAGCCGGACGGTACCGTCAATGTCGACGGGTCCGTTCCGGTTCGCGACCTCAACCGCTTTATGGACTGGCAACTGCCCGATGAAGAGGCGACCACCATTGCCGGCTTTGTCATTCACGAGGCGCAGACCATTCCGGAGCCCGGTCAGGTGTTTAATTTTTACGGCTTCCGGTTTGAGGTTTTACGCAAGCAAAAAAATAAAATCACAGCCCTGCGGATTTTGCCAACGGGCGGCGCGAACTAGATTCAGCTTTCCTCCTCCGGTGCCTTCGCGCTGATGGCCAAAGCGTGAATTTTCCCGGCCAGCTCTTCTTTCAGAACTTCATTGATCAGGCGGTGCCGCTCAAGACGGGTCTTACCACTGAAGGCT
>JAJRYE010000042.1 GCA_024275895.1 Alphaproteobacteria bacterium | reverse complement strand
TAACGATACGGATTGGGATAAACTCCATCAAATATGGCAGGCTTGATTCAGTTTCCAACCATATTTTTGCCAGCTCACTTAATAAACCATCAATTTCTATACCGAGACGAGGCTCTCCTCGTCTATGTTTCCATTCAATTACTTGTTTTGAACTGACGTTCCGCATGGATTACCTCAGTAGATTGACTAGAAAGAATCAAAGTTTCGAATGGTAAGAGTAGTCCGAAGGCCCAAGTTAGGGAAACGTTACTTACCACTTCGCCACAATCAACCCCGGCACAGCCCCAGCTACTCGTTCCGCATCCCGCGCCAGATCCAGCCGTTTGCGCAGCTTCACCTGCGGCACCAACAGGAAGATCGGCGCGGTGACCTGCCCGCGTCCGGTCTTTGATCGCGACGCCACCGCTGTCCCACGCGTGTTGATCCGCGTCTTTTCGGCCACCAGCAGGCTTGGGCCGTTGCGGCGGTAGATGAACCGCAGCCGCATACCGCGGCGGCGCTCCCATTCCCCCGGTGTCAGGCGCGCGCCTCCGCGACCTTTGCCGGCGGCCTCGGTCGGGATGGCCAGATAAAAACCGAGTTTCGAGCGGATCAGCACGCCCTTGTCATGGGCATGGATGATCTTCGGGGCTTTGGACCAGATGAAGGCGGCTGCGTCCAGGCTTTCTCCCCGCTCGGTATGGAAATGGATCGCGTTCAGTTCGTGATTGCCCATCACCGCCAACCCCGTTCCGGCGTCCAGCATCTCGCGCACCAGAGTGATGACATCCCCGTTTCGCGGGCCGCGGTCGATGAAATCGCCCAGGAAAACGCAAATGCGCGCAGGATCGGCATGCCGCCAAGCGCCGTTTCGCCTTGCATACCCCAGCGAGGTCAGTACGTGCTCCAGCTTTTCAAACTGGCCATGAATGTCGGGAATAATATCGTACAATATGTCCTCCAATTTCCAGATTGTATCTGGTTATCACAGGAAAAGGCAGCGCCATTCTCGTGGCCCCCGTTCAATGCATTCACCGAAGCCACCCCCGCACTGCCCTGCGGGTTTTCGCACCAAAACGCCCCCTTCGGGTTTCTCTCGTCGAGTGAGAGGATTTGACATCGCAGCAACCGGTCGGGCACGAAATTCATGAAAACCCCCTGTTTTATTGGGGTTTTCGTGATCGACCTCAAGCGCCCCGAAGGTCGCTCGAATAGCTCGAATAGAGAGAAACGGGGGTTCGAGAGCGCATCGGGGCGTCTCGCCATTCTCGCAGGTTCGGTCGCCAGACCTAAACCCCTTTGAAACATAAAGAAAATCACCCCCGCGTTGGGGCATATCAGTGTTTCAATGAAGGCAAGTGGCGGAGAGAGAGGGATTCGAACCCTCGAGACGGTTACCCGCCTACACACTTTCCAAGCGTGCGCCTTCGACCACTCGGCCACCTCTCCACGATAAGCAATCCGCTGGCAATATAAGCATACGCGCCATATGCGCAAGGGCGTAATTTATTGAAAGGGGGTTCAGGGGAAACGGTGCCGGAGAGTGAAACGCGGCCGCGCTCAATGTGTCCGCAATCCAAGCTTGCCGACCGCCTCCTGACGGACCGATGCCTTTATCACCCGCCGTTTTGCGGCCCGTTTTGCCGCCGCGCGCCGGCTGGCCGGGCCTGAGCTGAAATTATGGCGGTTCTTGCGGCTTTGCGGGCGGATTTTGCTGCTGGATGCCCGTGCGGTTTTGCTCTTGCCCGGTTTTATTTTTTCCCAGGACGCCGGCTGGGTGATCATGTTGCGCAGGGTTTTGATATTTGATTTGGCGGCGCCTCTGGGCAGATCCTTTGCCGCGAGTTCCTCCGCTTCGGTAAATTTGCCCTGCAGGCCAAGAACCAGAACCAGATTTTGTCTCACCTTGGCGCGGGCATTGGGCAGCTTTACCGCCTGTCTGAGGGTTTTTTCAGCCTTTTTCAAATTGCCGCCCAAAGCAAAAGACAGCCCGAGATTATTCAGCAAGGAAGGCTCGGACGGCGCCAGCGCAACCGCGCTTGCATATTTTTCCTGGGCTTTTTGATGCTGCCCCATCTGGTCGAGCGTCACCCCCATGGCCGACAATATCCGCCAGTCCGGTTTGCCGAGTTTCTGGGCATAGGCAAGGGTTTTAAGGGCTTTTTCGTGTTTGCCCGAAGCCGCCAGGGTTTTGCCGTATTCCGCCATCAAAAGCTGGTTTCTGGGGTGCTTTTTGCCGGCCCTGGCAAGCACCGAGACCGCCCTGGTCAATTCGCCCTGTTGTCTGAGCTGACGGGCGTAATTCACCGCGCTCGGGACATCACCGGGTTTGCGCTGATAGTCCCTGGCCAGTTTTGTGCTCGAAGCCAGTTTGTTGCCGCCCTGGGCCGCTATGCTGCCCGTGACCAGCGGTCCTTGTACCGCGCTTGTCGTTACGCTGTTGCAACCGGTAAGGGCGATGGAGAGAAGACATGAAGCGGCCAGAACGGAAATCCGGCCAAATCTTTTGTTTTTTATTAGCAGCATAAGGTTCAAATCCCATACTCTTGCTGGTGACATGCACGCGACCTGATGCGGACGAATCATTGTTTCGGAACAATTGTGCCCGCCAACTTGTCAACAAATCTTTAACCATAAATATTAACTTCCGGTTTATTCCGGTTAATTTTGTTAATTATCTGAATCATCACTTTCAAACGGGGGGATTTTGCTGCTATTGAGGCAAAAAGGTTATGGAAAAGCGGCGATGAAAGAATTTTTCCTCGATACGGATATTCACCAATCCGGCATTCCGATTATTCGGCTGGACGCGCAAAGCCTGGATCAGGCGCTTGCCGCCCTCAAGGCGCCGCAAAGGGCATGGGTAAAGGCGAGCAGGTTCAAGCCTGAACCGGGCGCGTATCTTGTTGTTCCGGATGCCTCGGGCAAGCCGGGCGCGGTTTTGTTCGCCACCGGGAAGGACAAGACCGGTTTTGATGATCCGCTGATATTTGGCCATCTGCCGGGGGTATTGCCAAAGGCGCAGTACCGGCTCGCCGATCCGGATGCGCACGGCTCCCTTGCCCTTGCCTGGGCGCTGGGAAGTTATCAGTTTTCCAGATACACAAAAGCGGCCCCGCGTCCCGTTCTGGCTGTTCCCAAATCAGAAGAGCTGGAAAGAAGCCTCATTATCGCCCACGGGATGTATCTGGCGCGGGATCTCATCAATACCCCCGCCAATGATATGGGGCCTGACGAGCTTGAGGCCGCCGCCCGTTCCCTGAGCCAAACCCATGGCAGCGCTTTCAGCGCGATTGCGGGAGAGGATTTGCTGGTGCAAAACCTGCCCTTGGTTCATGCGGTTGGCAAAAGCAGCCCGCGGGCGCCAAGACTGATTGATCTGGTCTGGGGAGATGAAGGGGCGCCAAAGGTCACCCTTGTCGGCAAGGGGGTGTGCTTTGATTCCGGTGGTCTGGACATCAAACCGCCGGGGCCCATGTCGCTGATGAAAAAAGACATGGGCGGCGCGGCGGCGGCTCTGGGGCTTGCCAGCATGATCATGCGGGCAAAACTTCCCATACGCCTGCGCGTTTTGATCCCGGCGGTGGAAAACAGCGTGTCGGGAAGGGCGTTTCGCCCCGGCGATATTTATCCCAGTCGCAAGGGGCCAAGCGTCGAGATCGGCAACACCGATGCCGAGGGCCGTCTGGTGCTGGCCGATGCCCTTGCCCTTGGTGATGAGGAAGCCCCGGATTTGCTCATCTCCCTTGCCACTCTGACCGGGGCGGCGCGCGTGGCGCTGGGACCTGATCTGCCGCCGTTTTATACGCATGATGAGGCGCTTGCGGGCAAGATTGAAGACACCGCCAGAACCAGCGCCGATCCGCTCTGGCGCATGCCGCTCTGGGCGCCTTATGACGACTGGTTGAAAAGCCCCGTAGCGGACATGAACCACATAACCACCCAGCCCTTTGCCGGCTCCATCACCGCGGCGTTGTTTCTCAACCGCTTTGTCGAGCGCTCTACAAGTTTTGCCCATTTTGATATTTTCGGCTGGACGCCCGAGGCGCGTCCGGCGCGGCCAAAGGGCGGCGAGGCACAGGCGATCCGGGCGATCTTCACCCTTCTTGAGCGTTATAGATAGCAAAGCCGCCTCTTTAGAATCCCAGGGCAATCGCATAATATTCTGGAGGCCTTAATAACGGTGCACTTCGACCATCACTCAAAATATCACAATGTATTCATATAGATACAGCAAATCGAATTCGTTATTGCTGCGAAGGCAGGAATCCAATAAAAGCTATCCACAAGCTGAAAACCCGTTCTGGATTCCTGCCTTCGCAGGAATGACATCCGAAAACTACGGAAATACGCGGTTTCTTTCATGCGATTGCCCCGTTTAAAACCCCGCCCGCCCTTGCCAAATGCGTAAAACCGGCTAGGCTAGTACGGGTCCGTAACAAAGAAGATGCGAGCGGGGGAAAGGATAATTGAAATGACCAGCGAGCTTGCCCCGGTTCAGGCGCTCAGGCTCTGGCATGAGGTGGCGCTTGATCTTGTGCGCGATGAGGATGCCGATCTTTCCGCGCGCCAGACCGCAATCCTTCTCACCGTTTATCTGGAAGCGCCGCCCCACACCGTGCGCGGCCTCGCCGCCCAGCTCGGGGTGACAAAGCCGGTGATTACCCGCGCCCTCAACACCATGGGCGCGCTTGATCTGGTCAAGCGCCGCCGCGATGAAAAAGACCGCCGCAACGTGCTCATTCAGCGTACCGTGCAGGGCTCGCTTTTTCTTGACCGGCTGGCGCAGAAGATTATCGGGCGCTGTAGTGAAGTCGGCTCATGAGCGTGCTTCTGGACAAACGCCGCCATCCTTACCGCGACGATCTGGCCGCCGCGGCGCTGCGCGGCCACATCGATGCGCCGCGTTATGTTGAAGGTGAGGCGCATCGCATCAAGACCCCTCTCGCCGCCATAAGGCAGGCCCCCGAGCAAGGCGCCATGCTGCTCACCCAGGGCTTGATGGGGGAGAGGTTCAGTGTTTTTGACCAGCAGGGCGAATGGGTCTGGGGTCAGTTGCAAACGGATAATTATGTCGGTTACATGCAGGCCCGGCATTTGACCTCCGGGGCGCAAAAGCCGACCCATTTTGTTGCCACGGCGCGCAGCCATATTTACCCAGAGGCGAATATCAAGACCACGCCCACTGCCAGCCTGAGTATGATGATGCGGGTGTCCGTTGCCGAACAGGACGGGGCATTTGCCCGGCTCTCGGGCGGCGGCTGCATGATTGCGCGCCATCTGCGCCGTCTGGGCGAATATGAGGCCGATTTTGCCGGGGTTGCGGCGCGGTTTTTAAACACGCCCTATCTGTGGGGCGGACGTTCGGCGGGCGGTATTGACTGCTCCGCCCTTGTGCAGCTCTCCCTTGCCGCCTGCGGGGTAAATGCGCCGCGCGATTCGGATATGCAGGAGGCGGAAGTGTTCACAAAACTGCCCGGGGGGCTGCGGAATAATGCGCCGGGACGCGGCGATCTGATTTTCTGGCCCGGTCATGTGGGGATCATATGGAGTGAAAATGAGTTGCTTCACGCCAATGGCCATCACATGATGACGGTAATCGAGCCGCTAGATGAGGCCGTTAGCCGTATAGAAAAAGAAACCGGTCCGCCAAATTGCGTAAAACGCGGCCCGAATTGAGGAAATCTTTAATCTGCCCGGATTATTCCCTAATATCCCCGCCAGTTCCCCGACAACTCTCCATCCAGATGAGGCCCTTCATGATCGAAACAAAATCCTTTGACGCTGAAATTGAAAAAACCAGATCCATGGTCGAGGAGATGCGCAGCCGGATTGGCCAGAGTTCCGATCTGCTGGAAAAAGTAGCCGAGGCCGACACGCTGGGTGATGTGGATTTTGATATCGAGAATGCCCGCATCGAAGACGTGCTGGCGCAGCAAAAGGTGATGGAGGCCAATATCGCCGATCTGATTATCTCACTGGAGGATGTCACCGACAGTTTTGGCGCCGAGTTCAAGAATATGCGGACCTTCACCCTGTCGGAAAAGCTGGTGGGGATTTTCTCGCGCAAGAAGGCTCAGGCGATGCAGAATGACCGGGTCAGAAGCACCTCGCTGGCGGGGAATTTGCAGGATTTGCTTGCCAAATCCGATATTATCGTCAATATTCTCAATGATCAAAAAGCGGTGCTGTTGCAACGCTATGAAAATGCCGAAACCGGCCTCAAGAAAGTGATCGACCGCCGTGAGCAGGTGATCAGCGAGTTGAAAACCACCCAGGATACTATCGAGGAGCTTAACCCCATGCTGCTCGATATCGAAAACCGGATTGCCGCTTCCACCTCGCAAGAAGAGCGCACCAGACTGGAAGCCGAGCGCTCCGGGATGGCGACTAGGTACAACGAGGCCCAGGCCAAGGAGCAGGAGCTTCTCGCCGGCTCGCAAACCCTTGAGCGCTATACTTCCATGTTCCAGACCTTCGTCGATAGCCTCAATAACCAGATCGCGGCGCAAAACACCCTGATCAACAAGCTCTCCATCGATACCGAACAGCGCGTCGTGCTGTACAAATCCCTCGAGGACTCGCTCAAAACCGCCGCCCAGCAAAAGGTGGCGCACCAGATCAACACGCTTGGCTCAAAGGTGGACACGGCCGCCGAAGAAACCATGGCCGGGATCGGCGCCGCCGCCCAGTCCCATATCGCCGATCTGCTGGAGCTGCACGGCAAGAACATGCAAAGCACGCAGGAAATCCAGCGCCGCAAACAGCTTGCCGACGATGCTTTTGCGCGCCGCTTCGCGCAGGTTATGGAAGCGCATGAAAAATCGGATTACGCGAGCTAGGGGCTTAAGTCCATGGGCGCGCCGCCAGAAACAATACAGAGCTATTTTTCCTCCGTCGAGCTCGCCTTTGGCGCGCTGGAGCGGATTTTCGAGACCGAAGGCATCTGGGTCAAGCGCCATAATCTGATCTATGAAACGGTCAAGGGGCATATAGCTCCGTTGCGGCACGCCTTTGACTGCTGGCGGCTCAATGCCTGGTTTGCCGATGCCTTCCGGATCGATACTTCCGATTCCGGCTTTCCGCTGTTCCGCCATGTTCTCCAGCTTGAAAACGACCGCAAGAAACTTGCCGACAAGCTCGGCGATCTGCCAAAGCCCGACCAGATTCGCGACTAGATGGTCGAGCACATGCTTAAAAACAAGAAGTTTCCCCACGCCCTGCAAAAGACCATGGGCGAGCGGCTTTACTATCAGGCGCTGAAAAAAGCTCCGACATTCAAAAGCCACACTATCTGCAAGACCATACGCCACTCCTATAACCCGCGCTCCAAGCGCCCGTTTTACGTTGTGCACTGGGCCTGTTATGACGGCAGCTCCAATCTGCCGATGATCTATATGGCGGTGATCGAGGATTCGTCCTTTGAAGCGCCCCGGCCGGTAGAGCGCAAATCGGGCCCCTGGGGCAAAACCAGAGTTGAAGAGGATTATCTGGGCCCCGGCCTGCCAAACCGCAAGCTGGCGGTGGACTTTGAAAAATTCATCAGCGCCAATTCGCAATACTCGTTGAACCTGACCACGATCGCCACTGCCATGGACCGCGATTTTCCCACCCTTCACCCGAAACAGTTGCGCCGCTTTATCCTTGGGCCGCTCAGCATCGGAGGGCTGACGGAAAATGACAAAAGGCTTGATGACGTGCTCGCCTCGGTCAAGGATATCGAAAACAACTGGGTGCTGACCTGGACCCTGCAGGAGTTGTATTCCAAAGAAGAGGTTGCCGCCAAAAACGGCATCTGGGGCGCCTCGGTGCCCAAAGAGGTTTACTATATCAACACTGAAGACCCCGACGCCGTGCAGCAAGGCGTAAGCGCCACTGCCCGCCATGCCCTGATCCCGCATGAGGTGTATCAAAAAGCCTATGCCAATGCGGGCGCGGACAAGATTTTCAGCGATTATCAATGCTACATCGCCAGCGGTGAGCATATTCTCAGACATGTGTGAGTGAAATTCATGGATACCGGACTGACAACCTTGCGCGAAAGCGACATAGCCAAATACAATTCCACCGCCAATGCAATGATCAAGCGGGTCTCGGTCCTGATCAGGGCGAAGGATACAGGCTCATCCACCCCCCTTGCCGGAACCAGGCGGCGCTTTGTCTCCACCATCTCCAGCGCCCCGACCCGCAGCGCCCGCAAGGTCAATATCTCCCAAACCATTGCCGATATGAACGAAGGCGACAGCCTGCTCACTATCGCGCAGCACAATCTGCTCTACCGTTTGCGCCGCGCCCTGACGGTGGCGCTGGCGGTGCGCGATGTCTTTGCCCGCCAGAGCGAGCTTGAGGCTCTGGAGGCGGAAAACCGCTCCTCGCCGTTGCAGGGCGAAAAAGCCGCAAGGTTTCACAAACTGATGAGCGCCGCGAGTTTCGTTGCCCAGTTCACCGCGGCGAGTTATCTGTTGCAGACCCTGGAGGCGGGCGAGGATTCAGGTTTTGAAGCGCCCGGACCCCATTTCAGCTTTGACAGCCCGCATGAGGGCCTTAAACATCTCATCTATGGGCTCGACAGCGCCATTTCCGGCGCGCCGGATGACATTCTTCTCATGGCCCGCGCCCGCATGAGCATGCAGGCGCTCATCGCCGCGCTGATGTCGCGCAAGGGCCGTTTCGAGGCCCTGGGCAACTTTGAAAATGTTCATATCCGGCTCGATGCCGATGATTTTGAGCTTAACGGTTTTGATCTGCGCGAGCGCGGCCGCTCCCGGCCGCTGGTGATGAATTTCAAGAAACCCAACGAGATTATCGGCAATCATATCGCCAAGTATCAGTCCATTCGCCTCGCCAAAATGCTCATGGCCTATGATTTTGACCGCCAGATGAACCCGTTTGTCGAGCTGGGCGGCTTTTTGTTCACCTTCATCGGCGATGGCGCACCCGGCACCGGCAAGACCATCCTGATCCAGATGATTGCAGGGCTGGTGAATGATTACTGCCAGATGGCCGGATACACATTCCATTATGAAAATTTCGGCGTTGACCAGATCAGCTCCTATCAGGGCAAATCGGGCCAGAACTGCAAGCAGTTCGTTACCAATGTTATGGACCCGCGCGTGATCGGTTTTGGCACTGTGGACGATATCGACCAGATCGCCGCGCGGCGCTCCGACGACAAGGCTTCGGCGGGCCAGCAGGAGATCACGGCGGTTTTGATGGAGAGCTTTGCCGGCGCCGGCACGGTTGTGCGCGGCAATTGTTCCTTCGGCATGTTTTCCAATTACCCGGAAAATGTCGATGACGCCCTGCGCCAGCGCGCCGGCGCCCGCTGGCTGGTGGACGGGCCGCAAACCGAAGAGGATTATATCGATATTTTCGCTCTGCTGCTGGGCTCAAACCATAATATCGATCTGGGCCGGCATGAGCTTTACGCCACCCAGGAGATCAAGCGCGCCGTCAGCACCGCCTATGAGCAGCACTCAAAGCCGCAGGAAGAAGGGCTGATCAAAATATTTGACCGCTATGTCGATGCCCATGGCGAGCCCAAGAATTTAAAAGATATCGGCCTTTACCTGCATGCCATCAAACAGGCCGAACCGCGTCTCACCGGCCGCGCGGTGAAGAATATTACCGATGCGGTGAAGATGCGGGCGATGAATTTCGAGCTTCCCGATGAATGGTTTGAAAAACCCGAAACCTTTCTGCACCGCCCCTATGATGAAAAACGCGCCATGATTGCCGAATTGCAGATGCCGGTTACCATGGACATGATCATGCAGGAGATCAACCGCTACGCCGATTCCGAGTTCCGCTATACCGATAAATCCGATGCCGCGGCGGTCGGAAATTATGTTCGCGACCAGCGGGTGCGCGAGCGCGCGGCGGCCGAAATCACGTTCCTGAAGGAAGCGGGACAATGGAACGTCTGATTGAGAACCGCCTCATCTACAATGCCATGTACCATGTGGATCAGCCCCATATGGTGGCGCGCTATAATCTGGCGCTGAGCGCCTTTGGCCTGCCCGAAACAAAGCGCGAGGCTTTTGTGGTGGACGCCGCCGGGTTCTCGCCCGAGATCGCCGGTGATCTGGGTGATGAGCATTATCTGGACCCCTTTGGTATCAACCAGCGTTTTATCATTCTCTCCCCGGCGCAGGAAACCCTGCCCGTCATCTCGCCGCAGCTTTCCTCGACCACCGAGCTGATGCAGGCGTTTTACCGCCAGAACGCCGAGAGCCTGCGTTTGCTGACGCTGAAGGACGTGGTCTTTGGCGAGATTGAAGACCAGACCTGGCGGGTCAACACCATCGAGGATATTTTATCGATCCGTCAGGTCGAGTTTCAGTTGCGAACCGGAGGCAATCTTCTGGAACAGGCGCAGCGGCTCAAAACCCGGATCGATGTGTTTTTCGCCCGCGAGGAATCATGGCAGGACGCGGAACTGATCAACGAAATACTCCGGCTTTCCCGCCTTGTGGGTGATGTGCGCTACAACAATCTCACGCCGCGCCATACCCGTTTCCGGATCCCCTCATTCTGGACCAGCCATTTTGGCGGCATTTATATTTTCCGTGAGGAGGACGGCGTTCCGGTTGTGATCGGCAGCGGCAAATCGCCTGAATTTGTCAGGGAGAACGAGGATCTCCTGCGCTATATTCCACGCCAGGATGCCGATGAGGTCCTCGCTTTTTTGCAACAATCCGGACGGCTCGGGAAACTGGAGATGAAATGGCTCAAGCGTTCCGGTCTGGTAAAACGGCGCTCCACGATCTTTACCGTCCTTCAGATCGCCGCGCTTGAGCCCGGGCTTGATTTACGCCTGATGGATGAGCGCAAACAACACCGCTGGGTGCAGGAAAATTACGACAAGATCGCCAAAAACAGTATTTTCGCCTTTTTGAACAAGGCGCAAAAAGCTCTGATGAACAGCGCCGTTCACAAGCTGGAAAAAGCCCCGGCGGCACAAAAACTTATGATCATGCGCGCCGACCCGCGCCACCGCGACGCCATGCTGGTCAACCGGTTACTCTCGGAATATGCCCCTTTTGATTTTCTCACCCGTTTTTTTGTCAACAAACAGGGGTTTTTCGAGGATTACAAAGCCTTTGGCGATAATGAGCGTGATTACGCCGTAGCTGTGATAAACAAGGCTTTCAAACCTGATCCCAATGCGTTCTGGAAACGTATTTTTGAACAACCGGAGGAGTAAATTCCATGCTGGACCCCGTTCTTGAATGGCTGCGCGCCCTGCCCGGTATTGTCATCGCCTGGCTAAGGGCAATCTGGCGCCTCACGCTCTCGCCCTTTATCTATCTCGCGCGCCTCTACCGCGAATCGGGCTGGATTATCCGCGGGGTTATCCTCATCCTCATGATCCCGGTCGTACTAGCCTATGGCTGGTTTTTCTGGCAGGTGGCCTGGATCCGCGATTATGACATAAACTATCCCGACAAGTTCAATTTTGCCCGGACCATGATGACATCGGGCGATCAGGTGGCGGTTGAAGGCGGCAATGAGAGCACCAAAACCTGCGGCAAATCCCGCATTGCGGAAATTGCCGCCGACCTGATCGATTTCAACGTCAACCGCAATGAGTGGATTTCCTCCAATCCGATCTACAAGACCGGGTTTTTCTGGGCGATCCCGTGGAGTCATACCTGGTTTTTTGACAACAAGGCGGCGTTTCAGCGCGGTATACATCAGGCGGTGAGCCGCACGGCGGTGGAACTGGCCGACGCGCTGGGCCGGGTGCGCGGCACCTCGCGCATCGACACCGATCTGAAAATTGCCAAGGGCAATCTCCAGTTCGATCAGTATACTTGGTATTTTAACCCGTTTGACGTGCAGCCCTTCGGCCCCACCACCCCGAGCCCGAGCTACTACCGCAAGGGCGCAAAGGCGTTGCTCAAATTCAACAAGCGGCTGCAAGCCTGCAAGGCAACCTTTGATGCAAGGGCCGATAACCTGATACAGTTCCTTGACCGTATTGCCAAGGATATCGGCTCCACCTCGGCCCAGATCAAGGACAGGGCCGAGCAATATGATTCGGGCTGGTTCGACACAAGGGCCGATGATATTTTCTGGTTCGCCAAGGGGCAGCTTTACGCCTATTACGGCATTTTAAAAGCCGCCAGAGCGGATTTTCGCGACGTGATCAAATCGCGTCAGGTGGGGGATATCTGGAGCCGCATGGAAGAGCACATGCACTCGGCCATCAAGCTGGACCCGATGATCGTCTCCAACGGCAAGGAGGATGGCTGGCTGATGCCGACCCATCTCACCACCTTCGGGTTTTACATCCTGCGCGCCCGCTCAAATCTGGTGGAAATCCGCTCGGTGCTTGACCGGTGATGTCCGGCTCCGGGAAATAATGACCAAATTTTAAACAAATTCCGCCGCCGCTAACAACCGTGTTTTCACCTCTGTGCGCTATAAAATGACGCCAAGTCGGGATAAGGGATTATTGTTCATATATGTAATCCTTTGTTTTTAATCGTCATTCCTGCCTTCGCAGGAATGACGGAAAAAGGAGCAGTTCGATTCCCCTGTCCCGAATTGCCGTATGAAACAATGACCGGCAGAGGAGGCAAGAGGGCGTCATGATTAAAAAGCCAGAAAACAGGGCCGTCAGCCGTTTTTGGGCCGCTATTGATCCATCGGTGAAGAAATCCCTGCATCTGGGGCAAAGGGCGGAAATTGAAAACACGCTGGAGCGGCTGTATCCGGCAAAGGGAAACTATTCGGATGTGCGTTTTACGCTCGGCAAACACTTCTTTGTCTTTTTGTGGGGCCGTGAGCGTCGTTCCCTGAAACGCCAGAAAATGGATGTAAGGGCAAATCCGGTATTTACCCTCAGGAATTTGCCCGTGATCGCCGCTATCGGCATAACGATCGTCTCCGTCAGTTATGTCGCCCTGCAGGCATCTGGCCGCGCCCTGATCGCCTCGATACAATAAATCAGAGCGCGGTTGTGAGTCCATCAAAACATGACGCGCTCTGGGCGAGTACACGCTTGTTAAGGAATGCGGGCAACGATCCGTCAGAATGGCCACTGCATGCGGTCCATCAGGCTGTAGTAAACCACTCCCAAAAATTCCCTTATGACAATTTCGGACTTATAGAGCTGATCCATGGATTTATAAGAGAGCTTGAAGGCACCGTTAAAACCGGATCTGAAATCCGTTGGCCAGACAACGACTTTAAATCCCACCTGTCTAAAAACCCCCTCAACCCGCAGGGCATGAAAGGCGGAGGTGACGACAATCCATATCTGGCCGGGTTTGGGGGCCAGCAAGCGATACGAGAATTTTGCATTCTCCCAGGTATTGCGGGACTTGTCTTCAAGTATAAACCGGCGCCTTTCCCCATAGAGCGCCCGGGCAATCCTTTGCGCTACAACGGCCCCTGATTCCGAGCCCTGATCCAGCGCGCTTGATCCACCGGAATAAACCAGAGGGATACCGGGATATCTGTTGGCAAGTTCAAACCCCGCGATCAGCCGGTCCGAGGCGGAATTCAGTTCATATCCGCCGCCCCGGAGAAAGGTAATCCGGCCATCCAGCCCGCCGCCAAGCACGATAATGCCGGCGGGAGCGGCGGGGAGTGTGACGGTATGTTGCGGTTTTTCCAGTTTGTGCAGCAGGTAATCGGGGATATTGGTAAATCCCAAAACAAACAACAGGGCAAACGCGAGCCCGGTAAGCAGGCCGCCAATCTTTCGCAGCCTCAAGCTGAAGCGCCTCAGCGCCAAACCGCTAGTCAGCAGCAAAATGATGAGGTTCAGGGGGCGGAATATGATCCAAAACACCTTGGAGAGGATAAAAGTCACCGGCGCCTCATTCTGAGAAGGCCTTTCCGCGCAGCAATCGCGGCAACTCGCCAAGGCTTCCGGCCGCCTCATTGACACAAAGCCGCTTTGCCGGGGGGACGGCATCAACCAGCCCCAGCCCCGCATCACGAACAAGGCGCAAGGCCCGGTTATCGCTGGCGAACAGCCCGTTGAGCACGGCGCAGCCCGCCACCATGGCAAGCGCCTCAAAGCGCCGCCGACGCTGGTAATTTTCCACAACGTCAAGCGCCCCGATATCAAGGCCAAGCCTCAGCGCATTATCGATAACCTGCGCCAGAACCGCCACGCCGCGATAGCCCAGATTAACCCCTTGTCCGGCAATCGGGTGAATACCGTGGGCGGCGTCGCCGACAAGGGTAAAACGGGAGCCGGCATATTCATGCGCCAGAACCGAGCTTAGCGGATAGCAAAACGCCTTGCCCTCGGGCACCGCCGCGCCCAGCTCATCGCCAAAGCGCCGGGCTAGCTCGTTTGAGAACTCCTCTTTGCCCAGCCCCATGATGCGCGCTGCCTCGTGCGGGCTCTCGTTCCACACCAGCGATGAGCGATAACCGCCCCTCAGGGGCAAAACCGCAAACGGTCCGGGCTTGCGGAAATGCTCAAAGGCGCGGCCCTCATGGTTTTTTTCATGCTTGACCGCCATGACAATCGCGCTTTGGTCATGGGGCCATGTCAGGGTTTTTACCCCCAGCGCCTTGCGCAGGGGCGAGGCGCGGCCATCGGCGACAATCAGCAATCTCGTGCGCAGTTTTCCGTCTGCCGCCACATCCGCATTTATAAACGCATTTTGCCGCTCGATATGCTTCACGGCAGAAGGCGCGCGCGTCTCGATCTGTTTTGTCCCGCGCACCGCCCTTGCGAGCGCCGCGTTGAGATGTTCAGCTTCAACAATATATGAGGCCGGGTTGCCGCCGCCGGCATCGGTGGTATCGCGATTGTCAAAATCAAGCAGGGACGGGCGGGGTTTGCCGTCGGGCGCATCCGTGACAATGATGCGCGAAACCGGCTGGGCCAGCTTGTCCAGCTCTTCCCATACGCCCAGGGCGCGCAGCATGCGCATGGAGGAGGCGGAGAGGTTATAGGCCCGCCCGTCGCCCGTCGCCTCGCTGCTTTCCTCCAGCGCCCCGGCATTGACCAGCATCAGTCGCGCGCCCGCGCGCCGCGCCGGGGCGGCCAGCGCCAGAGCTGCGGCCATGCCAACCGGACCGCCGCCGGCAACAAGAATATCAACATCTCTCATGGGCTCTACTCTGCCCGATCATGCCTCCTTATCCAATTATTTTTTTCAGGCGCTTGAGCCCGAAGCGGCAATCATGTTTTATGGAGCCTTACCGCTTACAAGGAACAATAAATGTCCAGCGCTATTGAAAACCTCATCAGGCTTCTTGATCTTGAAACTCTGGAGCAAAACCTGTTCCGCGGCCTGAGCCCCGCCGAGGGCTGGCAAAGGGTCTATGGCGGCCAGGTTGTGGGCCAGTCGCTGGTGGCGGCGACGCGGACCGTGGAGGCGCCGTTTCAGGCCCATTCCCTGCATGGCTATTTCATGCGCCCCGGCATGCCCAAAAAACCGATCATCTATGAAGTTGAGCGCATTCGCGACGGGCGTAGCTTTGCCACAAGGCGGGTGGTCGCGATCCAGAACGGCGCCGCGATTTTTTCCATGTCGGCCTCGTTCCACAAGCCCGAAGACGGCCTTGACCATCAATTCCCCATGCCCGATGTGCCCGAGCCGGAGGATTTGCCAAGCGAATCGGAGCTGAAAGCCAAATTCTTCGACCATTTGCCGGAGAATATTCAGAATTACTGGAAACGCGAGCGCCCGATTGAGATGCGTCCGGTGCAGTTTCGCAATTTCCTTGTCCCCAAAAAGGAAAAACCGGCCCAGAACATCTGGATCAGGGCAACCGGGGCTCTGCCTGATGACGCCGGGCTGCATAAATGCGTTCTGGGCTATGCCTCTGACATGACGCTTCTCGACACTTCCTTGCTTCCCCACGGCACCAGCATGCTGGACCCTCAGATGATGCTGGCCAGCCTTGATCACGCCATGTGGTTCCACCGCCCCTTTAAAGCCGATGAGTGGCTGCTCTACGCCCATGACAGCCCGAGCGCATCCTCGGCGCTCGGATTTACCCGCGGCTGCATCTATCGAAGGGACGGCGCCCTGGTCGCTTCGGTCTCCCAGGAAGGACTGATCCGCCGCCGGACGCGGTAGGCAGGAACTGCCCGTTTTACCGCGCCTAAAAAACAGGCAACCATGAATCAATGCTGAATAATTAGGCATACAGATAAAATGCTGTTTATAGTTCTCCTGACTGTAAATTCTTAAAAATTAATTAAATCAACAAGTTATTGTCAAATAATAAAATTGGCCCGGTTGTTGCTTTCTACCGCCCTGTTCGCCGGAGAACGCTCTTCGGCAGTCTAACAGTTTCGAGGAAAGCAACATGAAATTCATCACAGCCATAATCAAGCCATTCAAGCTTGACGAAGTGCGCGAGGCGCTGACGGAGCTGGGCGTTCATGGTCTGACGGTTACCGAAGTCAAGGGCTATGGGCGGCAAAAGGGGCATACGGAAATCTATCGCGGCGCGGAATACGCCGTCAATTTTCTGCCAAAGCTCAAAATTGAAGTCGCTGTCGGCTCCGATGTCGCCGACAAGGTAGTCGAAACCATCCGCGAAACGGCAAATACCGGCCAGATCGGCGACGGCAAGATTTTTGTCACTGAAATTGAACAGGTTGTCCGCATCCGCACCGGCGAGACCGATACGGACGCGCTTTAAGGAACATGAAGGGGATCAAGACAATGAATTCGATACCAATACGAAAGAGTGCGCCGCTGGCCATTGCGGCCCTGGCGCTGATGATGACCGGCTCTCCGGCGTTTGCCGAAGCCAAGCTTGACACCGGAAACACCGCCTGGATGCTGACCTCAACGGCTCTGGTGCTGATGATGACCATTCCGGGCCTTGCCCTGTTCTATGGTGGCATGGTGCGCAAGAAAAATGTGCTGGCCACGGTCATGCAGAGTTTCGCCGTGACCGCGATGATGAGCGTCTTGTGGATGATTATCGGCTATTCGCTTGCCTTTGGTGATGGCGGCGGCATGAACGCCTTTATCGGCGGGCTGGACAAAATGTTTCTCTCCCATGTCGGCAAGGACACGCTGAACGGCACGATCCCTGAATCGGTGTTCATCACCTTCCAGATGACCTTCGCCATTATCACCCCGGCGCTCATCACCGGTGCGTTTGCCGACCGGATGAAATTTTCCTCCATGATGGTTTTTCTTGCCTTGTGGATGCTGCTCATCTATGCGCCGATCACCCATTGGGTCTGGGGCGGCGGCTTCCTCGGCGATGCCGGGGTGCTTGATTTTGCCGGCGGCACGGTCGTTCACATCAATGCCGGTATTGCCGGTCTGGTCACCGCCATCGTCCTTGGCAAACGTCTTGGCTATGGCACCGAAAATATGGCGCCGCATAATCTGGTCATCTCTGTCATCGGCGCCTCGCTGCTCTGGGTTGGCTGGTTTGGCTTTAACGCCGGCTCCGCCGTTGCCGCCGACGGCGCCGCGGGCATGGCCATGCTGGTGACCCAGATTGCCTCGGCTTCCGCGGCTATCGCCTGGATGCTGCTGGAATGGATCATTCACAAGAAGCCGAGCATTCTCGGCATCATTTCCGGCGCCATCGCCGGTCTGGTGGCGATCACCCCGGCATCGGGTTTCGTGCTGCCCATGGGCGGTTTGTTTATCGGGCTTGCGGCCGGCGGCTTCTGCTTTATCGGCGCCACCTGGCTCAAACGCGTGCTTGGTTATGATGATTCTCTCGACGCCTTTGGAGTACACGGTGTCGGCGGCATCGTCGGCGCGATCCTGACCGGCGTATTTGCAGTCGAGGCCGTTGGCGGCACCAAGGGGCTGCTGGAAGGCAACGCCATGCAGGTCTGGATCCAGATCGAGGGCATTCTCGCAACCGTGGCCTACAGCGCGGTCGGCACCTTCGTCATCTTGATGATTGTGAAAGCCATCATGGGTCTGCGGGTCTCAAGGGAAACCGAGATCGAGGGCCTGGACATCAACCTGCACGGCGAGGTTGTGCACTAGAAAAAGGGCGCTTGAAGGGGGCCTGTTTCGGGTCGTGACAGGTCCCCGACCCTTTTCGGTAACATGCAGTCAGACGGGAGGCATTCACCTCGTTTGATGCAAAACCCCGGAGGCCGCAAGGTTTCCGGGGCGTTTGTGCTTAACAAACAGGCATGGTGCACAGGTTCATTGCCTGTTTTTTTGGCATGTGAATCGCTGCCTTTGCCGCCCCCTGCACTCATTATCTTGTTTTTGCTTCTGATTTTTTCCCTTATCCGGTCTTGGCACGGGGCTTGATTGGCGCTTGCCATTCAGAGGAATCCATTGTTTCAGGGCAAGGAGGGTTTGATGGAGAGCAATTTAACCGGCGCGGATGTCTTTTTCGTGCTTTTGGGGGCCATTCTGGTTTTCGCCATGCATGGCGGTTTTGCGTTTTTGGAAGTCGGCACGGTGCGCCACAAGAATCAGGTCAACGCTCTGATCAAGATTTTGGTGGATTTCGCCATCTCTACCTTAAGCTATTTTTTCATCGGCTATATGGTGGCTTACGGGGTGCATTTTTTCGTTGACGCGGCGGTTTTGAGCGGCGGCGGCGCCGGCTTTGAGGGCCAGGGGCTCTCCCTGGTCAAATTCTTCTTTCTGGCGACCTTTGCCGCCGCCATTCCGGCGATTATTTCCGGCGGTATTGCCGAGCGCGCCAGTTTCTGGCCGCAATGCATCGCCACCGGCCTGATTGTCGGCCTGATCTACCCGTTTTTCGAGGGTATTGTCTGGAACGGCAATTTTGGCCTGCAAAGCTGGCTGGAAAACAGCTTCGGCGCCTCATTTCATGATTTTGCCGGCTCCGTTGTCGTCCATGCCGTGGGCGGCTGGATGGCGCTGGGCGCGGTATTGCTGCTTGGTCCGCGTCTGGGGCGCTATACCCGCTCGGGCAAGCTGGTCGGCATTTTACCCTCCTCCATCCCGTGGCTGGCCATGGGGTCATGGATGCTCTGCATCGGCTGGTTCGGCTTTAACGTCATGTCGGCGCAGTCCCTGAAGGGCGTCACCGGTCTGGTGGCAATCAATTCGCTGATGGCCATGGTTGGCGGCATTCTGGCCGCCCTGATCGTCGGGCGCAAGGACCCCGGCTTTGTGCATAACGGCGCCCTGGCGGGGCTGGTGGCGGTCTGCGCCGGCTCGGACATCATGCATCCCATGGGATCGCTGGTTGTCGGCGCGGTCGCGGGCTGGATTTTCGTCACTTTTTTCACCCTTTGCGAAAACCGCTGGAAAATCGACGACGTGCTTGGCGTCTGGCCGTTGCACGGGCTGTGCGGCGCCTGGGGCGGCCTTGCCGCCGGTATCTTCGGCATGGAGGCCCTTGGTGGCATGGGCGGCGTCTCGCTCATGGCCCAGATCATAGGGACGTTGAGCGGCTCCGCCTATGCTTTTGCCGCCGGACTGGTGATTTACGGCCTGCTGAAGACCACCATCGGTATCCGGTTGAGCGAAGATGATGAGTTCAAGGGCGCGGATTTGGCCATCCATAAAATCAGCGCCGCGCCGGAAGCCGATATGACCAAGTTCTGACCGGATTTCGGGATGCCGCACCAAAAGCCCCGGAGGATGTATTTTTCTCCGGGGCTTTTTGCGCCCTCAATGCGTGAAAATGCATTCCTTAACTCAGGCTTAACCCTGAATCACTAGCCTTGGACCACCCTTTTCGTATTGCGTATCCAAGGCTCATGAGTTCTCTTGCTTTTCAATCTGTCGCTGAATCCCCCTTCGTGCGTCTGCGCGCACTGCTTGACGGCATTTTGCCGGGGGCCGGGCCGGTTGATCTCACCATCGGGGAGCCCAAACACGCTTTTCCCGCATTTGTCATGGAGGTGATCAGCCGCGAAGCGCAAGGTTTTGGCCGCTATCCGCCTATTCCGGGCACTGCGCGTCTGCGCCGCGCCATCGCCGCCTGGCTGGGCTCGCGCTACGGGCTTGAGGGCCATCTTGACGCGGACCGGAATGTCCTGCCTTTAAACGGCACTCGCGAGGGGCTGTTTCTGGCTCCTGTTTTTCTTAAAAATCCTGACAAACAGGATCCGGTAATCCTGATGCCAAACCCGTTTTATCCAGTTTATGCCGTTGCCGCGATTAGCGCGGGGGCACGGCCGGTTTACCTGCCTGCCACGGCGCAAAACGGTTTTTTACCGGATCTGGATGTCATTCCCCCCGACCTGCTGGCGCGCACTGCGGGGGTCTATCTGTGCTCGCCGTCAAATCCGCAAGGGGCGGTGGCTTCAAGGCAATATCTTGGCAATGCGATCGATCTGGCTCGCCGCCATGATTTTATCATCTATGCCGATGAATGTTATTCGGAAATCTACTCCCGCAAAGCGCCGCCGGGCATTCTGGAGGTTGCGAGGCAGAGCGGGAGTTTCGCTAACATTCTTGCCTTTCATTCGCTTTCCAAACGCTCGAATCTTGCCGGGCTGCGCTCGGGATTTTGCGCCGGGGACGAAGAGCTGATCCGTGCTTTCACCCGGCTGCGCAATGTTGCCGCGCCGCAAACGCCGCTTCCCTTGCAGGCCGCCGCCGCCGCCGCCTGGCGCGATGAGGCGCATGTGGAGGAAAACCGGCGTCTTTATTCAGCCAAATTTGACGCCATGGATGAAATTATCGGCACGTCCTTTGGCTACCGGCGACCCGGAGGCGGATTTTTCGCCTGGCTTGATATGAGTGCTCATGGCGGCAGTGAAGCGGCGACGCTCAAATTATGGCGGGAGGCGGGGGTAAAGGTTCTTCCCGGCGCCTATCTGGGCATGGAAACTGCGGGCGGAAACCCGGGCGAGCCCTATATTCGCCTCGCCCTTGTGGCGGATGAAGAGACAACCCGAATGGCCCTGCGGCGCATTCAAGACGTTCTGGGAGGTTAGGCATGGCGAACTGGAGTGCACGAAGCGCCGTGGATGATATGATACCCGAATGGTTTGGCCCCTTTTTCAGGCGCAGGGGGCTTGAATTTGCCGGCACGGTTTTGTTCGCGCTTGCCCTGGCGGCCGGGGTGAGCATTTTGAGCTGGTCTTCCGGCGATCCCAGTTTGAACAACGCCACATCCGAGCCGGTGCAAAACCTGCTTGGTTACCCCGGTGCGGTGGTGGCGGATGTGCTGCTGCAGATGTTTGGCGTGACGGCGATGGTGCTTCTTGTGATTGCCGCCCTCTGGGGCTGGCGCATGGCGGCGCATCATCCGCTCCGGCATTTTTTCCGGCGCCTGATGACCCTTTGTCTCGGGATTGCTCTTTTGAGCGCCGTATTTTCCTTGCTGCCCGCACCCGGAATATGGCCGCTTGCAAGCGGTCTGGGCGGGGCGGTTGGCGAGATTGTTCTTGACCAGCTGGCGGCGTTTTCCACCAGCATCATTCCAGAGGCCACATTCTGGCCGCTTGCCTTGCTGGTTATGCTCGCTCTTGCCCTGCCCTTGCTGCTTCATGCCAGCAGCTTCAGCCTGACCCAGCTGCGCGGCGCCGCGCAGCTGTTTGGCGATGAGGGGCGCGAAGGCGCGGCTCATGCCATGGGGGCGGCAACCCATATGTTTTTCGCCCTGCGCTCGTTTTATCGCCGCAGCCGCGTCCGCCTGTCACGCTTTGCCGCCTGGCTCCCCTTCACGCGCTCGCCAGAAGAGACGCAAGATGCCGAAGAATGGGATGATGACGAGGAGGATGTCATTGCGGACAAGCCGGGGATCTGGCAAAGACTGGCTGCCCTTTTCAAACCGGTCCGCGGGACGGGCACTGCGGCTTCTCTCGCCGGCAAGGGCAAGCCGGGCCTGCGCATTGAACCGGTTTTCGCCAATGCCCCGGTTGATTTTGACGATGATGCCTTTGCCGACAATCCGGAAAATTCACCGCAGCATGATCTCAAATCCGCGGCGCGCCGGGTAGAGCGCTCAAAGCGGAAAATCAAACCGGGAAGGCGGGCGCGCACCGAATCCGAACCTGAATTTGCCTTTCACAAATCCGAGACCTATGAATTTCCCTCAATTGATCTTCTGGCCAAACCCAGGGCAAAAACCAGAACAATCCGTTTGAGTGATCAGGCTCTGGAGCAAAATGCCCGCCTGCTGGAAGGCGTGCTGGAAGATTTCGGCATTCGCGGCGAGATTGTTAAAGTGCGTCCGGGGCCGGTCGTGACCTTGTATGAATTGCGCCCCGCACCAGGAATAAAATCTTCCCGCGTGATCGGTCTTGCCGATGATATTGCCCGCTCCATGAGCGCAATTTCCGCCCGTATCGCGGTTATTCCCGGACAAAACGCCATTGGTATAGAGCTTCCCAATTCCACGCGTGAAACCGTGTTCATGCACCAGCTCATTGCATCGAGCGATTATGAAAACTCCAAGGCCTCCCTGCCGCTTATTCTTGGCAAAACCATCGGCGGCGAGCCGCTGATTGCCGATCTGACCCGCATGCCGCATCTGTTGATTGCCGGTACTACGGGGGCGGGCAAATCGGTGGGGATCAACACCATGATTCTCTCGCTGCTCTACCGCATGCCGCCCGAGACCTGCAAACTCATCATGATTGATCCCAAGATGCTGGAGCTTTCGGTTTATGACGGTATCCCGCATTTGCTCACCCCCGTGGTGACTGATCCGGGCAAGGCGGTCGTGGCCCTGAAATGGACCGTGCGCGAGATGGAAACGCGCTATCAGAACATGTCAAAGCTGGGTGTGCGCAATATTGACGGCTATAACGCCCGCGTCAAACAGGCTTCGGCCCGCGGCGAGGTTCTGACCCGCAAGGTTCAGACCGGATTTGATCCTGAAACCGGACAGGCGATCTATGAGGTTGAGGAGCTTGACCTTGAACCCATGCCCTATATTGTCGTGATTATTGACGAAATGGCCGATCTGATGATGGTGGCGGGCAAGGATATTGAAGGGGCGGTGCAGCGTCTGGCGCAAATGGCCCGGGCGGCGGGCATTCACCTCATTACCGCCACCCAGCGCCCTTCCGTGGACGTGATCACCGGCACCATCAAGGCCAACTTCCCGACCCGGATCAGCTTTCAGGTCACCTCCAAGATTGACAGCCGCACCATTTTGGGCGAGCAGGGGGCTGAACAACTGCTCGGCCGCGGCGATATGCTCTATATGGCGGGGGGCGGACGCATCACCCGTGTTCACGGCGCCTTTGTCACCGATGATGAGGTGGAAAAGATCGTTCGGCATCTAAAATCGCAAGGCATGCCGGAATATCTTGAAGCTGTCACCGAAGAAACCGAAGAGACGGCTGGCCCCGCCTTCGGGCTGACGGGCGGCGCCTCCAAGGAGGATCAGCTTTTCGACCGGGCGATAGAAGTGGTGGCCAATGACCGCAAGGTTTCCACTTCTTATATTCAGCGCAAGCTTGCTATAGGCTATAACCGCGCCGCGACCATTATTGAACGGATGGAGGATGAGGGCATTATCAGCCCCGCAAATCATGCCGGAAAACGAGAAATCCTGCTTCCTGAACCCGATGAGGTTTTTTAACGCGCATTTGTTTTCCGCCCGCTCATCCGGGCGGGCGTCCGTTCACGCGCTGGCGCTGGCCGTGCCAGCTTGCCCTGCCGTTTTTTTTGTTTTCCGCCGACCGCCCATCCGGGCGTGCGTCCGTTCACGCGCTGGTGCCGGTTGTGCCAGCTTGCCCTGCCACGGAGGGGAGGGGGCGTGCCGGTTGATTCCCAACGGCCGCGAGCGATATAAATCTGGCGCGAGGATCACCAGATGAATCTTATCCGCGCCGGAGCCACCGTTGGCGGCATGACCATGATCAGTCGCGTACTGGGCTTTTTTCGTGATGTCCTGATCGCCATGGCGCTGGGCGCCGGCCCTATTGCCGAGGCCTATGTTGTCGCCATCCGGTTTCCAAACCTGTTCCGGCGCCTGTTTGCCGAAGGGGCGTTTAATTCCGCCTTTGTGCCCCTGTTTTCCAAGCAACTGGAAGGCGAGGGCCCGGCCTCGGCGCGCAAATTTGCTCTGGAAGTTTTGAGTGTGCTGACGACGGCGCTGATCATTTTGACGATTGCGGCGGAAATCCTCATGCCCTGGCTGATGTTCGCCATTGCGCCGGGCTTTGCCGGATCGCCGGAAAAATTTGATCTGGCCGTCACCTTGACCCGCATCGCCTTCCCCTATCTTCTGTTTATGTCGCTGACCGCCATGGTCAGCGGCATCCTGAACTCGCTGGGCAAATTCGCTGCCGCCGCCGCCGCCCCCATCTGGCTCAATATCGTCCTGATCAGCGCTCTGTTTGCGATAGTGGAACTGGGTTTCAACAATACGCCGCTGGCGGGGAAAATCCTTGTCTGGGGCATTTCCTTTGCCGGGGTTTTGCAACTGGTCACCGTCTGGGTGGCAAGCTGGCGCGCCGGTATCCGGCTGTCTTTCAGATGGCCGTCCGTAACCCCGGGGGTGCGGCGTCTGGTGGCGCTGGGCGTTCCCGGCGTGATCGCGGGCGGCATAACCCAGATCAATATCGTCATCGGCACCATCATCGCCTCGCTCCAGGCCGGCGCTGTCGCCTGGCTGTATTACGCCGACCGGATTTATCAGCTTCCCCTCGGCGTTATCGGGGTGGCGATCGGCATCGTGCTGCTGCCCGAGCTTTCGCGCAAGCTGCGCGCCGGTGACGGTGAAGGGCTTTTTGGCTCCCAGAACCGGGCGCTGGAGTTTTCCATGCTGCTGACCCTGCCCGCCGCCGCCGCCCTCATCGCCATGCCCGAACCCATTATCCAGACCCTGTTCCAGCGCGGCGCCTTTCAGGCCGCCGACACCGCCGCCACCGCCGGCGCATTGGCCGCCTTTGCCGTTGGCCTGCCCTCTTTTGTGTTGATCAAGGTTTTCTCGC
>JAJRYE010000041.1 GCA_024275895.1 Alphaproteobacteria bacterium | reverse complement strand
CCTCACCAGATGATCCGCAAACCCCATCTGCCCGTACCGCCGCCGTGACATAATAAATTCCCTCCATCAATTCAACGGGTTGATAATAACACCATAGCCAATGAAAGGGGAATTAAGGTTTCAATTATTCAGAGGTCTCCAGGTGGGATATTTCACGATTCTAGAGATATTGATAATCGTCTAAAGACACTATTCGATGCCCTGAGAATGCCAGAGAATAAAGGGGAAATTGGGGAGAACACCCCACAGGAAGGCGAAACTCCCTTCTTCGTACTGCTGCAATCTGATAATCTTATTTCCCATGTTTCGGTAGAGACATCTGAGCTTCTGGACCCGCCACATAATGCTGGAAAAGATGGCAGTTATGCGCGGTTAATTGTTAGTGTTACCTTGTCACCTTACTACGTGAATATGTTTAATCTTGGATTCGCTTAGGCATTCGCCGGTCTGGGGTTGTACCCCCGTTCGGTATGTTTTCTGAAAGCGCTGGGCTTGAATTATTCCGGTTGGGAGTATAATTCCTGACCGGTGGAGGTTTGGAGTTCCTGACCCAACCCCTCGATTTCGTAATTCCTGCGAAGGCAGGAGTGACGGCGGGGAGGTCTTCGCAAACGTGACGGAATGGGCTATGTGTGGGATGCTTAAGGCGCATAGAGAGAAAGGTGAGCCTTCCATGAAACAACTCCCCAAATCCCCGCCGCCGTCCGATGCTGAGGCGCGGCGGGCTGTTGAGCCGGTGGTTTGTTATGGGACGGACGCACTGCCCGCCCCGGATATGGCGCTTTATGAGGAGGCGCGGCGGGGGATGGTGAAGAGCTCGCAAGTGACCATCCCGCCGCGTGATGCGCGGTGTTTTGAGGTTCCGGCGGGGCATTTTTTCCGCATTGTCAGCATAGAGGGGCCGCAGGTGGGGGATTTGAATCTGTGGAATTTGACCGATCTTTCCGAGCGGTTTTATTCGGGCAAGACGCGGGCGCTGCATGCCACTCATGTCAGTACCGGGGACAGGCTGTGGAGCAGCTTTCCTTATCTCAGGCCAATGGCGAGCATCACCCGCGATACGCTGGACTGGTATGGCTGGGATGAGTTTGGCGGCGGGGTGCATGATGTGATCGGCACTCGCTGCGATCCTTATACCAACGCCCTGCTTTCCGGCGGCGAGTATCATCATTGCTGCCATTCCAATCTCACCCGGGCGCTGGCGGCGGCGCGGGGGCTCACTTTAGGGCAAGCCGAGGCGCATATTCATGATGTGCTCAATGTGTTTATGTGCACCGGGTTCACCCATGACACGCATCAGTATTTCATGAAGGCCAGCCCGGTGCGGCCGGGGGATTACCTTGAGTTTTTTGCCGAGATTGATCTGCTGGGGGCGCTCTCCACCTGCCCGGGCGGCGATTGCGGGGCGAGCCATTCGGGCGATGCGGCGCGGTGCTATCCGCTGCTGGTGGAAATCTACCAGCCGCAACCGGGCGCGCTTGCGGCCTGGCACCCCCCGGCGAAAAACGGCTATTCAGGTTCGCACGGCGTTTAGGAACGAAACTCATTCAAACCATTTAACCTGGCCTGCACGGTATATATCGGCCTTTTTTCTTTGAAATTTTCCATTATTCAATTATAATCCACGGGCGAAGTCGTTGTTTTATTTATAATCATTTAAAATGAAGAGAATTTTCGCGGATACTGATATTCACGTTGGGCGGGAGAAGATGCCATGAAAACACGTACCGGATTAGTAATTGCAACTGTATTGGCGACCGGGGCGGTGCAAGCTTCGGCATCGGAGATGGGCATCGCTGGTCACGAGATTTATTTCTCGGCTTTCGGCGGGCCCAGCTTTTCGCAAATTGTCAAGGGTTTCGACTCAACAGCAGGCAGCAGCTACAAGGCCCGGATGAAGACGCCGGGATATCTGGTTGGCGGCGCGGTTGGCCTGAAGCTGAATGAAAACATCAGGGCGGAAGCCGAGCTGGCCTACCGGCGTTATTCACTCAAGAAGGTCACCTATCCCGGATTTGCGCCTGTTTCGCTCAGCGGCCATGCCGATGCCATCAGCTTCATGGGCAATCTGTGGTTCGATCTTCCCCTTGGTGGGCGGGTAACGCCTTATGCCGGCGGCGGACTCGGGCTGGCTTATGCCACCTATGCGAGCAGTACGCTCAAGGATCATGATACGGGCCTGATCTTCCAGCTGGGCGTCGGCGCGAAATGGGCAGTAAGCGAAAAGATGTCGCTGGATGTTGGTTACCGGTTCCGCGGTATTCCTGGCCTGAAATTCAGCGATGCCGCTATTTCGGTGAAGGATAACGACTACTATGGACACAACTTTATTGTTGGCATGACATTCAAGTTCTGAAAATCAGGCTTTAGAGTTTCCGGTTCTTGCTGCTTGCCGGATATGGGCAGCGGGGTGGTTCAGGCCGCGCCGGAAAAATGCTCGTAAACCGACCACAGGCCGATGGCGATAAAGCCCAGACCGGCAATGAGTTTCAAGGGCATGTTTTCCAGATATTGCGCTGCGGCGCTACCCACCAGCACCGCCATGGCGGTGGCGGCGACAAGCGCGAGAGAGGCGGCGAGAAAAACCATCAGGGGCGAGGTTTTGCCACCCGAGGCAAACAGCAAGGTGGCGAGCTGGGTCTTGTCGCCAAGTTCGGCCAGAAATACGGTAATGACAATGGCGGCAAGCTCTTTCATGATTTCCCCCTGATTCTGTTTTTTTCAGCCTTGGCGCATCACAATACAGCCCCTAAAATAAGAGACAAGCTTGGCTGGCGGGTATGAATGCACCTGAACGGTCCCGGGCAAAAACAAGAGGGGGCCAACTCATGGATATAGGATCGCTGATAACGCGCCATGCGCGGTTCAGGCCGGAGCATGTGGCGGTTGATTTTGAAGGTCAGCTGATCTCATATGCGCAGTTTAACGGGCAGGTGAACCAGCTTTCAAATGCACTGCTCCGCGCCGGGCTGGGCAAAGGCGACAAGGTGGCGACGGTGCTCTCAAACTGCATGGAGCTGCTTAATCTTTACTGGGCCTGCGCCAAGACCGGCATAGTGATCGTCCCTTTAAGCCCGCTCCTGATGCCGGCCGGACTGGCCGGGCTGATCAATGATTCCGATTCCGCAATGGTTTTTACAGCCCCTGCTTATGCCGATACTCTTGATCAGTGCCGCGACAAGCTAAAAGCCGTACCAGCGAGTGGCTACATCATGTCGGGCGGCGAGCGCGCCGGCTATATGACTTATGAAGCCTTCATATCGGGCGCCGGCGCGCATGAGCCGCCCGATGCCGGTATTGTTGATGCGGATATGTTTAATATCTTCTATTCCTCCGGCACCACCGGCACGCCCAAGGGGATTGTGCACACGCATTTTATCCGCGCCATGTATGGGGCGCTGTTTGCCAATGCCTGGCGGATGACGCCGGAGTCGATTGTGCTGCATTCGGGCGCGATTATCTTTAACGGCGCCTTCCTCACCTTGTTGCCGGCGTTTTATCTCGGCTGCACCTTCATCATGCACAAAGCCTTTGATGCGGGGGAGTATATCCGCACCATCGCACGCGAAAAAGTTACTCATGTGGTGATGGTGCCCTCGCAAATCTTGGCGGTTCTGAATCACCCGGAATATGCGCCCGACAAGCTGCAAAGCCTGCAAATGCTGCAATCGGTGGGCGCGCCGCTGCATCTGGAGGTGAAAAAACGCATTAATGCCGAGCTTCCAGGGCGTTATTACGAGCTTTACGGGCTGACAGAGGGGTTTTTCACCATTCTCGACAAGGTGGATGCGCCGCGCAAGCTCGCCTCGGTGGGCTGCGAACCGCCGCTGACACAGGTGCGGATTGTGCGCGGGGACGGCTCCGATTGCGCGCCGCGCGAAGTGGGCGAGATTGTCGGGCGCGGCCCCTGCGTGATGCCGGGCTATTACAAGCGCCCGGATTTGACCAAAGAGGCGATCCGGGACGGGTGGCTCTATTCGGGCGATATGGGCTATATGGATGAGGACGGCTTTGTTTATCTTGCTGATCGCAAGAAGGACATGATTATCTCCGGCGGGGTGAATGTTTATCCGCGCGACATTGAAGAGGTGATCGCGGCGCACGGCGCCGTTCACGGCGTGGCGGTGTTCGGGGTGCCGGATGAAAAATGGGGCGAGACGCCCTTTGCCGCCATTGTGCTGAAAGCGCGCGCGCTCGTTGGCGAGACGGAAATGAAAGAGTGGATCAATGCCCGTGTGGGGGCCAAATTCCAGCGCGTCTCGCGCGTGGTGTTTCTGGAGGATTTTCCCTATAACGCGGCGGGCAAGATATTGAAACGCGAGCTTCGGGAGCGCTATTCAAATGCAGGCTCTGCGCGGGAATGACGATGGAGATGGATGGTTATGAACCCCAATTCAACGGTTAGAATTCTAGACATCGAGATTTCCAATACCGGGCCCTTTACCCTGATCGCCGGGCCGTGCCAGCTGGAGAGCCGGGCACACGGGCTTGAGATGGCGGCGGCTTTAAAAGAAATTTGCGGCAAGCTGGGCATCCCGCTGATTTTCAAAACCTCGTTCGACAAGGCCAACCGCACCTCTCTGGCCTCCCGGCGCGGGCTGGGGCTTGTCGCCTCGCTGGATATTTTCGCCGAAATCCGCGAAAGCCTGAAACTTCCGGTTCTGACCGATGTGCATATTGCGGAGCAATGCACGGTTCTGGCGAAAGTCGTGGATGTCCTGCAAATTCCCGCCTTTTTATGCCGCCAGACGGATTTGCTCGTCGCGGCGGCCAGGACCCCTTGTGCGGTCAACGTCAAAAAGGGCCAGTTTCTCGCCCCCTGGGACATGCAAAATGTGGTGGACAAGATCACGGCTTCAGGCAATGCCAATGTGATGCTTACCGAGCGCGGCGCAAGCTTTGGCTACAACACACTGGTAAGTGATATGCGCGCCCTTCCCATTATGGAGAATACGGGCTGCCCGGTCATCTTTGACGCCACCCATTCGGTGCAGCAGCCGGGCGGGCTTGGCGGCTCCTCGGGCGGGCAGCGCGAATTTGTCCCCGTGCTGGCGCGCGCGGCGGTGGCGGTAGGCGTGGCCGGGGTGTTCATCGAGACCCATGACGATCCGGATAATGCACCCTCTGACGGGCCCAATATGATCAATATCAAAGATATGGCGGCGCTTTTGCGCCAGCTTGATGCGTTTGATAACATCGCCAAGAGAATGGGCTCATAAGCTAAATTGCAGTGATACCCGTTGCAGGACAATTGCCCGGGATTTGGAGAAAAGTTAACAGAGGGGATTTGTGCCATCACCTGCCGTCATATAATGAATTCAAAAGGATATGGTAAAATAAACCCGTCATTCCCGCGAGGGCAGGAATCCAAAACGGGTTTTCGGCCCGTTGACGATCCTGTCTGGATTCCTGCCTTCGCAGGAGTGACAGCGGGAAATTGCAGAAATACGCGGTTTTTTCGTATGATCGCCCTGATACTGGCCGCCCTCGTTATTGGCGGCGCAGGCATGAATGGCGCAAGGGCTGAACCGGTTGTTTTGCGGGTGCAGCATTTTCTGGGTGAGGATTCGATCCCGCATAAACAGATCATTACCCCATGGGCGCGGCGGGTCGAGGCGCAGTCCGGCGGGCGGCTGAAGGTTGAAATTTACCCCGATATGTCTCTGGGCGGACGCGCGGGCGATCTTGTCAATCAGGTCCGGGACGGCGGCGTTGATATTGTCTGGACGGCGGCGGCCTATACGCCGGGGCTTTTCCCGCGCACGGAAGTTTTTGCCCTGCCGCTTGTGCATGGCGGCGATGCGGCGGCGACAAATCTGGCCATCAGGGAAATGTACAAATATGATCTGGAGCGCGAATATGGTGGGTTGATGCCGCTGCTCATTCACGTGCATCAGGGCCATGCGCTGCATATGATGAAGCCGGTTGGCGCCATGGCGGATATTGAGGGCAAAGTGATCCGTCCGCCGGGGCGGCGCATCGGGCGCTGGACGGTGGAGGCGCTGGGGGCGCAAATTACCAAAAAACGCCACCCCAAACTGCCCAAAGCGCTTAAAGCGGGCCGGCTCGACGGCGCTTTGATGTCGTTTCACCTCGCCCACAGCATGGGGGTTCTGGATGTGGCAAAGACCCATATTCTGCCCGGCCGGGGGCAGTTTTTCGGCACTTCGATTTATCTGTTCTTGATGAACAAGGCCCGCTATGAGAGCCTGCCGCCGGATTTGCGCGCCGTTATCGAGCGCAATTCGGGCCGCGCCTTTGCGCGCGAGGCCGGGGAGATCTATCAAAAGCTGGGTAACGAGGCGATGGCATCCGCCAAAGCCGGCGGCGGCAGGCTCATCGTCTTTGAGGGAAAATCCGCCGGGGCGGCGCGGCAGGCCATGATGGGAGTGCTGCGAAGCTGGTCCGCAGATCTTGCAAAACGCCATATCGAGGGCCTGCCACTCATCAAGAGGGCGCGCGAGCTGGTGAGGAAAAACAGCCGCGGCGGCAAATAGCCGGACGGCGTCTCAGCCCTGATCAGTTTCAAGCAAAAGTGACTTCTATGTTATATTGGTGTCGCCTATCTTTTTACAGATAGACTGTGTCTATTTTAACCCGGTTGCCGGCGGCCCGCCTGTGGCATATCCGGGTTTTTCAGGAGGTTATGTTGAAACGGATCGTTTTTTTCATCATCAGTATCGTGATCGCCGCAGGTGTGTGGAAATTTTACACCACCCCCGGCACCGGCACGGTGCATGTCACCGCGGATAAAAAACACGAGGGCCTGTCGGTCGCCACCTTTGCCGGCGGCTGCTTCTGGTGCGTGGAAAACGGCTTTGAAGCGGTTCCGGGAGTTTACGATGTCATCAGCGGCTATAGCGGCGGCCAGGAGCCCGGCCCCACTTATGAAACCGTCTCGGCGGGCACAACCGGGCATACCGAAAGCGTTCAGGTTTATTACGACCCGAAAGTGATTACCTATGAGGGGCTATTGCAGGCGTTCTGGCGGATGATGGACCCGACGGATACGCAAGGCCAGTTTTCCGACCGGGGCAAGCAATACCGCCCGGCGATCTTCTATCATAACGAGGCCCAGAGACGTGCCGCAATCAAATCGCGCGACGAGCTGGACAAATCGGGACGTTATGAGCAGCCCGTTACCATCGAGATCACGCCGTTTGACAAATTCTACAAGGCGGAGAATTATCATCAGGATTATGCGCGTAAAAACCCGTTCCGCTATGCGTTTTACACCAGCGCTTCTGGACGCACCGATTTTGTCACCGATATCTGGGGCAGCGATCTTAAAGTTGATTTTTCCCGCTACCGGCCAGTGAATAAGAAACCTGCGAAACAAAAATACACAAAACCCCCGCTGGCCGAGTTAAAAAAACGCCTCACGCCGATGCAATATGAAGTCACCCAGGAAGACGGCACCGAACGCCCCTTTGCCAATGAATACTGGGACAACACGCGCGAGGGCATCTATGTCGATATCGTCAGCGGCGAGCCTTTGTTTTCGTCAAAAGACAAGTATAAATCCGGCACCGGCTGGCCCAGCTTCACCCGGCCGCTGGTTGAGGCGAATATCACCCGCAGGGAAGACCGGAGCTTGTTTTCAACCCGCACCGAAATCCGCAGTAAACACGGCGATTCGCATCTGGGGCATGTCTTCAATGACGGCCCCGCGCCCACCGGGCTGCGCTATTGCATGAATTCAGCCTCTTTGCGCTTTATCCCCAAAGAGGATCTGCAAAAGGAAGGCTATGGCGAGTTTATGGCCGCCTTCAACAAAATCAGCAAGTGAGCGATCAGCCCTCTTTGTCCGGTTCCTGTCCGGCGGCTTCTTCCTCACCGGTTTTTTCAGCCCAGTGCAGGCCGCGATAATCAAAACCGAACTCGATGGTGGGTTTGATGATCTTGAAATAGGGCGAGAGGTCAAAATCGCGCGGCGTAAACAGGGAATGATGGCGGATATGATAGATCATTTTTGGTGAATAGCCGCTTGTCATTCCGGCCCCTTCCACAATCTCGATCCGGGGCAGGATCGGATAACGCAGGGACTGGAAGCTCTCGGCAATCATGGTGGAGCATATGGCGCGGGTTGGCGAGCCCGAGCCCAGATCCAGCATGCGACGACGCCAGAACACCGGCACCGGAAGGGCAGGAAGCAGATAGCGCGCCAGATCGATAATGTTTTTCATGTCATAGCGGGTGCCCAGACGCTGCACCATGAAGCGGACAAGCTTGTCGCAATCTTGCGCCGAAAGGCCGATGGGGCGGCAGATACGGATATTGTAGGTCGCGTATCTGGACAGCGGCGAGGCGATGGCGCCCTTGCCCAGCTCCACCTCGATGAGAGACGGGCGCTCGGAGCCATCTTAGGGCTCGGGCATGGCGTCGCCGACATACATGGCGGCGTGGGACCAGGTGGACTGGGTGAGGTATTTGATCACCGATGAAATCCTGGAGCCGCCGTCAACCAGCACGATATCGCCCGGTTCTAAAGCCCGGCACAGGGTTTTGGCGTCAAATGCGGCATAGGGTCGGTAACCGCTGACCTCCCTTTCCAGTTTGGCGGCCATCCATAGGCCGAATTTATCGAGTAGGGTTTGCGCCATCATGCCTTCGAGCCAAGCCTGTCGGGAAACAACCCGCCAGCTTATTCTTTAAAGGCTGCGGATATATCTTGCACATCTGTCGGCACGGACACAAATTCAATAGCCGGTAACATTTTAGTGACCCCCCTCCTGCAAGGTGAGCTTCAGGCCCTCATGACTGGCGCTGAAGCCGAGCGTTTCATAAAAGCGCAGGGCGCCGGGTCGGGATTTGTCGCTTGTGAGCTGAACCAGGGCGCAGCCGCGTTCACGGCACATCTCAATTGCCCATTCAAATATATGCCGGCCAAGACCGCGGCCGCGATGGGAACTGGCGATACGGACGCTTTCGATCTGCCCGCGCCAGGCGCCAAGGCGGGAAAGTCCGGGAATGAATGTCAGTTGCAGGCAGCCGACAACCCTGCCCTTTTCCTCGACAACAGCAAGGAACTGGTTGGGATCAAGCTCTATCGCCGCCATCGCCTCGCGATACCGGGCGTGGAGTTTGCGGCTTGCCACTTCCCGGGTTTTGCCCAGAGGATCATCGGCCAGCAATTCAATAATCGCCGCAAGATCCCTATTTTCAGCTCTTCTGATTTGTATTTTTTGCATTTTACCGCTTTCCTCCAGATTGATAAAATCCTCTCTGGAGTTGATAAAACTCAATTCCGGATATTCAGGGTTTGTGTTACACTGGCGCCATGGGAGCAGGTGTCAAGCATAGATGGTCAGCGCCGCCGCCAAAATTTGGCGTCTGGCTGGCTCTTGTTGCGATGGTTTCCCAGGTCATGTTCGGAGCGGCGCATGCCGCGGCGCTGGCGGCGGCGGCTTTCGGGCCGCTCACCATCAGCCAGACACCAAACGCCTCGTTCGGCCTGCTGCAAATCTGCACCGCGAACGGGCTTATCAACATTGTTCCGGGTAAACCGCTCAAGAGCGGGACACCGCCGCGAAACACCGCCCAGGACCGCTGCCATGTCTGCGCCTCAGCTGGTGTATCGCCCTTCCTCAACGCCCCGGCTGTCTTTGTCCTTGTAACCGGGTTGAACGCTGTGGTTATTTCCCCTCCGCAGCAAACCTGTGCGTTCATAGACGATGTCAGCCGCGTTCACCCCATTCGCGCCCCGCCGCAAATCTGAACTGTTTCTCAAAAAAACCGTCATGGCATCTGCCCCCGGACCGGCTGTTTACAAAGCTGAAAGGGGGGAAAACCCTTATGCCATGGCGGTCTTGTTTACAAGAGTAATCATCAGAGTAATACCTACAGCAGGATCAAATTCATGACACGCAAGACGGCACTTATTGGCGCAGTCATTCTCTTTATCGGCGGGACGGCAATATGGTTTGCCACCGACAGGATGCTCTCCTCGCGGCAAGGCGCCGGAAGCGCAACAGCAACCGGAGCGATATCGATCGGCGGCGCTTTCAAGATGACCGACCATAACGGCAAGACGGTTACCGACAAGGATTTCGCCGGAAAATACATGCTGATGTTTTTTGGTTATACGTTTTGCCCCGATGTCTGCCCGACCGAATTGCAGGCCATGTCCGAGACCATGAAGGATCTGGGCAAGGACGCCGATCAGGTCACGCCGGTCTTTGTCACCATCGACCCGGCCCGCGACGGTGTGAAAGAAATGAACGCCTATGTCAAAGCCTTTGATCCGCGGCTTGTCGGCCTGACCGGCTCGGCGGAAGATGTTGCCAAAATCGCCAAGACTTTCAGGGTTTACTATTCCAAGGTGGTGGAAAAGGATGCCAAGGACAGCAAGGATTACGCCATGGATCACAGCGCCATCGTTTATCTGATGGACCGCAAGGGCAAATATGCAGCGCATTTCACCTATGGCACCAAGCCCGAAGTCATGGCCGATAAAATCCGCGCCATCATCGACAAGAACGGGTCCTGAGGCCGGGCTGCGAGCAAACCGGGGGCGCGCTAAGGCGTGCTGCCCTGCATCCCTTACCCGCCCCCCTCCTTCGGGAAGGGGGCTATTTTTATAATGGGACGGGCGCGCTGCGGCTTACATCATGGCCCGGGACAAATCCTCGTATTCGGGCACCGAGCCGTCATCGAGGCAGCATTCGATGATCCTGCGCCCCTCCCGGCTCAGATTGGGGGTGTTGTAGATGGATAATTCCTGCTTGAAAAATTCCGTCAATTGCGCCGCGCCCGTATCATAGCCTTCCAGGCCGATCTCGGGCTGGGTTTCGGTTTTCAGGAACCAGTTGGGGATGCGGTAGCCTTCGATCTGCATCGATTGCATGGCGTGACCCAGCAGGGCGCAGCGGGCCGGCGCAATCTGCTCGGGGCGGAACTGGGCGCCGCCGCGGCGGGCAAGATATTCGCGCGCCAGCCACTGGGCGTTAAAGCCCACCTTCCAGGCGCCGATATGCTGGTTCGGCATCAAAACATAGCGGGTTGCCGAGGCCGCCCTCATCTGGTCGAAGATCAGATCGGCATAATCCACCCGCAGCCCGGTGGCAAAGGGCCAGAAGGAGCCAACCCCCTCGCTGGCCAGCCCCTCATCGGAGATAATGCTGGGATTGGCATAGCCCCTTGGCGCAACCAGCCGCCAGATCCAGGCCAGCGCGGGGGGAAGCATGTGCAGCATCCCCAAAATGCCGTATGAGGGCTTTTGCAGGGTGCAAGGCGGCGTGCGGACGCCAAAACTGCGGACATCCACCATCACCGGCTCCTTGACGATATGCGGGATGGTATCGCGCGGCAAAATCACCCGCGGGTTGGAACACGGCTTGCCGGGGGCGTCCTCGGTATGCTCCCATATCAGGCAGGTCGCGTTGGCGACCCCGCGCAGATTGAGGAAAATAAGCGGTTCGGGCGGATTGACGCAGATACTCTCAAGATCGGGATTGACGCCGTAACAATTGACATGATCAACCCGCACGAACCAAGCCGCCTCGGCGTCGGTGACGGCAAGTTTACGGCCGGTTCCCTGAATTTCGGGGTGGCAAAGCGCCATGTCATCGGTCACCGGCTCCAGACGGCAGTTCTGGTGCAGCGCCACATGGCGGCGCTCGCCGGTGACGACATTCACCCCAAGGCGGATGCGGCCATCATGCTCGCGGTGGGGGTATTCCAGCATCTCGCTCTTGCCGCCGCCGCTGGCGCCTTCATGCATGATGGTGACGATATTGTCGTAAGGGGTGATCACCCGGACGGTGGAGGCGTGCGCCGTGACCCAGCCTTCGGATTCGCCGCGGTTGAGCAAGATGGAGTAAACCCCCTTCTTGGCGCTCGGACCGGGATAGAGGTTGAGGGAAAACACCTCGTGGAACTCATCGAGGCGGTTGTGAACCACAATCTGCTTGCCCTCGCAATGGGTATGGCGGAAGGGCGGCGCCAGATAAATGACCGCCCTGGGGTCAAAATCCGCTCCCTTGCGCTCCATGTCGATCATGCCCTGAAGATCGGCCAGGGCGGCGGCGAAAAACCCGGCATTGGCCGGGCCGATGAAGAGCGCATCATGCTCGAGGCTTCCGCCGCCGGCCGAGAAGGGGAAAACAATCAGATCCTGCTGCGCCAGCCAGTCGAAAATTTCTTCCCGCACGGAAGCAAAAGGCGAGCCGAAGCGCTCGACATAGAGCGGCTTGTCGGTGGGCTTTTCATCGGCGATCATCATGCTCTGCGGGTCACGGCGGCGCATATAGGGATCGGTATAATTGACCGCGACGCCGTTGCGGCAATTGACCACATGCGCCTCGACAACCCGGCCATGGCCTTTGACCTTATAGGCAACCTCATGGATTTTATCCTGCCCGGCCATGGCAAGGCGGAAAAGCTCACCGCGATTACGCGGAACATGGACGCTGCGCGCCCGGCGCAGCAAATGTTCGATTTCCGGGTGCCGGCTTCCCCAGGTCTCTAGCCAGGTTTCATAAAGAGCGGCGGGATTGTCTGAAGTGGTTTTGGTCATAAAGAGTCCATTTCGTTCGCTGACAGGAATTGAAAAATCCGCAAAGGCGGTCTTGGCCACAAACCGGGGCCTTGTGGTGCCGGCCGGCGGGCATGATATTCTGGGATCGGAGCCCGGTTCAGGTGAGGGCGGGATATGTTCGCGCCGGTTTGACGCTGATGGCCCTGATATGCGGCTGGCGCCGTTTGGCCTGAATGGCCGAGCGCAATCCGCGCAGGAAACCGGCGATCAGACGCCCGTCATCGGCGCGCAGCGCATGGCCCGGAGGGGTGATCACACGTTTCGAGCGTCCTCTTAACGCCGCCACGCGGTTCATGTCCTGACTCCATGCGGGGACAAATTCATCCCCTCCCGCGCGCCGGACAATCGAGAAATATTCAATCGCCGGATGGGGTTGCCGGTTCAGCCAGCCCAGCATGGTGCCGGGGCGCTCGGGCACCAGTTCCGAATAGAGCTGCTGCGAGCGGTTGATGGTCCCGCCGCCGAACAGGGGCGTCAACATGCCCAGCGGGCTTTGCCCCACAGCCAGACCGGTTTCGGCGGCACCGGTACCCAGATGCGGGCTGGCAATGGTGATCAGGGCGGCGATATTTTCTTCCCTAACCCGTTTTGCCCCGGCGCGCACCAGATGATAGCGCGCCACCACGCCGCCGGCGGAATGACCGGCAATGAAGATTTCCTCACCCTTGTAGCGCGCGGCAAGATAATCAAGATACTGTCCCAGTATCGCAGCCTGGACATGCACCGGCGCTTCGGTCGGCAAATCGAGGCTGTAAAACCGTCTCGCCGCTTCCGGGCCGGGACCCTGCCGGAAGACGCCGTTCGGGCCAAGGCCCAGGTGGCCGCCATCGCGCCAGCCCGAGGCCGTTAATGCCGCGCTCACGCCGCTCAGACGCCAGCTTGCTGCCGAACCCAGATAGCCCTGCACCAGAAGCAGCGTATCGGCCGCCGCGCCCAGACCTGAAGCGAGCAGTAACATTGTAGCAAGGGCGGCGGCGCGAATTTTCATCACGGACTCCTGAACCGGAATTATATTAGTTATCGTTAATGTACACCAATTGCGGTCATAAAAAAAGCCCCGGCTCTCAAAGTCGAGAACCGGGGCTGTTTGTCAGTGTTTGGAATGGCGCTTTACTGATTGATTTCCTCGCCGGTTTCCTGATCAACCATCTTCATGGAAAGGCGGACCTTGCCGCGATCATCAAAGCCCAGCAGCTTGACCTTCACGCTATCGCCTTCATTGACGATATCAGTGACCTTGCCAACCCGGTGCGGAGCAAGCTGGGAGATGTGCACGAGGCCGTCCTTGGGTCCGAAGAAGTTCACGAAGGCACCAAAATCGACAACCTTGACCACCTTGCCATCATAGATCATGCCCGCTTCGGGCTCGGCGGTGATGCCCTTGATCCATTTCAACGCCGCCTCGATAGAGGCCTTGTCGCTGGAGGCAACGCTAACGGTGCCGTCATCGGAGACATTCACCTTGGCGCCGGTTTCCTCGACAATCTGGCGGATGATCTTGCCGCCGGTGCCGATCACATCGCGGATTTTGTCAACCGGGATATGGATGACTTCAATACGCGGCGCGAACTCGCCGACCTCGGCGCGATTTTCGGTCAGGGCTTTCGCCATCTCGCCCAGAATATGGGCGCGCCCGTCTTTTGCCTGTTCCAGCGCCTGGGACATGATGTCTTCGGTGATACCGGTGATCTTGATATCCATCTGCAAGGACGTGATGCCCTTTTCGGTGCCGGCAACCTTGAAGTCCATGTCGCCCAGATGATCTTCATCGCCCAGAATGTCGGAGAGCACCGCGAATTCATCACCTTCCTTGATCAGGCCCATGGCGATGCCCGAAACGGGACGTTTCAACGGCACGCCCGCATCCATCAGCGATAGCGATGTGCCACAAACGGTGGCCATGGAGGAGGAGCCGTTCGACTCGGTGATCTCGGAGACAACCCGGAGCGTATAGGGGAAATCATCCTTGCCCGGCATGACCGGGTGCAGCGCGCGCCAGGCGAGCTTGCCATGGCCGATCTCGCGCCTTCCGGTAAAGCCTATGCGCCCGGCCTCGCCCACGGAATAGGGCGGGAAGTTGTAATGCAGCATGAAGTTTTCACGCCTTGTGCCATCCAGCGAGTCGACAAACTGCTCGTCATCGGAAGTGCCCAGAGTGGTGATGCACAAAGCCTGTGTTTCGCCGCGGGTAAAAAGCGCCGCGCCGTGGGTGCGGGGCAGAACGCCGACTTCGGAGACGATCTTGCGCACATCGGCAAGGCCGCGTCCGTCAATGCGTTTGCCGGTTTTCAGGATCGAGCCGCGCACAATCTGCTTCTCCAGCTTCTTGAACACACCGCCAACCTGACCGGCATCCTCGCCTGTCCCCTCTTCGGGGCAAAGCTCGTCCATGACCCTGGCGCGCACGGCGCCAACGGCGTCCTGACGCTCCATCTTTTCAGGGATGGCGTAAGCGGCAGCCAGATCGCCTGCGGCCATTTTTTCAACTTTGGCGAACAACTCGGAAGTGTCGGGCGCATTAATATCGCGCGGTTCCTTAGCGCATTTCTCCGCCAGACGGATAATCGCCTCAATCACCGGCTGGAAGCCCTCATGGCCGAACATGACCGCCTTGAGCATGGTGTCTTCGGAAAGCTCCTTGGCTTCGGATTCAACCATCAGTACCGCATCATTGGTCCCGGCAACCACCAGATCAAGATCGCCCTCGGCGACCTCGTCGACGGTCGGGTTGAGAATAAACTCGCCGTCGATCATGCCGACTCTTGCACCGCCGATGGGGCCAAGGAAGGGAATGCCGGAGATGGTGAGCGCCGCCGATGCGCCAACCATGGCGACAATGTCGGGATCGTTTTCCAGATCATGACTCAAAACAGTGAGGATCACCTGGGTTTCGTTGTTATAGCCCTTGGCGAACAGGGGCCGGATAGGGCGGTCAATGAGCCGCGAGGTGAGGGTATCTTTTTCCGTCGGGCGGGCTTCACGTTTCAAATAGCCGCCGGGGATTTTGCCCGCCGCGTAGTATTTTTCCTGATAATGAACCGAAAGCGGGAAAAAATCGATTCCCGGGCGCGGTTTGGCCTCGCCGACAACCGTGGCCAGAACCGTGGTTTCGCCATAGGTCACCATGACGGCGCCATCGGCCTGACGGGCAACCTTGCCCGTTTCAATCACCAGCGGACGATCGGCCCAGGTGATTTCTTCTCTGTGTATTTCAAACATACGATATATCCGTTTTTAAGCGCGGCTCCCCATGAGCGGCGCGAGATGTATGCCGGCCAGACAGCCGGCAGGCAAACGCCCTTTTTAGCGGCGGATGCCAAGTCTTTTGATGATGTCCTTGTAGCGGGCCTCATCGCCCTTCTTGACATAATCGAGCAGGCGCCGACGCTGGCTGACCATTTTCAGCAGGCCGCGGCGCGAATGATTATCTTTTTTATGGGTTTTGAAATGCCCGGTCAGATTGACGATACGCTCGGTCAAAACCGCAATCTGGACCTCCGGCGATCCTGTATCGCCTTCACTCAGGGCAAATTCCTTGATCAGTTCCTGTTTACGTTCAGGGGTAATCGACATCGGGTTCTCCTTGTGTATTCCATCTTTTTCAAATGTTCAGATGGGCAGGTTAAAAACACGCGTCGGATGAAGATAGCCTTCCCTGACCTGCCCGATGCTAACCGGGACGCCGCGCGAGACGGCATAGATCATGCCGTCTTCGGGAAAGAGTTCTTCTCCACGCAATAAAAGCGGCTGCCCGCGTTTCAACAAGGCAGCCTCGGTTTTGCTGACGGCCAGCGCCGGGATGTCGTCCAGCGCGGTCGCAACGGATTTGAGGCCCTTGTCCAGTTCCTCAAATTGCGCGCCAATATGGCGCATTTCCTCCAGTTGTGCCAGAGAAATCATATCTTTTTCAAAAAATGGCCCCACCCGGGTGCGGCGCAGCGCGCTGACATGACCGCAAGTGCCCAGAACCTGTGCCAGATCGCGGGCGATAGCGCGCACATAGGTGCCCTTGCCGCAGGTGGCCTCAAGGGTGCAATGATCCGCATCTGGGATATCGGTAATGACCAGATCCCCGATATAAATCTCGCGCGGCTGCATCTCGACCAGCTCGCCGGAGCGGGCCAGATCATAGGCGCGTTCACCGGCGATCCTGATGGCGGAAAATTGTGGCGGGGTTTGCAGGATATGCCCGCAAAACCGCTCCAGCGCCGCTTCAATATCGCTTTGCTGCGGGCGGACATCGCTTTGGGTAATGATCTCACCTTCGGCGTCATCGGTATTGGTGGCCGCGCCCCAGCGAATAGTAAAGGCGTATTTTTTCACCCCGTCCATCATATAGGAGACGGTTTTGGTCGCCTCGCCAAAGGCGATGGGCAGCAGGCCGGAAGCCAACGGGTCCAGCGTGCCGCCATGGCCCGCTTTTGCCGCCCCGAACAGCCAGCGCACCTTGCCCAGCGCCTGAGTCGAGGTCATGCCGACCGGCTTGTCAAGCGCCAGCCAGCCATGCACCGGCCTTCCCTTTCGTCTGCGTCCCATTATTTGGCCGCTTCCATTGTTATTTTGTCATTCCTGCCTTTGCAGGAATGAGGTTGAACAAGAAAAATCAATCGAGATCCGGCGCGACCTTCGGTGAGTGCAGGAGCTTGCCGATCTTGTCGGAATAATCAAAAGTTTTATCCAGCTTGAAAAATATTTCCGGCGAGTTGCGTAACTGAACCTCACCGGCAATCCGGCCGCGGATATATTTGCGCGCCCGGTTGAGAGCGTGCAAAACCTCATCTGTCCCGGCCCCGCCAAGAGGCACAACATAGGCGGTGGCCTTGCGCAAATCCGGGCTGATGGCAACCTCGCTCACGGTCACCGCGGTTCTTTCCAGAACCGGATCATGAATTTCCGAACGGGTCAGCATCGCGGCAAGGGTATGGCGAACAAGTTCACCAACCCGCAACTGCCGCTGAGAGGGAAGTTTATTGCGTCCCATGGATAACCTCTTAACCTGTGCTGCGGTTTGGCAACAACGAGGACCTGAATTGACCAAACGGGAAAACAGCCACATCTGTCATCTCCGCGAAGGCGGGGATCCAGGGCGGTCCGGAACGTACGAAAAACCCGGTCTGGATTCCCGCCTTCGCGGGAATGACGAACAAATGGTTCAACTGAAATGCATCCTTATCCGTAAAGCCTTTTGGCCATCATCTTGAGCATCGTGCAACTAATAGAATCGTACTTCCGCTCAAATTGTTTGTTTTACCGCATCATGTTATCCGCAAATCGCGTACATTGCAGCCGACTGATGGCCTCTACAGCGTGCGCTCGATGGTCTCGACCTCGAAGCACTCAATTACATCGCCGGCTTTCAAATCCTGATAATTCTCGAACGCCATGCCGCATTCCTGACCGGCATTGACCTCTTTTACCTCATCCTTGAAGCGCTTGAGGGTCGAGAGCGTGCCTTCATGGATCACCACATCGTCGCGGATGAGACGGACATGGGCGCCGCGGCGGATGAGCCCGTCGGTGGCGCGGCAGCCCGCCACCTTGCCGACTTTCGAGACATTGAAGACTTCGAGGATTTCGGCATTGCCGAGGAAGGTTTCACGCAAGGTCGGTTCAAGCAGGCCGGACATGGCGGCCTTGACATCATCAATCAGGTTATAGATTACCGCGTAATAACGGATCTCGATACCTTCACGCTTGGCGGCCTCGCGGGCCTGGGCGTTGGCGCGGACGTTAAAGCCGATAATCACGGCGTTTGAGGCCTTGGCCAGAGTGACATCGGATTCGGTAATGCCGCCAACCCCGGAATGCACGATGCGTCCGGTCACTTCGCCGGTTCCCAGCTTGTCAATGGCACTGTTGATCGCTTCCATGGAGCCTTGAACATCAGATTTGATGAGGATTGGCAACTCTTTTTTACCGGCGTCGGAAAGCTGGTTCATCATCTGCTCTAGCGAGGTGCGGCCGGCGCCGGCAACCTGCATGTCGCGGCGCTTGCGGCGGCGGTACTGGGCGATCTCGCGCGCCCGGCTTTCCGATTCCACGGTGGCGAACATATCGCCCGCTTCAGGGGTGCCGTTCAGCCCCAGAACCTCGACCGGCACCGAGGGGCCGGCGGCATCGACATGCCGGCCCTGATCATCAAGCAGCGCGCGCACCTTGCCCCATTCGGAACCGGCGACAATGATATCGCCCGGCTCAAGGGTGCCGCGCTGGACCAGAACCGTAGCCACGGGACCGCGCCCCTTGTCGAGCTTGGCTTCGACAACCGAGCCTTCGGCGAGACGGTTCGGATTGGCTTTAAGCTCCAGAACTTCGGCCTGAAGCAAAATGGCCTCTTCAAGTTTATCAAGGTTGGTTTTCCGGATGGCGGAAACCTCGACTTCGAGGATATCGCCGCCCATGCTTTCAACAAAGATATCGTTCTGCAACAGCTCGTTGCGCACCCGGCTTGGATCGGCATCGGGCTTGTCGATCTTGTTGATGGCAACAATGATCGGTGCCTCGGCGGCCTTGGCGTGATTGATCGCCTCTATGGTCTGGGGCATGACGCCGTCATCGGCGGCGACGACGAGCACCACGATATCGGTGGCCTTGGCGCCTCTGGCCCGCATGGCGGTAAAGGCGGCATGGCCGGGAGTATCGAGGAAGGTGATCCCGGCCCCCGATTCCATCTTGATCTGATAGGCGCCAATATGCTGGGTAATGCCGCCTGCCTCGCCGGCAACCACATTGGTCGAGCGCAGGGCGTCAAGCAGCGAGGTCTTGCCATGGTCGACATGGCCCATCACCGTGACCACCGGGGCGCGCGGGATCATGTCTTCCTCGGCGTCATCCTCGGCATGCAGCCCCTCTTCGACATCGGCTTCGGAGACACGCTTGACGTGATGGCCCATTTCCTCGGCAATGATCTGGGCCGTGTCGGCGTCAATCAGATCATTGATCTTCATCATCTGGCCCTGGGACATGAGAATCTTGATGACATCAACGGCGCGTTCCGCCATGCGGTTGGCCAGCTCCTGAATGGTGATGGCTTCCGGGATGACGATCTCGCGCGCCAGTTTCGAGCGCGCCTCGGCCGTCTCGGTCTGGCGCGCCTTGCGGCGCTGGCGGCGGATTGAGGCCATGGAGCGCTGACGCGGCGAATCATCAAGCGCATTGGAAATGGTCAGCTTGCCGCGGCGGCGCTCGCTCCCCGTTTTGCGGCCCGGCCCCTTGGTTTCGGGGCGCAGCTTTTTCTTGCGCACCGGCTCTGCCGCTGCTTTTTCCGGTTCGGATTTCTTGGGCGGAGTTTCGGTTTTCTGGCTTCTTGCCGCTTCTTCTGCCTGACGGGCGGCTTCCTCGGCGGCAATGCGGGCGGCTTCCTCGGCCTTTTTGGCCTCTTCGGCTTGTCTGGCTTCGCGTTCGATACGCTCTTCTTCTTCTCTCGCGGCGCGCTCGGCGCTGCTTTTTTCTTCTTCTATAGCCCGGGCCCGGTCTTCGATATCACGTTTGCGCGCGCCTTCAAGGGCCAGGGCCCTGGCGGCCATTTCACTTTGCGTCAGGTTGCGCAAGGCTGATTTTTCTGCTTTTGGCGCTGCCTTCGCGGCAGCTTTCGCCACCGGTTTTTCAACCTGTCTGGCTGTCTCGGCTACTTTTTCCTGCGGTTTTTCAACCGCCGCGCCGCCATGGGGCATGACGATGCGCTTGCGTTTTTTCTCAACCACCACGGATTTGGAGCGGCCATGAGAGAAGCTCTGCTTGACCCGGCCAATGTCGATGGTCCGCTTCAGGCTGAGGCGATTACCCGCGGGGGGGACCAGCTTGTTACCGTCCGTATCTTTTGTGTCGCTCATACCCGTTCCTGTCCAGCGCTTTTAAAGCTCAAGCGCTTCACCTGTTCCATCAATTCCTGCGGCGCCTTCAAAACGGCGCCATTTTTGCGCGGCTTCAAGAAATGCCGCCGCCATTCGTCCATGCTTCAGTGCAGCATGTACCACATTTTCACGTCCCAATGCCAAGCCCAAATCTTCAGCGCTTATTCCATGCACCCGGATAGGAGGCAAATACTCCGTCCCGCCGCCATGTTCCATTGCTCTTATCGCGCTTTCCAGCTTGCGCCAACCCTCTTTTGCGCCATCACTGGCATGAATGAGGATTTGCGCCTTGGCACTCCGGATCGCGGCTTCGACCTTGGCGTGGCCGGTGATGACGCTTCCAGCCCTCATGGCCATCCCCAGAGCCCCGAGCATCTGGGTTTTTAACAAATCCGATACGAGTTTATCAAGCTCCGGGTCCGGCCTGACCTGCCTTTTCATGGCGCGGGCGAACAATCCCTTTGCTACCGCCTTGCGTACAGCGCCGGCATTGGCGCTGACCCAGGCGCCGCGGCCGGGAAGGCGCGCCTTTAGATCGGGAACAACACTGCCGTCAGGAGCCGCGACAAAACGGATCAGCCCTTCGGCTGGGCCGGTACGCCGGGTCACGATGCAGGTGCGTTCGCTGGGCAAATTCAAAGCTCCTCAGATGTGTCGCGGGACCCACCTGTCCTACTCTTGCGATTCGGCGGCGGCTTCAGCATCCGCAGCCTCATCCGGGGTTTCTTCTTCCGAAATCCAGCCGGCTTTCAAACGCGCCTGCATGATCATGGCTTCGGCTTCTTCCGCCGTGATCCTGAAGGCTTCCAGAATGCCGGGATAGCGGATATTTTCGCTCTTTTCCTTGCCGCGCTCGGTCCAGCCCACCAGATCATCGGTGGCGTAACCGGCAAAATCCTCAATGGTTTTGACGCCGTCCTCGCCAAGGGCAACCAGCATGGCCATGGTGATGCCGTTAATTTCAAGCAACTCGTCCTTAACCCCGAGTTCCTTGCGCTTCTTGTCGTTTTCGGCTTCAAGGTTTTCAAGATATTCGCGCGCCCGCGCCTGAATTTCGGCGCCTATTTCCTCATCGAAGCCCTCAATGGCGGCGACCTCCTCGGCCGCGACATAGGCCACCTCTTCAATCGAGGTAAAACCCTCGGAGGTCAGCAACTGGGCGATAAGCTCGTCGGCGTCAAGCGCCTGCATGAACATCTCGCTGCGCTGGGCGAACTCGGCCTGACGGCGCGAGGATTCTTCTTCCTCGGTGAGAATATCGATATCCCAGCCGGTGAGCTGGGAGGCCAGACGCACATTCTGGCCGCGGCGGCCAATGGCGAGGCTGAGTTGCTCATCGGGCACCACCACCTCAATGCGCTCGGCGTCTTCATCCAGCACCACCTTGGCCACCTCGGCCGGGACCAGCGCATTGACGATGAAGGTGGCGGCATCGGGCGACCACGGGATAATGTCGATTTTCTCGCCCTGCAACTCGTTCACCACCGCCTGAACGCGGCTGCCACGCATGCCGACACAGGCCCCTACGGGATCAATCGAGCTGTCGCGGGAGATGACCGCGATCTTGGCGCGCGAACCCGGGTCACGCGCCACCGACTTGATCTCGATAATGCCGTCATAAATCTCCGGCACCTCCTGGGCAAACAGCTTGGCCATGAATTCCGGCCGGGTGCGGGAGAGAAAAATCTGCGGGCCGCGCTGCTCCTTTCGCACATCGAAGATATAGGCGCGGATTCGGTCGCCATTGCGGAAATTTTCGCGCGGCAGGGATTCGTCGCGGCGCACAACCGCCTCGGCGCGGCCCAAATCAACAACGATATTGCCGTATTCGACCCGCTTCACAAGCCCGTGCACGATCTCGCCGGCACGGTCTTTGTATTCTTCATACTGGCGCTCGCGCTCAGCCTCGCGCACTTTTTGAAAGATCACCTGTTTGGCGCTTTGCGCCGCAACACGGCCAAAATCCACTGGCGGGAGCGGCTCGGCGATAAAATCGCCCACCTTGGCCGCCGGATTGCGGACGATGGCGTCTTTCAACTCGATCTGGGTGGCTTCCATCTCGACTTTTTCCACCACTTCCAAAAGCCGCGACAGGCGGATTTCGCCGGTTTTGGGCTCGATCTCGGCGCGAATTTCGTTTTCCATGCCATAGCGCGACTTGGCCGCCTTTTGAATCGCGTCCTCCATGGCGGAAATGACGATCGCCTTGTCGATGCTCTTTTCGCGGGCCACGGCCTCCGCAATCTGCAACAATTCCAGCCGGTTTGCGCTTACGCCTGTCTGCGCCATGGGTATGTCTCCGTTTTCTTTCCAGCAACTTGATTGAAGAGCCAAAAAACCCTCAATCCAATATTTTCACGTTTTCTTACTCTTGCCCCGCCGCGTATGGGAGGTTTTCTTTCCCGCGCCTGTTCCGGGCTCGAAAACAATATGCGCCTCAGCGATATTCGTCAGCGGCAAACCGATGATCTGCGGCTGATCAAATTCATCCAGTTCAACAAGGATTCGCGCCTCGTCATCGGTTACGCCTTCTATTGTACCACGAAACCGGCGGCGGCCGGCAATGAGTTCGTTCAATTCGATTTTGACGTGCTGACCGGCAAAACGCTCAAAGTCACCGGCGCGCACCAGCGGCCGGTCAATGCCGGGGGAGGACACCTCCAGATGATAGCTGCCCGGAACCGGTTCTTCGATATCAAAAAGCGGCGAGAGGGTGCGGCTGATATCGGCGCAATCGGCAATCCCCAGCGTTCCTTCGGGCGTCTCGGCCATAATCTGCACCGTGCAGCCGTTCTCGCCCGTCACCCTGACCCTGACAAGACGATAGCCCATATCTTCCAGCACGGGCTCGGCCAGCAGCGCTACATCGCGCGCCAGACCCGTCTCAAGCCAGAAGCGGTCTTCGCCCTGTTTATCCCTATCGGCAGTCTGCAAAATCACTTTTTTCCGTTATCAGTTCACGCCGCTCAAACAAAAAAAGCGGACCCAAGGGGCCCGCTCTACACCTGGCCCGTCTAACGGGGCGCATATGAGAGCTGTCTCATCGACAGGGGCAACATAGCGATTGGGTAAAATATTGCAAGCCTTGTTTTGCGCTCGCGGCTATTCCGCGCTGACGCGCGGGCCTGCGCGGGCGCGGCGCAGTCGCGGGCATTAGTTTATATCACTCGCGGCAATTCCTCGCTGACGCTCGGGCCTCCATGAGGGCGGCGCAGTAGCGCCAGGCCGCAGTCGCGGCCGTGGGCGTAAAACTGTGAGTCCGGAGAATGGCTCCTCCCTCCGTGGCAGGGCAAGCTGGCGAAAGCCAGCGCCAGCCCATGAACGGACGCACGCCAGAGGCGGGCGGAAAACAAAAACCAAAAAACTTACGGGCACACTGCCTGGTGCAGGTTGCGCGAGGCGGTTTCGATACGGTTTTCGAGTTCTTCCATGAATTCGCGCGCTTTTAACCCCTTGCCGATAGGGGGCTGAAACTCAAGCGTGATGGTGCCCGGGCGTTTGGTGAAACCGCGGCGGCCCCAGAAACAGCCGGAATTGAGCGCTGCGGGAACCAGGGGAACATTCGCGGTCTTGTAGAGCGCCGCAACGCCGGGGTGGTAGGTTCCCTTGCAATCGGGCGATGAGCGGGTGCCTTCGGGGAAGATGACGACAGAGCGGCCCGCGGCCACTCTCTTGCGGGTTTGCTGCATCATGTCCTTTAGCGCCGATGCGCCGCCGTCGCGATTGATGGCGATCATCCGGGTCTTGCGCAGCAGCCAGCCATAGACCGGAACCGAGAGTAGCTCTTTTTTAAGAATATAGGCAGGATCGGAGAAAAGGATCAGGAAAATGCCCACATCCCACGCCGATTGATGCTTGCAGGCGATGACAACGGGGCCGTCGGGGAGGTTCTCCTGCCCGGTAATCCGGTAATCAAGGCCGACCAGTACCTTGAGCAGCCACATCATATATTTCATCCAGATTTTAAAACACATCTGGGTTGCCTTGCGCGGGAAAGGCAGCAGGATGAGGGCCGCGACCAGAATAAAGGCCGATGAGCCGAAAAAAATAATATTAAACAATATTGACCGAAAAGCCTGCATGAACATTTATCCTGATACCCAGCCTTGCTGACCGGTTTCTTGCTTAAGAGGATTAGCAGGTTTGGAGAATTTTACTACTGAATTTCCAAACGATTTACTCACTCCTTCCCGCCCCTTTAAAAAATGAACGCCCTGCGTGTAAATACGGCATTTTGCTCGCGTGCAAACCATCGGATACGGGGCGGGGCGGCGCATAAATTTCACCGGCGCAAAAAGCTGAGATAAACAGGAGTGCGGCCCTGCCTTATCGCCTTGGCTTCGTAGCGTGTCGCGGGCCAGTCCGCTGGGCGCCCGCGCCAGTCCTCCGGCCCCCTGGCCTGCCATTCAAAGCCGGTATGGGCGTGAATACGGGTCAGGGTCCAGCGGATATAGTCCGGGATATCACTGGCAATGCGCAAAAGGCTGCCCGGTTTTAAAACCCGCGCCAGTTCATCGAGATTTTCAGGAGAGATAAAGCGGCGCTTGTGATGGCGCTTTTTGTGCCACGGATCGGGAAAGAGCAAAAAGGCGCGGCCCACAGAGCCCCCGGCAAGAGATTCAAGGACATCGCGCGCATCCGCGTCATGGATGCGGATATTGCGCAGGCCCCGCGCCTCAATTCCGGCGAGGAGCTTGGCGACGCCGTTGATAAAAGGCTCGCAGCCGATAAAGCCGATTTCGGGATGATTGCCGGCCTGCTCCAGAAGATGCTCCGCGCCACCAAAACCGATTTCAAGCCAGACATTCTGCACCGGGAAATCAAACAGGGTGCGCGGATCAAGGCGTTGATCATGGCTGCATGTCATGCGCAGCGCGGGGAGCAGATCGCGCATCAGTTACGCCTGACGGCCACGCAGCTTATGCCCCTGCCGCCGTCCGTAGACAAGGCGGCGGCGTTTGATATCGCTCATGGGCCCTGAAGCGTTACAGCGCCGATTTGATGGCGTCGGCAAGATCGGTTTTTTCCCAGGAAAAGCCGCCATCGGTTTCCGGCTTGCGGCCAAAATGGCCATAGGCGGCGGTACGCTCGTAAATCGGGCGGTTCAATTCCAGATGCTCGCGAATGCCGCGCGGGGTAAGGTCCATGACCTCATCAATAACGCCCGCCAGTTTCTGCTCGTCAACCGAGCCGGTGCCGTGGGTGTTGACATAGATCGAAAGCGGTTTGGAGACGCCGATGGCATAGGCAAGCTGGATGGTGCAACGCTCCGCCAGATCGGCGGCAACGATGTTCTTGGCCAGATAGCGCGCCGCATAGGCAGCGGAACGGTCAACCTTGGTCGGGTCCTTGCCGGAAAAAGCGCCGCCGCCATGGGGCGCAGCGCCGCCATAGGTGTCCACGATGATCTTGCGCCCCGTCAGCCCGGCATCGCCGTCCGGGCCGCCAATGATGAACTGGCCGGTGGGATTGACATAAAACTCGTCCTCCGGGCACATCCAGCCTTCGGGCAGAACATTCTCGACATAGGGACGCACGATTTCGCGGATATCTTCTTGCGAATACTCCGCCCCGTGCTGGGTGGAGACGACAATCGAGGTCGCTCCAACCGGCCTGCCGTTTTCATAGCGCAAGGTGACCTGGCTTTTTGAATCCGGCGCAAGGCCCGGCGCTTTTCCGGTGCGGCGGTCCTCGGCCATGTCATGCAGGATGCGGTGGGCGAAATGAATCGGCGCCGGCATCAGCATATCGGTTTCGCGGCAGGCATAGCCGAACATGATGCCCTGATCACCGGCGCCCTCATCCTTGTTGCCGGCGGCGTCAACCCCCTGGGCAATATCGGCCGACTGGGCATGAAGGTGAACTTCAACCGCAGCGTTTTTCCAGTGAAAGCCTTCTTGTTCATAGCCGATCTGCCTGACGCAGTCGCGCGCGATCTGTTCGATCTCCCCGGCCGAAACCGGCTTTTCGCAACGGGTTTCCCCGGCGATGACAATCCGGTTTGTGGTCACCAGCGTCTCGGCGGCAACACGCGAAAAACAGTCCCGCTTGAAATGAGCATCGACAATCGCATCTGAAATCCGGTCACAGACTTTGTCGGGGTGGCCCTCGGAAACGGATTCGCTGGTAAACAGGTAGGAATTCTGGGTCATGGACTTATTTCATTCTTTGACAATTGTAAGGCGCATAAAAGGCTTGAGCGTACAACTCCGGACATACCGGCCCCTTGCACAATCAAGCGTAGAAAGCAGAGATAGGGGAATCGGTCAACCATATAATTGAAAGAACCGCAGGAAATGGCGTGTTTTTCAGGTTTCCTTATCGGAAACGCTCAGGGCCTTGACCAGTTCAAGAATTTTCTTGCGGATCTGGGCGTCTTCGATCCGGGTGAAATAGCGATTCAGTTTCAACCCCTCGGTACTGTTCACCTGGCGGTTGAAATGGCTCTGCTCGGAATCAGAAAACCCGCCCGCGGCCATATCCAGATCGCGCAAACCTTCAAAAAAGAAACTCACCTTCACGCCCAGCGCATCGCCAATATCCCATAACCGGCTGGCGCTGATCCGATTGGTACCCTTTTCGTATTTCTGAACCTGCTGAAAGGTCAGCCCAAGGCTTGAGCCCAGCTGTTCCTGACTCATGCCCTGAACAACACGGCGAAACTTAACACGACTGCCAACATGGACATCGACCGGATGAGGCGTTTTTTTTATCATCTTTCCTGCACTCCTGATTTTTCCAGAAGAGCTACCGTTCTCATTTTGCCGCATCTGATTACCAGATGGCCCTTACTTATTCCGACCCGGTAAAAAGGTCAACCTATGCTTTCATGTTATGCACCAAAAGCTGGTGCCGATAATAGCGGTAAATGGTCAATAGGCCAAATCCGGCAAGAAAAAACAACAAGATGAGATCGCCGTAACGCGAATATATCGTGGCGGGAAGCGCTTTGGGCAAGGGCGAATCAATCACCCCTTTCAGGTTCAGGCCGATCTTGCCGAGGATACGCCCGAACGGGTCAATTACGGCCGTAATGCCCGTATTGGCGTTGCGGATCACCGGCAGACCTTCTTCAACAGCGCGCACGCGGGAAAAATGCAAATGCTGGTAAGGTCCCGCTGTCCTTCCATACCAGGCGTCATTGGTGACATTGATGATCCATGCGGGGCGCGTATCGGCGCTTACCACCGCGCCGGGAAAGATGATCTCATAGCAGATCAGCGGTGAAAACGGCGGCGCTGCACCCACCTTGAGGCTTTTCCTCTGCCGCCCCGGCGTAAAGCCGCCGCGCTGCCTTGTGAGTTGTTCAAAGCCGATGCTCTCAAGAAATCCCTGAAACGGCAGATATTCGCCAAAGGGCACCAGGTGCACCTTGTCATATTTTGCTACCAGCCTTGCCTCACCGTCAAGGACAAGGATATCGTTGTAAAAGCGCTCTTTTGCCGTGGCCGTGGCCTTTTCGCGCCGGATGGCACCGGTGATCAGCACCGTGTCATCGGGCAGCAGCGCGGCGATGGCGGCGCGGGCTCCGGCGCTTTCCAGCATCAGGAAAGGCAGCGCGACTTCGGGCCATATGAGATGAGTGACATTGCCGACCCCCATATGTCTTGGCGATGTCGCCTTGTCGCTCAGCTCCAGCATTGTATCTAATATGGCGCTGCGGTTTTCGGGTTTCCATTTTTCCTTTTGCAAAATATTGGGCTGGACAAGGCGCAGTGAAATACCGGTCACGCTCCCCGGCCCGGCTTGTGACAGACGGTAAGCCCCGTAGCTCCAGATGATGACAAAAACACCGGTCAGGGCGAGAGGAAAGGCAAAAAAACGGCGGTGGGAAACCCGGTCCTGCTCGTCCATATCGGCCAGCAGCGCCGGGGCCGATACGAGCAAAACCGTAAACAGACCCAGGCCATAGATGCCGGTAATACTCACAATCTGCATGATCTCGGGCGATCCGGTCAGGCTGTAGCCGACAAGGTTCCACGGCAGTCCCGAAAGGATATGGCCGCGCAGCCAGGAGAATATTGTCCAGGCCAGCGCAAGGGCGATGAGGCGGCCGGGTCCGGGTATCCACAGCGCCCGCGCCAGAGCGCAGGCAAAGGCCGGGAAAAACGCCAGTCCGGCGGGAAGGAGCGTGACGGCAAAGGGCAGCGCCCAGCCAAAAACCTCGGCCTCGACAAGAAAAGCGCCGCCGATCCAGTATAGCCCGGCAAAAAAGAAGCCAAAACCAAAGGCCCATCCGGTGTAAAAGGCGGCGCGTAGCGCCGGGCCCTTGCGTCCATCAATCTCTGCCGCGCCGTCGAGAAGCCAGACGAGAACGGGGAAGGTGATGAAAAGAACGGGGAAGGCATGCAGCGGCGGCATGGCAAGGGCGGAGAGCCCGCCGGCAAGACAGGCAACGGCAAGCCGGCGCCAGCCCCAGAGCAGGGTAAGCCGTCCCGCCAGAGCCATTCCGGTTTTGATAAAGCCAAAGCCGGGCTCTGTCTTTTTGTTTCGGCCGCGCTTCTTTCCGGAAAACCGGCTCCCACTTTTCCGGAAGCGCGCCAGAGCCCCGATCACTTATTTCACGCCTTTTTGCGGCGGTGTTTTTTTACCCGCTGAATCCGGCCTGGTGTGAATCCGCAAGCGTTTGATACGGCGCAGATCACCATCGAGAACCTCAAACTCAATCCCAGATTCGTGGCTGATCAGTTCGCCGCGCACCGGGACCCGCCCGGCGGTGGAAAACACCAGACCGCCCAGGGTTTCGGCTTCCTCGTTCCGGTCCGCGCCTTGCAATTTGACCTTCAGCAGGGCTTCAAGTTCCTCGATCGGGGCCCTTGCATCGGCAATGTAAGTGCCGCCGGCCTCCTCCTCGATCAATTCGCGGTCAACCTCATCATGTTCGTCTTCAATCTCGCCAACGATTTCCTCGACCAGATCCTCGATGGAAAGCAAACCGTCCGTGCCGCCATATTCATCGACAACAATAGCCAGATGCAGCCGCCCGCTCTGCATCTTGCGCAGCAGATCGACAATGCGCATGGAAGGCGGCACATAGAGGATCGAGCGGCCGATATTGAGGGATTTGATCTCGCGGTTAAAATCAACCACGCCGACATCAAGCGCCGGGACAGCGCCCTCTTTCATTTTGCCTTCTTCGCCCTGCGCCTTTTCCGTCCGCCAGATCATCAGATCCTTGATATGGATAAAACAGCGCGGATCATCAAGGGTTTCATGAAAAACCGGCAGGCGAGAATGGCCCGCCGTGCTGAAGGTCAGCAGCAATTCGCTTAAAGATTCAGTATCCTCGATCGCGACGATATCGGCGCGCGGCACCATGACATCTTCAACCCGCACCTGTGAAAAGCGCAGAATATTATAGAGCATGGTGCGTTCGGGGGGCGAAAACGCCTTGCCGGAGCTTTTATCCTCCTCCAGCGCTGTTTCCAGATCCTCGCGCCATGTGGAGTTGTCATCCATGCCAAGGGAGGATTTCAGACGCCGGGAGAACTGCTCAAAAAGGGAGGAATCGTCCTTGCCGGAATGGCCGCCGATGCTCATTATTCATGCTCCTGCATATAAGGGTCGGGAAAGCCTGCCCCGTGCATAATCTTCCTCTCCGCCGCTTCCATGCGCCGTGCATCCGAATCATTAGCGTGAGTATAGCCCAAAAGATGCAAAAACCCGTGAATGAGCAGATGCGCCAGATGCTGCTCCGGAGACTTGCCCTGTGCCCCGGCCTCGCGCACCAGGGTTTCAAAGGCCAGGACGATATCGCCAAGATGCGCCGGCTGGCCCGGCAATAACGGTGCGCCATCATATCCGGGAAAGGAAAGCACATTGGTCGGGCTGTCCCTGCCGCGAAATTCCCGGTTCAGCTTCTGCATGGCGGCATCTGAAGTGAGTACGATGCTCAGCTCGAAATTGGCCGGTGCTTTTGCCTCGTCCTGCGCCATTTTGAGCACATCACGGATAAGGGCCTCGACTTGCAGCAAGCGGTTCCAGCGGTCATCATCAATGCGGATATCAATCAGGCTGCCGGCCATGTTACGGGTCTGTTTTTCGCGCTGCATCCGCCTCATCGTAAGCCTCGACGATGGCGCTGACCAGCGGGTGGCGCACCACATCGGCCTTGGTGAAGTTGATCCGGGCGGTGTCTTCGATATCGCGCAGCAGGGCCATGGCCTCCACGAGGCCCGATTTGCCGCCGCCGGGAAGATCGATCTGGGAAGGGTCGCCCGTCACCACCATGCGCGAGCCCTCGCCCAGCCGGGTGAGAAACATTTTCATCTGCATCGGCGTGCAGTTCTGGGCCTCATCAAGAATGGTGTAGGCATGCGCCAGAGTACGGCCCCGCATGAAGGCGAGCGGGGCGATCTCGATCTGGCCGGTTTCGATACCGCGCTCCACCTGGGCGGCGCTCATGCAATCATATAAAGCGTCGTAAAGCGGCCGCAGATAAGGGTCCACCTTGTCGCGCATATCGCCGGGCAGGAAGCCGAGCCGCTCGCCTGCTTCCACGGCGGGGCGCGAGAGGATGATGCGGTCAACAAGACCGCGTTCGAGCGCGGCAACAGCGGAGACGGCGGCCAGATAGGTCTTGCCGGTTCCCGCCGGGCCACCGGCAAAGACGAGAGTTTTGTCTTTCAGGGCGCGCAGATATTCCTCCTGCGCGGGCGAGCGCGCGGTGACGGTGCGCTTGCGGGTGACAAGGGTCAGGGAGGATTTGCCGTTACCGGATCTTGTGCTCATGCGTATCGCCCCCTCCACATCACTCAGGGTAATCTCATGGCCGGTATCAAGGCGGTCATGCAGGGTGTTGAATATGGTTTTTGCCCTTTGCAGCGCCTGTTTTTCACCTTTCAGGGCCAGCAGATTGCCGCGCGGGGTGGCTTCGATGTCAAGCCGGTCCTCGATCAGGGCCAGATAGCGGTCGTGGCCGCCAAACAGGGCGCTCAGGATGTGGTTGTCCTCAAAGCGCAGGGTGAGGCTGTCATTTCCGGTTTTCAAGCGCGCGCACCTTCCGCCTTTGAAACAAGCTCGCCGCCAAGGCTTTTTACCCCGGCCGAAGAGATGGTGACAGAGGCAAAGCCGCCCATCAGTTCAGACGGGCCTTGCACATGCACCGCTTGCATATAGGGCGAGCGGCCCGCGATCTGCCCGTCCTGGCGGCCGGGACGGTCAAACAGGATGTCCATGGTCTTGCCGATCCTGGCGGCGTTGAAGGCGCCTTGCTGGCTATTGAGCACGTCTTGCAACTCGGCCAGCCTTGCGGTACGCAACTCTTCAGGCACCTGATCTTCGCGCTCCGCCGCCGGGGTGCCGGGGCGTTCGGAATATTTAAACGAATAGGCCTGGGCATAATTAACTTCACGCACCAGTTTCAAGGTATCGGCAAAATCGGCATCAGTTTCGCCGGGAAAGCCGACGATGAAATCGGACGCCATGGCGATATCGGGACGGTATTTGCGGATTTTGTCGATAATGCGCAGATACTCCGCCGCCGTGTGACGCCGGTTCATGGCTTTCAAAATCCGGTCGGAACCCGACTGAACCGGAAGATGCAGGTAAGGCATGAGCTGGGGCAAATTCTTGTGCGCCTCAAGCAGCTCGTCATCCATATCGCGCGGATGCGAGGTGGTGTAGCGCAAACGTTCCAGCCCCTCGATTTCGCCCAGCGCATGCAGCAGGCGGCCAAGCCCCCAAGTCCCTCCCTCGCCTTCGCCGTGCCAGGCATTGACGTTCTGGCCCAAAAGGGTGATCTCCCTTGCGCCTTTGGCCGCCAGCTTGCGGGCTTCATCAATGATACGGGCGACGGGGCGGGAATATTCCGCGCCTCTTGTATAGGGCACAACGCAAAAGGTGCAGAACTTGTCGCAGCCTTCCTGTATGGCGAGAAAGGCGGTGACCGGCGGGTTTTTGGCCGCGATATTGATATCGGGAAGCTGGTTGAATTTGTCCTGCGCCGGGAAGTTCATCTCGATCACCCGCTCGCCCCGCCGGGCGCGTTTTTCCAGCTCGGGCAGAAGATGATAGGCCTGGGGGCCAAAGAGCAGATCAACGACAGGAGCGCGCTGCATGATGTGCTCGCCCTGGGCCTGGGCAACGCAACCGGCAACACCGATCAGCATCCTTGCGCTATCTTTTGCCCGCGCCTCTTTGAGCGCGCGCAGACGGCCAAGCTCCGAGAAGACCTTTTCAGCGGCCTTTTCACGAATATGGCAGGTGTTGAGGATCACCAGATCGGCGCCCTCGGGCGTGGCGGCGGGCACATAGCCTTCCCCATCAAGCGCGTCGGCCATGCGCGCACTGTCATACACGTTCATCTGGCAGCCGAAGGTTTTGATAAAGAGTTTTTTACGCCCGGGCTTTTGGGACTCGTTCATAGATGTCAGTTGAGGCTCGTTGTGGGTTTTAATATTCAGGCCATGCAAGTTATTTTGGACCTTTCATGGCCACATGTCTATATTTGCCTGCGCACAGAATCAAGCTATGGACACTGGATTATGAAAAAACAACTGCTTCATATGGTTATCGGCGGCGAGGTGACCGCGCTCGACGGAGTTGAGCTTGCCAATCTTGACAATGTGGATTTCGTAGGCCTTTACCCGAATTATGAAAAAGCCTATGAGGCATGGAACGCCAAGGCCCATTCCACGGTTGACAATGCCCATATGCGCTATTTCGTCGTCCATCTGCACCGCCTGATCGACCCGGATCACGAGGATAAAAAATAACGCAAAACAAAGGCCCGCTCCTCCTTCCCACCGCCCTTCGCAACATCCCCGAGGGTCGCGGGGAAGGGGAGAAGGGCGGGCCAGACAAAACAAACAAAGAGAAAAACACATGCAAAAAATCAAAGTTGAAAACCCGGTCGTCGAGCTTGATGGTGATGAGATGACGCGGATTATCTGGCAGCTAATCAAGGACAAGCTGATCCTGCCGTTTCTCGATATCAAGCTGGATTATTTTGACCTTTCCATCCAGTCGCGTGACGCGACCGACGACCAGATCACAATCGATGCGGCCGAAGCCATCAAGAAATACGGAGTCGGGATCAAATGCGCCACCATCACCCCGGATGAAGCGCGGGTTGAAGAGTTCGGCCTTAAAAAAATGTGGCGCTCGCCCAACGGCACCATCCGCAATATTCTCGGCGGGGTGATTTTCCGCGAGCCGATCATCATGAACAACGTCCCCCGCCTGGTGCCGGGCTGGACCAAGCCGATCATCGTCGGGCGTCACGCTTACGGCGACCAGTACCGAGCAACCGATTTCAGGTTTCCCGGCAAGGGCAAGCTGACCATGACCTTTACCGGGGATGACGGCGAGGTGCTCGAATTTGATGTTTTCGATGCGCCTTCTTCGGGTATTGCCATGGGGATGTACAACCTGGATGAGTCGATCAGGGATTTTGCCCGCGCCTCGCTCAATTACGGCCTGACCCGCGGCGTGCCGGTGTATCTGTCCACCAAGAACACCATCCTGAAAGTCTATGACGGCCGCTTCAAGGATATCTTTCAGGAGATTTATGAGGCTGAGTTCAAGGCGACGTTTGAGGAAAAAGAGCTCTGGTATGAACACCGGCTGATTGATGACATGGTGGCGGCGGCGCTCAAATGGTCCGGCGGCTATGTCTGGGCCTGCAAGAATTATGACGGCGATGTGCAATCCGATATCGTGGCGCAGGGCTTTGGCTCGCTGGGGCTGATGACCTCCGTCCTGGCCACCCCCGACGGCAAGACGGCGCTGGCGGAGGCAGCCCACGGCACGGTAACGCGCCATTACCGTGAGCACGAAAAAGGCAATGAGACCTCCACCAACTCGATCGCCTCGATCTTCGCCTGGACGCGCGGGCTGGCCCACCGTGCCAAGCTCGACGGTAATGAGGCGCTGGCCAATTTTGCCCAAACACTCGAAGATGTCTGCATCGAAACGGTGGAAAGCGGCGGCATGACCAAGGATCTGGCGCTGCTGATCGGACCGGAGCAGCACTGGCTTTCAACGACGGGTTTTCTTGACAAGGTTGAGGAAAACCTGGCCGCGAAGATGCAAAAACCGGGCTGACGCCATGGGGTTCAAGCACAATCTGGCCGGGATATTATCCGCCGCCCTGCTCGGCCTCGCCGCGGCGCCGGATGAGGCGGGGGCTGTTTCTTATGCAAGCTACAAGGCGCGTCAGGTTGTTTTGAAAGTCAGGCCGGGAAACCAGCAACTGACCTCGCCGGCCATCGACCCCAATTCCAACACCGCCAAACGCAGAAAACGGACCCAGTACAACAACAAGATCAAGGCGATCTTCGGCTTCTTCCGGCGTGAAAAAGAGCTGGTCGGCAAGATCAAAACCATCGCCAGAATATACAACATCGCGCCGGTTCATATTCTGGGGGCGATCGCCGGGGAACATGCCTTTAACGTCAATGTTTTTGATGACGTGCAAAAATACGCCATGAAATCGATCGTTTTCGGCGGCAACCGCTTTGTCTCCTTCGCCTGCCGCAAATGCGGCCTCAAATTGTCGGAGTTTCTGGAACTGGGGCCGTTGAAAAAATGCAACCCCAAAAAAGGATCGCAGCAATTCTGGAGCTGCGCCGAGAATATCTGGATCAGCACCTATTACGACAAGAAGGTCGGGAAAATAAAATATCCCCGGCTGCGCTTTAATGAAGCCTTTTTCAACCCCTATTCGCTTGGCCAGACCTATGGTCTTGGTCAGCTCTCCCCCCTCACCGCCTTGAAAGCCACCGATTTAACCAGCAAGCTGGGCGGGCTGAAAAAGCTTGATATTTCCAGGCCGGCGGAGGTTTACAGCCATATTCTGGACACGGATAAAAACCTGCACTACATCGCCGCCACAATCCGCCTCGCCATTGAAAGCTACCGGCGCATTGCCAACTTTGATATTTCGGCCAATCCGGGACTGGCGGCGACGCTTTACAATCTCGGCCATGTTCGCAACAAGGCTTTACGCCTGTATGAGAGGAATTTGAAGCTGCTGAAATCGGGTAAGAAACTTCACTATCCCCAGGTAAATTATTACGGCTGGTTTGTGAATGCGCGGCAGAAGGATCTGGAAAAATTGCTGCAATGATTCTGGCCAGAACATTCTCCTTTTTGCTGCCGGCCACGCTGACCGCCCTTTTCCTGACCGCGGGAGGGCTCTTGCAGGCAAAGGAAGCCAGACCAGACGACTACCGCCTTGCCCCCTATAAGGATGAATTGTTCGGCTATCCGCGTATACTGGGCTCGTCCTATGGCGGGGATTTCCTGAAAATTCAGTACATCAAGGCGCGCGATCTTTATCAGCGCGACATGGTGCCCATGAAGCGGGTCAAGCGGCGCTATTTGTCGCTGGCGACGCGCAGATCAGAGCGCGATTATACCTTGCGCGAGGGCAAGATTACGGTCAGGTTCATCGGGGTGGGCAAGGTTTCGGGTAATGCCAAAGCCATCGTTATCTTTGTACACGGCCAAAACGGCACCCGCTTTCTAGGCGCTAATGACAATATGTTCGGCGGCAATTTCAACCGCATCAAAAACCTCATGCTGCGCAATGAAGGGGCTTATCTCTCGCCCCGCGTCAGCGATTTCAGGGCGCGCGGTGCAGCGGAAATCGCTCTGGTGATGAAAACCATGGCCGAGCGCTCGCCCGGCGCGCCGGTCTTTGTCGCCTGCGGCTCCATGGGCGGAGCGATCTGCTGGCGGCTGATCCAGAACCGCCGCACAGCGCGGCTTCTGGGCGGGATTTTGCTGCTGGGCTCCACATATGATGTCAAATTTCTCAAAAACGCCGCCGCTATCGGCCGCCGCATCCCGATTTATCTGGGCCATGGCGGCGATGACAAGGTTTTCAACTGGAAGGGGCAGGCGCGGTTTTTCAGAAAACTGCGCCAGATCGCGCCGGGTTATCCGGTTCGCATGGTCCTGTTCGACACCGGCTCGCACGGCACCCCGATCCGCATGACCGACTGGCGCGAAATCATCAACTGGATGCTGGTGGTTGACGGGCAATAACAGCCCTGCTTTCTGTTAATTTTACCAAGCCTTCCCGCTCCGCTTCCGTGGCAGGGCAAACTGGCAGAGCCAGCGCCGGCCCGTGAACGGACGTACGCCCGGAAGGGCGGGTGGAAAACAAAGACTCCCTCCCGCTTGCATGTCTGTCCGCCCCCGGACGGGGGAACATCCCCCGTCCGGTTTGAGGATACGGAGCGGGAGGGAAGCTCAGCCTTTGTTGATCTTTGCGGGGATGACAAGCTGCTCGATCCAGTTGCGCACTTCCATGCAGCGCACCGTCTCGTTGAGGACATCATCATCAAGCCCGAGCTGGAAGGCGAGGTCCTTGCGGGCCGGCTCCTGGTGCAGTTGCTCCAGCTTGTCGACAAAGCCCTGAGCAATCTCCATATCGGAGAAAAAGCCCAGATCGACCAGCTTTTGCTTGCGGCAGTTGATCAGCCGGGCCATTTCCAGAATATTGTATTCCGGATGATATTGCAGCGCCCAGAAGGTGCCCTTGAGGTAATTCACCGCCACCGCCTGAACGCGGGTGAAATCATTCGAAGCCAGCAGCACCGCCCCGGGCGGCAGATGGGTGATTTCATCATCATGGCTGATCCAGCCGTCAAAAACCGTCTTTTTGTCGCGGTACATGGGATGGCCCCGCCCTTCGGGGGTCAGTGAAATCTTGCGGGCCAGAAACATCTCGCGCCCCTTCGGATGCAGGGCGCAGGTTCCGCCCGCCGCCGCCACGCCGATCTGCGCCGCCCAGCACGAGCCAAAGCTGGGGACGCCAACCTCAAAGACGGCGCGGGCAAATTCGATCTGGCGGCGAACTTCATCGGTTTCATGATAAACCGTGAGGCTGGAGCCGGTCCAGGCGATGCCGTCATAATCGGTAAGCCCCGCCCCCGCGGGCAGTTTTGAATCCGGGTCGGCGGGGTAAATGATATCGACCTGAACATTTTTGTCATAAGCCTTGAGCATGCGCTCATAGAGCCTGCCGGCGGTAGAGGCGCCGCCCGCTTCAAGGTCTTCACGGCCGGCTTTTGCATAGCCGTCCAGCACGAGAAATTTCAACCTGTTGCTCATTCGCCGTTCCCCTTTTACTTGCCCGCCAGACGGGCGATAACAGCGGGCAGATCGTGATGATTGTCGCAGATCGCATCGGCGGTGGTGATATCCCTGTCGCCGTCGCGCGAGCCGGTATAGAGCACCGCCTTGGCGCCCAGGGCATGGGGGCCCTTGACATCGTTATGGTCCCTGTCGCCGATATGCACCAGCTCGTCCACGGCAAAACCCAGTTCCTCAGCCACCTTGTCGAACATGGAGCGATGCGGTTTGGAATGGCCGACCTCGTCGGAAAAGGCAAAAGCGGAGAAATATTGCTTCAGGCCATAATTCTCCAGAATTTTGCGCAGCCCCGTGCCGGGGGTGACGATGGCGTCGGAGACGATGCATAATTTATAGGTTTTGGAAAGCTCCGCCAGCGCCTCGCCGATGCCCTCATTGAGCAGGGGCGGGATTTCCACCTCCATGTTTGAGTGTTTTTCCACCAGATCCCGGTAGACATCATCGGGAAGCTGCCGCCCCAGACCATTGAGCACTACGCGCAAACGCTGGTCTACGGTCCAGTTGATATGACACTCCTTCCACACGACGTTAAATCCGGCCTCGGCCGTATCATAGGCAAGGGCGACGTTTTCATAGTCGACCGGTTCAATTGTATTGAGGGCCTGCCAGACCTGATGGCGGCGCTCGCCGTGTTTGGAACGCAGGCCCCTTTGCTTGCGTGCGATTTCATCTGAATCGTCATCGACGATGGTGTCCCAAAGATCAAAGGTAATTGCCTTGATTGTCATGCCTTGCTGCCTCTTGTTTTGACTTCGTAGCGGAAGGTTTTGCCGTTGCTGAAAAACTCCGGTCACGAGTAATAGGCATCAGGGCTTCAAATGTGAAGCCCAACGCTCCACCATTCCTGGTTATTTTCATTTTGCTATTAAGAATTACTTGCATTACTTGAGAATGGCTTTATGTTGATGCCAATGAGAATTCGCCACATTTTTTACAAAAAGGCAGATACAGCCATGAAAACGACCCTGATCGCCCTCTCCTTCGTTGCCTTGCAAGCCGTAATTCTGGCTCCGCCGGCGCTGGCAGACGGAAAAGAGGTCAATCTTTACTCTTACCGCCAGGCCTTTCTCATTCAACCCATACTGGACAGGTTCACCGAACAATCCGGCATCAGGGTGAATGTGGTGTTTGCCAAAAAAGGCATGCTGGAACGCATCAGGGCCGAAGGTGCCAACAGTCCCGCCGATGCCGTTCTGACCGCCGATATCGGCCGGCTGAGCGATATGGTGGAGGCCGGCGTTCTGGCCCCGGTCAAATCGGCAATCCTGGAGCAAAATATCCCGGCCCGCTACCGCCACCCCGGCGGTCTGTGGTTCGGCCTCACCACCCGCGCCCGGGTTCTTCTCGTCAGCAAGGAACGGGTAAAACCGGGGATGGTCACCTCATATGAAGATTTGGCCAATCCTGAACTGAAGGGAAAAATCTGCATCCGCTCGGGCAAGCATCTTTATAATATTTCCCTGATCGCATCGGTGATCGCCCATAAAGGCCCGGCAGCGGCGGAAAAATGGCTCAGGGGGCTCAAGGCCAATCTGGCCCGCAAACCCCAGGGCAATGACCGCGCCCAGGCAAAGGCCGTCTATGAGGGGGTGTGCGATGTGGGGATCAGCAACACCTATTATATGGGCAAAATGCAGACCAATGAGAAAAAACCGCAACAGAAAAAATGGGCCGCGGCGGTAAATATCGTGTTTCCCAATCAGGCCGACCGCGGCACGCATGTGAATATTTCCGGCGCGGCGGTGCTCAAGGGCTCCCGGCGCAAGGCCGCCGCCATAAAACTGATCGAGTTTCTGAGCGGTGATTTTGCGCAGAAAATCTACGCCCGGCAGAATTTTGAATACCCGGTCAAACCGGGTGTCGAGCTGCATCCGATAGTGAAATCCTGGGGGGCGTTCAAGGCGGATACGATGAATCTGGCCAGGGTTTCAAGCTATCGCCGGGAAGCTTCCAAGATGGTCGACAAAATCGGCTTTAACTATTAATAATGAAAGTCAGTTGCACTCATTACACTTTGCGCCCGGAATTTCTCCCGGGCGCCGGATGTTTGAAAGGGTGGAAAACAGGAAGCTGAACAATTGCGCCAGCCGGTCGGTTTATTTTCAAGTTACACATGGGCGCGCTGGCGCCCGGATGGCTGGAGTCTGGGCGTTTTCGCCATTGCCGCATTCACCGCCGCGCCAATCCTTGCCGTTGTCGTGCTGGCCCTGACCTCAAGCCCCGATATCTGGGCGCATCTGGCCGCCACGGTTCTGCCGCATTATATCCACAGCACGCTTGTTCTCATGACCGGCGTCGGGGTGGGCGCTTTTATCATCGGAACCGGCACTGCCTGGCTAACCAGCGCCTATACATTTCCCGGCAAGGCTGTGTTTGAATGGGCGCTGCTGCTGCCGATGGCGGTTCCAGCCTATATCATCGCCTATGTCTATACCGATCTTCTGGATTATGCCGGCCCGGTGCAGTCCGTGCTGCGCGAGGTAATGGGATACCGCAACGCCCGCGATTACTCCTTCCCGGAAATTCGCTCACTGGGCGGCGCTACTGCCATGATGACGCTGGTACTCTACCCTTATGTCTATCTTCTGGCCCGCTCGGCCTTTCTTGATCAGTCGAACGCGGTGCTGGAGGCGGGCCGGGTTCTGGGCTGCGGCCCGTGGCGCAATTTTTTCACCATTGCCCTGCCGATGGCGCGCCCCGCCATCGTTGTCGGCGTCTCCCTGGTGATGATGGAAGTGCTGAATGATTTCGGCACCGTTGATTTTTTTGCGGTCCAGACCTTTACCGCCGGGATTTATGATGTCTGGCTTAACATGAACAACCCGGCGGGTGCAGCGCAACTGGCAACCGCCATGATGGTTTTTGTTCTCCTGCTGCTGGCTGCTGAACGTATCGGGCGCAAAAACAAACGCTTTGACAATGTCCGGCGATCCCAGCCCCGCAGCAAAACCCGTTTAACCGGCGTTCGGGGAATAATCGTCTTTGCCGCCTGTCTCGCGCCTGTCGCATTAGGCTTTGGGGTTCCGGTCTGGGTGCTGGGCAAATACGCCTTGCGGTTTTATGAAACCTCCCTAAACCTCTCGCTGCTGACCTCTGCGCTCAATTCACTGATGCTTTCGGGGATTGCCGCTTTTGCCGCGGTGGCGCTGGGGCTGTTCATGGCTTACGGCGTGCGCCTCAATGGAGGGCGGGCGATAAAAAGCGCCGCCCGTCTGGCCAGCATCGGCTATGCGGTTCCCGGTGCGGTGCTGGCGGTTGGCGTATTGCTGCCGCTGGCGCGCTTTGACAATGCAATCGATGCGGCCGCGCGGGAATATCTTGGCTTTTCCACCGGTCTGCTCATGAGCGGCACGATTTTCGCCGTGCTTTACGGCTTTCTGGCCCGTTTCATGGCGCTTTCCTTCGGTTCGGCCGAATCGGGCCTTGCCCGCATCACGCCCAGTATGGAGGGCGCGGCGCGAACTCTGGGGGCAAGCCGCTGGAGCGTTTTGAGACGCATTCATATCCCGCTGCTGCGCGGCTCGCTGTTAACCGCTGTTTTGCTGGTGTTCGTGGACGGAATGAAAGAGCTGCCGATGACCATGCTGCTGCGCCCGTTCAATTTTGAAACCCTGGCGACCTTTGTGCATCAATATGCATCCGATGAAATGCTGGAGGAAAGTTCGCTGGCGGCGCTGGGCATCGTGGTGGCCGGAATTGCGCCGGTGATCGCCCTTTCCCTGAGCATATCGGGGAGCCGGCGCCAATGAGCATCCTCAAATTTGACCATGTCAGCCACGCCTATGACGGCAATGCGGCGCTTGATGATGTCTCTTTTAACCTCAATAAAGGTGAAATGATCTGCCTTCTGGGGCCGTCGGGATGCGGCAAGACAACCTTGCTGCGCCTTGCCGCCGGGCTGGAAGTGCTCCAGCACGGGCGCATCAAGATGGCGGGAAAAACAATCGCCAACGCCGGAACGGGCCTGTGCACCGCGCCCGAAAAGCGCCATATCGGGCTGTGCTTTCAGGATTTTGCCCTCTTTCCCCATCTCAGCGTGATGAGCAATATCATGTTCGGGGTTGCGGCCGGTGTGGCAAAACGAAAACGCTGGGCGCTGGACATGCTGGCAAAGCTGGGACTTGAGGGGCGGGCGGAAGATTACCCGCATATGCTTTCGGGCGGCCAGCAACAGCGCGTCGCCCTGCTCAGGGCGCTTGCCCCTGAACCCGGTGTTATCCTTCTTGATGAACCGTTTTCGTCTCTGGATGCAAATCTGCGCGCCCAGACACGGGAGGAAACCCTCTCCCTGATCAAAACCACCGGCAGCGCCGCGATGATGGTGACCCATGACGCCGAAGAGGCCATGTTCATGGCCGATCGCATTCTGGTGATCAACAAGGGCCGCATCATCCAGACCGGCGCTCCGGCCGAGATTTACAGCCGCCCGGTTTCGCCTTTCGCCGCCTCGTTATTCGGCCCGGTCAACCGGCTTGACGGCGTGGTGAGAAATGGCCGGGCGGAGACAAGCCTGGGCGCATTCGCCGCGCCCGGCCACGGTGAAGGGACAAAGGTTCAGGTCCTTATCCGTCCTGAAGGTCTGACCCCGGTTCCTGAAGCAGACCCGCAAACCAGCCCCTGCACGGCGCAAATCGTCTCGGCCCATTTTCTCGGCGGCGTTTCCCATTTGCATCTGTGCCAGAAGGGCAATAAGGAGCTTTTGCACATCGATTGCCAGGCCCGCGTCCCGGGAACCTATCTGCCGCGCCCCGGCGCAAATATCGCTTTTAAAGTGGACAGCGCCTATGTCTATATCTTCCCTCAATCCGCCGCGAACAGCGCGCCGGAACCCCAGTAAGAACAAGGAAGGACCAAGGCCCGGCTCCCGCAGCCACCTTGATTTTGCAGCCTGCCATGTTTTTCGCGGGTGTTGTCAAATATTGGAAAAAATGAAATCCCCTGAAAGGATTGGTACCACTGCCTGGAGTCGAACCAGGGACCTCCTGATCCACAATCAGGCGCTCTAACCAGCTGAGCTACAGCGGCACTTGGTGCATTATCTATCTATTTCAGGCGGCCAGTGCAAGGGCTCTCTTGCGGGTTTTTTATCTTTTCAGGATTGATGTTCCGGCGTACCGGCCCGCCAGCCCGAGGCGCTCGCTGATGCGCATGAGCTGGTTGTATTTGGCCAGCCGGTCGGAGCGCGAGAGCGAGCCGGTTTTGATCTGGCCGCCATTGATGGCGACGGCAAGATCGGCGATGGTGGCATCTTCGGTTTCGCCCGAGCGGTGCGAGATGATGGTGGTGAATCCGGCGCGGTGGGCCAGCTCAACGGTTTCGAGCGTTTCCGACAAGGTGCCGATCTGGTTGAGCTTGATCAGGATGGAGTTGGCAATTTTTTCCCTGATCCCGCGCTCAAGGCGTTCGGTGTTGGTGACGAAAATATCATCGCCAACCAGTTGCACCTTGCCGCCAATGGCCTCGTTCATGATTTTCCACCCCTCCCAGTCGTCTTCATCCAGGCCATCTTCAATAGAAAAAATGGGGAAACGGGTGATCAGGTCTTCGTAAAGCCGCGTCATGGCGGCGCTGTCGAGACTTTTTTCCTCACCAGCCATTTCATAGCGGCCATCGGTGTAAAATTCCGATGCGGCGGCGTCAAGCGCCAGACAGACATCCTCGCCGGGGCGGTATCCGGCGTTTTCGATCGCTTTCATGATAAAACCGATCGCCTTGTCGGTCGAGGAAATATTGGGCGCAAAACCGCCCTCATCGCCCACGCCGGTATTGTAGCCGGCGCTGTGCAGGGCTGATTTCAGGGCATGGAAAATCTCCGCCCCCATGCGCACCGCCCCGGCGATATTTTCAGCCCCGACCGGCACGATCATAAATTCCTGAAAGTCGATCGGGTTATCGGCATGCTGGCCGCCATTGATGATATTCATCATCGGCACGGGCAGGACATGAGCCGAAGGCCCGCCCAGATAGGCGTAAAGCGGCATCCCGCAGGCATCCGCCGCCGCTTTGGCAACAGCCAGGGACACGCCTAAAATGGCGTTGGCGCCGAGGCGGGACTTGTTGGGCGTGCCGTCAAGCTCGCACATGATCTTGTCAATAACGAGTTGCTCTTCGGCCTCGGCGCCGGCGAGAGCTTCAAAAATCTCGCTGTTCACCGCCTCAACCGCTTTCAGCACACCTTTGCCGCCATAGCGTTTTGCATCCGCGTCGCGCAATTCATGCGCCTCATGGGCACCGGTGGAGGCCCCCGAGGGCACCGCGGCGCGGCCGGTGGAGCCGTCTTCGAGCAAAACATCAACCTCTATGGTGGGGTTGCCCCGGCTATCGAGAATTTCACGGCCCTGAATGTCTATAATGGCGGTCATCTGTCTTTTCCTGTTTGGTGCCCATTTGGCATTTTTCATAGCGCAAGCGGCCTGACATGGCAAAGTCTGATTTCCCGTTGCTGGTGATAAAGACGCGCGGGTGCGAATATGACGGGACAGCGCCTGCCGGGGCAAACCCTGCGCAAGCGTAACAGCGCCTTAAGGTAAACAAGCGGAATGAAATGAAATTTTAGCCGGTTTTTGCTAGTTTTCATCCTCCGGATCAGTTTTGGCGGTGGAGCCGAGCGTTTTCATGTCCAGTGCATCCCATGCAGACAATGCGCCTTGCGCAAAGGGTCCCCCTGATTTCAGGCGCGGGTTTCCTTCCTTTTTCTCGGTCCTTTTGTTTGCGGCCGGAGCCATAATCACGCTTTATGCGCATTTTTCAGCAGGCGGTGTCCGTTTCAGCCCGTTATTTGTTTACGGGCTGATTATCATGGTGGCGGGCGTGGTGGCTTTTGCCCTGAGCCGGTTATCATTCACCCCTGCGGCCTGGGGGGTGATCTTGTTGATGTCGCTTGATCTGGGCTTTGGTCTGATGACCCAGACGCTGGCGGCGATGGGGCTGAAGAATTCCTTCTTGCCCCTCAACACGATTTCGGTTTTTGACGCCAAACGCTTTATCTACCATCCGCTGCTTCAGGCGCAGCCGGCGCCAGGCTATGATGACGGGTTTTACGCCCACGACGCCAGGGGGCGGCGCAAGGTGGTGAATGCGGAAAAAGCGCGCGGCCCGCGCATTGCGGTGATCGGCGGCTCTTCAACTTATGATCTGGGGGTGAAAAACGGCGAGACCTGGCCGGACCGCCTGCAGGAAATATTGACGCAGGCGACCATTCTCAATTACGGCGTGCCGGGATATTCCACCGCCGAGCATATCATTCAAAGCGCGTTCTACACCAAATGGGAGGGGGTCTCCTGCGCGGTTTATTATATCGGCTGGAATGATATCCGCAACTCGTTTATCCCTGATCTGGACCCGGCCTATGCCAGATTTCACATGCTGAGCCAGAAGGACAACCAGCGTATAAGGCTGACCGCCAGCCCGCTCTCGATTTATAATTTCATCGTCAATTCGCGTTATTTCAGCGGCTATATCCCGATCAAGCCCGATTACCGCTCCTATCCGTCCCGCTCGGGCATTGATCATAAACTGGCGGGGATTTACCAGCGCAACCTGGCTAATATCAAGGCGATCAACGACGCCCAGGGAATCAAGACCTTGTTCGTGGCCCAGCTCCTCAATTACCGCAAACTGACCAAAGCGCAGCGCTATGGCTGGTTTCCGCTGGTGCTTGATAAAGATGTGCGGCCGATTCAGGAATATTTCAACCGCTTGCTGGAAAAATCCGCCAGGGCGCATGGCGCGGGGTTTATCGAAGTGCCTTATGAAAAATTCGGCGAGGCCGACTTTGTCGATAACGGGCATTTCAGCGCCGCCGGGGCGATCAAATTCGCCAATGCGATATCCGGGGCAGTCAAATCCACCTGCCTTGAGTGAGCCGCCCGGCCCAAGAAGCTGAAAACAGATAAAATTTTACCTTGTTTATTCAGCGTTTCTTATTGGAGCTGAGTGATAATACACCAAAGTCCTGAATATTCACGGGGTGTCACTTGCGTATCCTTGGCCGATCATTCTTGTCCCTCCTGCCCCGTTGCAGCCGGATTATCCGCCGCAAACGGTTTTGCCGAAGCGAAGCCGGCGTAACCGCAGTTGAGTTTGCGCTCATCGCACCGCCGTTTTTCATGCTGCTCATGGGGGTATTCGAGGTCGGACTGATCTTCTTCAGCTCATCGGTTCTGGAAAATGCCGTGGCGGAATCGGCGCGGCTTGTGCGTACCGGACAGGCCCAGAGCGGCAATTTCACCAAGGCAAAATTCCAGCAATCAGTATGCGGCAACCTGACCATGTTCGATTGCGACAAGCTGGTGATCGATGTGGAAACCTTTACCAATTTCAGCGGCGTCAACCTGTCGCAGCCGCTGGACAATCAGGGCAGGCTGAAAAAGAATTTCCCCTACAATATGGGCATTGGCGGTGATGTGGTGCTGGTGCGGGTTTTTTATGAATGGAAGCTGATGGCGCCGGGGCTCTCGTTGATGAAGAATATGGGCACCGGTAACCGTTTGCTCAGCGCCGTTCAGGTGTTCCGCAATGAACCGTTTTAAGACCTACAGGGTATTGGTAATGGTAAGTATAATTCGGAATATGGCCAGAGGCTCACGGCGTTTTGTTGCCGACAGGCGCGGCCTTGCGGCGATCGAATTCGCCCTGATCGCGCCGGTTATGGTGGCGCTTTATCTGACGACGGTGGAATTTCAGGATTACTTTACGGTTGACCGCAAGCTGACCGCGCTGACCAGCGCCCTTGGCGATGTGGTTTCCCAGGATGACAATGTCACCGATGCGGAAATGGACGATATCATGACCGCCGTTACCGCCATGATGACGCCTTACGATGTCGCGGCGCTGAAGATCCGCATCACCCAGGTGGATGTCGATAATAAAGGCAAGACCAAAGTGGCCTGGTCAGACGCCAAAAACATGACCTCCCTGCCCAAGGGGTCAAGCTACGCCCTGCCGGCAAATCTGAAGGTCAACAACACCAGCTATGTGATATCCGAAACCCGGTTTTCCTACAGTTCCGTCATCGGCTATGTGATGAAAAACGGCATTACCCTCGACCGGATTTTTTATATCCAGCCGCGCTATGTGGACAAGATCGCCCGAAGCTCCTGATTTTTTCAGGAAAATTCCAATCCCGGATTTTATTTTGACAGCGGAACGCTCGGCGCCGAGGGCTTGGCGGGGAGCTTGATCAGCTTGTCAAGCGCATCGGCGGGCGAGGCCTTGTCGGACACGCTTGCCTTGTCGAGAATCGAGGTCGGGGTGGCCAAGCGGTTGTTGATCAAGGTGAGCGAAATGCTGGTGACGAAAAAAACCGCCGCCAGAATGGCGGTTGTCCGGGTCAGCATGTTGGCGGCGCCGCGCCCCGATAAAAATCCGCCGCCACCGCCACCGCCACCGCCGCCAATGCCAAGCGCACCGCCTTCAGAGCGTTGGAGCAATACGGTCGCCACCAGGGCAACAGCAACCATCAGATGGATTATCAGAATAACGGCTCCCATGGGGATATGTCCTTGCGTTAAAAAACGTAAAACCGGTTTGAGGCCCGAACCCGCCTTTTACACGAAGCCATTTAAAAACACCAGCCCTTCGATGCGGATCGGATTCAGCGCGAATAGGCGTTCGCAATGAAGTGATCCGTCTGCTAGACTACGCCGTGCTATTGCCTCATTCACGCCGCGTTCCCATCTGTTAATGGAAAAGCATGAACCAGAACTTCAGCATATACAAGGAAGCCCCTTCTGTCACGAAAAGTCCGGATGCGCCGGGCGGGGCGGGCGGGCGTCCGCGCCGCTCGCGCTGGCGGATTTTCTTCATGAGCGTTATGCCGCTTGTCATGCTCGGCGCGGGGGCGCTGGGGTTCTGGGGCCTGACGGTGACAAAAAGCGCCGTTAAACCCCACACCGCCAAGGAACGGGCCTGGGTAGTGCGGACAATGCCGGTTTCCTTTCAAACCCTGCAACCAGGCTTGCAGCTTTATGGCGAGATTGTCGCCGGCAAAAAAGTTGATCTGCGCACTCTGGCGGCGGGCGAGATCATCGCCGTTGGCAAGGCGCTCAAGGAGGGGGCGAGCGTAAAGGCGGGCGAGGAACTGATCCGGATCGACACATTCGATTATCTGGCGGCGCGCGATGAGGCGCGGGCGCGGCTGGCCGAGGCGCGGGCGCGGCTTCTGGAAATCCGGGCAAAAACAAATCTTGAGGAGAGCGCCTTGAAATGGGCCCGAGAGCAGCTTGAACTGGCGCGGGATGATTATGAGCGGGCCGTAAAGCTGAAGAAAATCCGCGCCGTGGCGCAAAATGTCGTGGACACACGCAAGCTTGCCCTGAGCCAGCGCGCCCAGGCGGTTCAGCTCAGGCGCGACAATCTGCAAATCCAGAACGCAAGGGCCGATCAGCAAGAAGCGGTGATCCGGCGGCTTGAGCTTGGCGTGCGCCGGGCGGAAAAAAACCTTGCCAATACGGTGCTTAAAGCCCCGTTTGACGGCTATATCTCAAACGCCAATGCGGAAAAAGGCCGCTTTGTGGGCGTGAATGACGCCATCGCCACCTTGATCGCGCGCGATGTTATCGATGTGCGCTTTACCCTTTCCGACAGGCAATATGGCCGGATACTCGGTGCCGAGGGCACGGTTTTGGGGCGCAGGGTCAAGGTGCTATGGCGGGTGGGCGGCAAACCGCTTGAGTATTCGGGCATTGTTGACCGGGTGGGGGCGCAGATTTCAGCTAGCACCGGCGGGGTTTATGTCTATGCGCGCATTCAGGGCGATGCGCGGCAGTTGCGCGCCCTGCGTCCGGGCGCTTTTGTCGAGATTACCATGAAGGACCGCAGTTTTAATGAGGTTGTCAGCCTGCCCGAATCGGCGCTTTACGGCTCCGATACCTTGTATGTGGTGGCCGATAAACGTCTGGCGCCGCGCAAGGTTCAGGTGGTTGGCAATTCCGGCCCGGCGGTGCTGGTGCGCGGCGATCTTGAGCCCGGCGACAAGGTGCTCACCACGCGCCTTGCCCAGGCGGGGGAAGGCTTGCTGGTTGACGTGCAGCCGGGCGCAGGCGGCAAGGCGCGCAAGACCCCATGACGACGGGCCTGCAATCTTCAGGGCTGATCCGCCTGTTCGCGCGCCATCCCAACGCCTCCAATCTGGCGATGGTCATCATCGTTGTGCTCGGAATCATCTCGCTGGGGCAGCTCAACACCCAGCTTTTCCCCACCATCAATATTCCGGTGATCACGGTGAAAGTGATCTGGCCCGGCGCCAGCGCCCAGGATGTCGAAACCAGTATTTTAAAAAATCTTGAGCCGGATCTGCGCTTTATTGACGGGCTTGATGATATCACTTCGGTTGCGCGCGAGGGCAGCGGGTTTATCTCGATGGAATTCAAGGGCAATGCGGATATGACCCGGGCGCTCTCGAATGTGGAGATGGCGGTGGGCGCGGTGAGCACCTTGCCCAAGACGGCGGAAAAACCCGTCATAAGGCGCATCGCCCGTTATGAAGGGATCGCCAAGCTGCTGGTCACGGGGGATCTGCCCGAGGCGGCCCTGAAATCTTACGCACGCAATATCCGCGACGGGCTTCTGGATGCGGGCATTGATCATGTGACGCTGGAAGGGGCGCGGCCGGAAGAAATCCGGGTGGAGACAACGCCCTATCAGTTGCGGCGGCTGAACCTCACCGTTTCCGATATCGCCAGCAAAATCAAATCCAATACCCAGGACCGCCCTTCAGGCACTCTTGAAGGCGCGGTTGACAAACAGATCAGGACCAAGGGCACGGCGGACAATGCGCGCGATCTGGGGCGCATCGAGATTTTGGGCAAGGCGAGCGGCGAGCGGGTGCTGCTGGGCGATATCGCGGAGGTGCGCGATGCCTTCAATGAAGACGCGGTGAGCGGCATTTACAAGGGCAAGCTCGCCATTCAGCTCAATATCCAGCGCTCGCTAAACGCTGATGCGCTGGAGACGAATGACATTCTCGACGCCTATCTGCAAAAAATCCGCCCGGAACTGCCAACGGGGCTGAAACTGATCAAATACCGGGTGCGGGCGCAGCATCTGATCAACCGGATCAATCTGCTGCTCAAGAACGGCGCCGGGGGGCTGGCGCTGGTGCTCATCATCTTGTTCATATTCCTCAATGCCCGCATTGCTTTTTGGGTGGCACTGGGCATTCCGGTGGCGATGATGGGGACGGTGATCGTCATGTATCTTTCGGGCCAAAGCATCAATATGGTCTCGCTCTTTGCCATGATTCTCACTTTGGGGATAATCGTTGATGACGCCATTGTCGTGGGCGAGCATACAGCGACGCGGGCGGAAATGGGCGACAGCCCTCTGGATGCCGCCGAGCGCGGTGCCTCGCGCATGCTGGCGCCGGTGATCGCCGCCACCTTGACCACCATGGCGGCGTTTTTGCCGACCTTTTTCATCACCGGGCGCATCGGCCAGGTGATGCTGGCGCTGCCGCTGGTAGTGATCTCGGTGCTGATCGCCTCCCTGATTGAATGTTTTCTCATTTTGCCGGGACATTTGCGCCATGCCATCAAACATGACCTAAAGGAGCCCTCGCGGTTCCGGCGCTGGTTTGACGGCGGCTTTGCCCGCTTTCGCGACGGGCCGTTCAAAGCCTTTGTGCGCCTTACCTATAACTGGCGCTACACAACGATCGCCGCCACCATCGGGGTATTGATTGTCACGATCGGCTTTTTGATGACCGACCGGATCAAGTTTCACTTCTTTCCCCAGCCGCCCACCGAAATTCTGCGCACCCGCATCGTCATGGGCGCGGGAACGCCGCGCGAGCAGACCATCAAGGCGGTGCAAATGGTCGAGGCGGCGCTGGCGGAGGCGGAAAAAAAACTGAACCGTTGGTTTAGGAGAACCGACGGGGTTACGGCATCGGCGTTGGTGCCGTCTCGATTCGAGGCGGCTTTGTTGGACGATTTGAATACGCCGTTGGCTCTTTCAGAAATGGATCGAATTCCTCCAGAGTTTTTGAAGGCATGTATGCGTCTTATTGGGCTTCCTGATGCAGAGGACGTGAATTGGTTTCGCATGGAAGGATCTGAATCAGTTGGTGTTGCGATGATTGGCGAAGGAAATCTTTCGAGAGCACAAAGTTTGCTAAATCCTATTCTACGGCGCTGGGAGTCCTTGCGTGATGAAAAAAAATATCAGGAAGCAGACCAAATAAAGCTGGTGCTTGAGAGTATGAGGATTGAGTTGAAACATACCGGCCACGGGCCGCAAGCCACAGTGCAGGACTACGGATCGTTAGACCCCACCAAACTTGAGGCCCTCAAATGACCAACTTACAAACTAAGGGCAGTGCCCGAACCGAGGGGGGGGCGTTAGCGCCCGCCCCGTGGGGGCGGTTCGGGCGCTGCCCGGCGGGGCCGGGCGAAAGGGGGTTTCATGGTTAAGGTACCTCTCTCCCTGTTCGACACCACCCTGCGCGATGGCCAACAAACCCAGGGCGTGCAGTTTTCCACCCCCGAGAAACATCAGATCGCCGCGGCACTGGACGCACTCGGTGTCGATTATATCGAAGGCGGCTGGCCCGGGG
>JAJRYE010000040.1 GCA_024275895.1 Alphaproteobacteria bacterium | reverse complement strand
CTGCTCGATCGTCGATCTGTCCCTTGGGGGGGCGTCGATTGCCTTTGATGACGAAATTGACGTCGCGGTTGGAACCCAGATCCGCCTGGGCCGCACGGTCGGCCATGTGGTGCGCCGGCATGAGGACGGGGTCAGCATACGTTTTATTGGAACGCCCGACCTTGAAGGGTTTAACGTCAACGTCGCCTGAGGTAACCGCCGCACCGACGCGCCGCCAGTACACCGCGGGACCTTGCGGCTTGAAAGCGGCCAATTCCTTCATAAACCAAGCCCCGTTTGGGCGATATTTTAGTTCAATTGCACCTGAGCCTTGTTTTCCGGGCGCTAAAACTCAAAATAATTTGTTGCGCCGTCCAAGTCAGGCAGGCTGTTCTGCGACCCAGATTTTGTCAAGAAATGTCGTTAAATCGCCATCGATCGCCAACAAAGCTGCGATGGGCCTGGATTCAAGTGAAATTTAGTGAAAATTCTACTCAATTTCTAGGCGTATTATCTTAGTATTCGCGTAGAATACCCGCATCATTTTTTCCTCAACATAGATTTGTTCCTGACAACCTCCATGTCAACACGAGATGTGGGGTACGACAATGAATTATGTAAAAGTACTACTAGGCGCGACTGCCATTATACTTATTGGCTCGCAAGCGAATGGCCAGACGCTGAACACTACCGGCGGCGGTGGCGACCTGATGTACATGGCCGAATACAAATCGACGGAGGCCCCCGCCGGCTATATCGCATTCTGCCAGCGGTACGGCGCGGAATGTTCGTCAAAATCCTTAAGACCGGCAACCGTCGTTATCTCACAAAAAAAGTGGGATGAACTCAATTCCGTCAACCTCGCCGTCAACCGGGCCGTACAGCCAGTGACCGACCTTCAGCTTTACGGCCGGGAAGACGTTTGGTCCTTTCCTGAGCAATATGGCGATTGCGAAGACTATGTTCTTCTCAAACGCAAACGCCTGATGGAACAGGGCTGGCCGGAAAACGCCCTTCTGATCACCGTCCTGCGCGACGAGAACATGGAAGGCCACGCGGTCCTGACCGTGGTGACCGACATGGGCGACCTGATCCTCGATAACAGAGTGGAGTTGATCCGCTCCTGGGCCGACACGCCCTATACCTACTATTTGCGGCAATCACGCAAGAACCCAAGCAAATGGGTAGACCTTTCCGCCGATAATCTCGGCGTTAGAGCAACAGCTACAATTCTCGCGGGACGCTAAAACAAGCAACCCGCCAAACGTGTCAGCAGGCGGCCCGATACCCCCCCGCACCAAACCAAATCGGGCTGCCCACTTGCCGGCCCCTCAAAATTGAGGGGCCGGCCTTTTGATCGGCGCGGATAATTTGCGATCAGCTTCACTGAACCTTCGTGAGCCCGCCGGCGTGGCGGCGCCATTGCTGGACATAGTGCGCGGCGGAGACCTTGAGGCCGGCGATCTCGTCTTCGGTTACCGCACGCGCCACCCGGCCCGGGGCGCCGATGACCAGGGAGCGTGGCGGGATGGTCTTGCCCTCCGGGATGAAGGCATGGGCGCCGATGATGCAGTTCTCGCCTATTACAGCGCCGTTGAGGATT
>JAJRYE010000039.1 GCA_024275895.1 Alphaproteobacteria bacterium | reverse complement strand
GGCCTCGGGCGCCAGCGCCGCCGCCCGTTTCAAAGGTCCGATCGCCTCGCCCGCCCGCCCGCTTTCCAGCAGCGCCTGGCCTTTAAGCTCATGAAAATATGGGTTTTTCGGTTGATCCTTAATCAATGCATCAATCTGCTTTACCGCCTTGCGGATGCCGGTGCTGCGGTAAGAGACAATCGCCCGCGCATATCTTGCCGGCAGCGATTTGTCACTGGCCCTGTATCTGCGCAAGGTTGCGCCGCGCCCGCGGGTGAACCCGTAAAGCTTTGCCCGCATCATGTCATGCCTGAGCTGCAGTTGCGGCGAATCCTTTTTGTTGTAATAGGGGCTCTGGCGCGAGCGCTCTTCGAGTAGCGCCATGCGCTCGCGCGGTACCGGGTGGCTCAAGGCGTAAGGATCGACATATTTCAGCGACACCATCATCTGGCTGGCCAGCTTCTCGAAGATGGTGGCCATGCCTTTGGCCGATTGGCGGGTTTTGTTCAAGAACCCGATGGCGGCCTGATCCGCCGAGGCTTCCTGAATACGCCGATAGGCGAGAAAATTACGCCGCGCCACGCGCGCGCCGCCGCGCATAATGCCGATCCCGGCATTGCCCGCACTGGTATTGCCGCTGGCCGCGCCCGCCGCCGTGGCGGCAATGCCCAGCAGCATGGTGATGATCTGGGTCGTGCTGGCGCGTCTGATCTCGGCCTGCATCTGCGCCAGATGCGCTCCGGTGATATGTCCGGTTTCATGGGCGATCACGCCAATCACCTCATTGGGCGTTTTGGCCTCCAGCAGCAGGCCGGTAAAAATAAACATGCGGTTGTTGCCGGTGACAAAGGCGTTAATTGCCCTGTTGTCGACCAGAACAACCTTGATCGAGCGCGGATTGAGCCGCGCCGCCTTGAAAATCGGCACCGTATAGCTACGCATCAACGCCTCGATTTCCGAATCCCGTATGATAGTGGCGCGCGCCTGTGCACTCTGGCTCAGGCCCGGGGCGGCAATCGCGAAACTCAAGGCAAAACAGGCAAGTTTTTTCATAATCGGGCCGCAAGATAAGGGCTTGTTGCGGGCCCTCAAGCCGTTTATCACGTTAGTCATGAAAATGATCCCGGGACTTTTTCAGGTTGTTTCGGGCAGCGCGGCACGGACCGCAAGGCCCTTAAAAAAACTACCGGATGAATATGGCCTGTTTGTGAAGTAAACAAAAGCATGAAAAACACCCTGCTGCCGTCAAAACGTTCTGCCATTGATCCCTTTATCGTCATGGATGTCATGCGCGCCGCCAGAGAGCGCGAGGAAAAGGGCGGCAATGTTCTGCATCTGGAGGTTGGCCAGCCGGGAACACCGGCCCCCAAAATCGTGCTTGATGCCGCCGCCGCGGCGCTGCGGCAGGACAAGCTTGGCTATACCGACGCCATGGGGCTGCCGGCCTTGCGGGCGCGCATTGCCGCCCATTACCGCGAAAAACACAATCTTGATGTCGCGCCCGAACGCATTGCCGTCACCACAGGCTCCTCGGCCGGGTTTGTGCTTGCCTTTTTAAGCGCCTTTGACGCCGGGGCAAGAGTGGCGCTGACCAATCCGGGTTATCCGTGCTACCGTCAGGTGATGAAAACCCTCGGCATGACGCCGGTGGCCATCCAGACGCGGGCCGAGCATAACTGGATGCCGACCCGTGATGAGATGCGCGCCGCCGGAAAGGACGGGCTCGACGGCGCCATCCTCGCCAGCCCCGCCAATCCCACCGGCACCATGCTGAGCCCGCAAGACTTGCAAATGCTGATCGAAACCGTGCAGGGCCTGGGCGGGCTTTATATCTCGGACGAGATTTACCACGGTCTGACCTATGGCGGGCAGGCGCACTGCGCGCTGGAGTTTTCCGATGATGTGATCGTCGTCAACTCGTTTTCAAAATACTACTGCATGACCGGTTGGCGCATCGGCTGGATGGTGTTGCCGGAAAATCTGGTCCGTCCGGTGGAGCGCCTGATCCAGAATCTTTACATCTCGGCCCCGACCCTGTCGCAATACGCCGCCATTGCCGCCTTTGACGCCGGGGAAGATCTGGAGAAGGTCAAGGCGGTGTACCGGCAAAACCGCGATCTGCTGGCTGCCGAACTGCCCCGCGCCGGGCTGACCAAAATCGTCCCCGCCACGGGAGCATTTTACCTCTATGCCGATATCCGTGATTTCAGCGATGATTCGTACGCCTTTGCCAAAAAAATGCTGCATGAAACCGGAATCGCCGCCACGCCGGGGCTCGATTTCGATCCTGAATTCGGCCATGCTTACCTGCGCTTTTCATTCGCCGGCAAAACCGATCAGATCGCGGAAGCCGCGAGGCGGCTGAAAGACTGGCTGGGCTGAGTTTTATTGTTCAGGCCGCTCAAACCCCGGCAATGAAAAAGCCATCCGCCGCTTTCGCGCCGGATGGCCTTTTATATCCTGCAAACCGGTTTTGCGCCTGTTTACTTGGCTGAAAAACGGTTGGACCACCATCCCTTCCGTTTGGGGGCAGAGGGGGTATCCTCATCGGGCGCCGCATCGGCCTCCGTGATAGTCTCCTTGACCGGGACTTCAGTTTGCGCGGATTTGTCTTGCTTTTTATCCGCTTTTTTCTTTTCGGCCGGTTTTTCCTTATCCGTTTTTTTCTTTTCCGCCGTATTTTTCTTGCTGCCGGATTTGTCCTTGTCCTTGCCCTTGCTCACGGTCTTTTTGCGTTTTGGCTTGTCGGATTTATCTTTTTTCGCCTCTGCCTTCTCGCCCGCGGGCCCGGTTGTCTCAGTCTTGGCTGTGGCTGCGGCGGTTTCGGGTTTCTCCGCCGCTGTTTCAGGAACGGTATCGGTCTTTTCCTTCACCGCCCGGCTTCTGCGCTGCGGGCGTTTTGCCTTTGGCTCGGGCTTGCCGGCCTCGGCCTCCGGCTTTTCCTGCTCCTGAGAATTTTCGGTCTTTGCCGCATCTTCAGCGGAAACAACCTGCTCCGGAGCTTCATCACCAGAAGCGCCCGTTTCATCGCTCCTGATCTTTGGCGTTTCTTCCGTCTCGTTGCGGCTGTTGTGCTTGCGCCCGCCGCGCTTGCCCCGGCGGCGCTTGCGGGTGGTTGAGGCGGGTTTTTCCTCCTCGCTTCCGGGGGGCACCTCGGCGGCCTCGGCAACTTCGCCCACCTCGGAAGCTTCCGCCTCGCCCGGGCCTTCCGGGCGCGGCGACCGACTGCGCGGCTTGCGGCGTCTGCGCCGGCGCGGGGCACGTTTGTCTTTTTCCGTATCCTCGTCCGGGGTTGGTTCATTCGGCAGATCCTCGGCGCTGGAGAAAACCGAATCAATCTTGATCACATCCTCGCCCTTTAAAACGCCAAGGTCACTCAGGGTGCCTTTGCGGATCACGCTGCTGGCCCCAACCAGCGACTCATCCGGTTCGATAGACATCTGGGTGCCGAAACGGCTCTCCAGTTCCGACAGATGCCCTCTTTTGCGGTTCAGCACATAGCACGCAACCTGCGGTGAGGCGTTGACCGTCATGGCGGGGGTGCCGCCATTGAGCGCATGCATCTCGATCGCCCGCATGATATGCAGCGCCGAAGATTCGACCGAGCGGATAAGGCCCGTGCCCTGACAATGCGGACAGACATTGGTGGTCCCTTCCAGCATGCTGGAGCGCAGCCTTTGCCGCGACATTTCCAGCAGGCCGAAATGCGATATCCGCCCCACCTGAATGCGCGCCCGGTCCGATTTGAGCTTGTCTTTCAACCGCCGTTCAACCGTGCGGTTGTTGCGTTTTTCCTCCATGTCGATGAAATCGATCACGATCAGACCGGCCAGATCGCGCAGCCGCAACTGGCGGGCGATTTCTTCCGCCGCTTCGGTGTTGGTCTGCTTTGCGGTTTCCTCAATGGAATGTTTGCGGGTCGCCTTGCCGGAATTGACATCAATCGCCACCAGCGCCTCGGCCTGATTGATCACCAGATAACCGCCCGAGGGCAGTGTGACGATGGGGCTGAACATGGCGTCAAGCTGGTTTTCCACATGATAGCGCACGAAGAGCGGTTGCTTGTCCTTATAGGGCTGCACATTCTTGGCGTGGCTCGGCATGAGCATCTTCATGAAGCCCTTGGCTTGTTTATAGGCCGCCTCACCTTCCACCAGCACCTGCTCGACATCGCGGTTGTAAAGGTCGCGGATCGAGCGCTTGATGAGATTGCCCTCTTCATAAACCAGACACGGCGCAATGGATTTCAGGGTCAGGTCGCGGATATTTTCCCACAGACGCAGGAGATATTCGTAATCGCGCTTGATTTCCGCCTTGGTCCGGTTGGCTCCGGCGGTGCGGATAATCACCCCCATACCCGAGGGGACATTGAGGCTGCTGGCGGTTTCCTTCAGGCGCTTGCGGTCGGAAATATTGGTGATCTTGCGCGAAATGCCGCCGCCCCGGTCCGTGTTGGGCATGAGCACGCAATAGCGCCCCGCCAGCGAAAGATAGGTGGTGAGCGCCGCGCCCTTGTTACCGCGCTCTTCCTTGACCACCTGAATCAGCAAAATCTGCCGCCGCTTGATGACTTCCTGGATTTTGTAATTGCGGCGGCGGCGCGGTTTCTTGCGCTCGGGAACCTCTTCAAGCGCATCTTCCGCCCCGACCAGTTCGACGGCATCCTCACCATTGTCATCGTCGTCGTTTTCGTCCGCCGCGTCATCTTCAGCGGCACTTTCTTCGTCAGAAGCAGAACCATCTTCAAGCGCCGCTTCGGAAGCTGCTTTTTCAGCCGCCTCCACGCCGTTGTCATCATCCTCTTCTTCGGCCGAGAGCCGCTCTTCTTCAATCAGCGCCTCGCGGTCGGAAACCGGGATCTGATAGTAATCGGGATGGATTTCGCTAAAGGCGAGAAAGCCGTGCCGGTTGCCGCCATAGTCGATAAAGGCGGCCTGAAGCGAGGGCTCGACCCGCGTGACGCGGGCAAGATAGATATTGCCCTTTAATTGAGCCTTGGTTGCGGATTCAAAGTCGAACTCCTCAACCCGGTCCCCGTGGACCACCGCCACCCTGATCTCCTCAGGGTGGGCGGCATCGATAAGCATTTTATTGTTAGCCATGTGTATTTATCCTTGGCATCCGCAAGGCGGGGCATGTGGCCTCCGCGGCTCCGGCGCCCCGTAAGGGACCGGGCTTTGCGTGCGCTGCCATGTTCTGAAACCAGGGTGCCGGCAAGGCGATCGGACGGGCCGGAAAGGGGCGGTTTTGCGCTGCCCCCCAGCCTGCTGCCACATCTATTGCCGGTAAATTGTATCAAACGCCCAAGCTTTCCGGTTGCATTCATTATATCTTTTGGAGACCGGCCCTTCCTCGGGCAAAAGTCTCGGTTTTTATATCCAGATGTCCGCCTTCTGGTTCTGGCGTTCACATCTGCTCTTCTGCTGTTGCGGGGTCTGAGGACTCCCTGAACCTTGTAATAAACAGGCCGGAAATCCGCCGCATTCCTTGCCGCTCCTTAAAGCGGCTGTCCTCAAAATGTACGTGGTGCCGGAATAATGCCGGATGTTGAAACCACCGGGCCGTCAGGTGTAATGCCTGAAATCTAACCTCACCAATTTCAGAAGAATCACGTACCATTGGACAGAATCTTCTATCAATCCCTTATTAATGCCGGATCGGTCCAATTTGCAAGAGGATTGATGATTTTAATAATGATTGCCCGCCCCGCCCCCGGAAGAAGCCGGAATGCGGCGCAGGAAATCCGCCCGGAATTTTTTTAAAATCAGGAGCTGGAAAGGATGGGTTAACCAGAAAAAATTATGCTAGTGTGAGATCTTCGGGTGAGCACCGGCTCACGGGGAATTCCTGAAAATCTCAGGCTCAGGAAGTGCAAGATATGCAAAATGTTCGGGTATCAAGGTTCCATGGCGGCTCGTTTTTTTAAAACATCAATCGTTTTCACCGGGCTTTTGCTCGCCGGCTTTGTCTTTGCAAATGTTCATTCCGCCATGGCGGCGGCAATTCCGGTGGCAAAAAATGCCCGTCTGGGCGGCGGGGCTGAAAATACCCGGCTGGTTGTCGAGCTTGACAAGCCGGTTTCCTTCAATGTCTTCACCCTCGCCAATCCCAACCGTATCATTATCGATCTGCCCGAGATCAATTTCCAGCTTCCGCCCGGCGCCGGCATCAGGGGAAGGGGGCTGGTCAGGGCTTTTCGCTATGGTTTGTTTTCAGCTGGAAAATCGCGCATGGTGATCGATGCCGCCGGACCGGTGCAGGTGGCAAAATCCTTCATATTGCCCGCCGGGGGCGGCAAGCCGGTGCGCCTCGTGCTGGATTTGGTCCGCACCAGCCAGAAGGCGTTTGAAGAGCACACCGCCATCGTTGCGGCACGGCGCAAGGCGGCACGCTTGCAGGCGAAACGCGCCCTGACCGCCTTGCGCGGCTCCAGTGTGCCCCTGCCGCGGGTCAAGCCGATGCGGACAATCGCCGGGCTCGGGCAGAACAAGGGCAAGCCGGTGATTGTCATTGATCCGGGCCATGGCGGCGTTGATCCGGGCGCCTCGGGCAAACGCGGCAGCCGCGAGAAGCATCTGGTTCTTGCCTATGCCAAAACCCTTGGCGCGCAACTCAAAAGCACCGGCCGCTACAAGGTCCATCTGACCCGTTCAAGTGACGTATTCATAAGGCTGCGCGACCGGGTGCGCATCGCCACCAGCAAAAACGCCGATCTGTTTATCTCCATCCATGCCGATTCCATCCGCAAGGGTAATATCCGCGGCGCGACCATCTACACATTATCGGAAAAATCCTCCGACAAGGAAGCCGCTGCCCTCGCCGCCAAGGAAAACCGCGCCGATATCATCGCCGGTGTTGATCTGGAAGATGCGCCGGATGAGTTGGCGGGGATTTTTATCGATCTGGCCCAGCGCGAGGCGAAGAACGAATCGATAAAATTCGCCAAAACCGCGGTCGGTTTCATGCAGCGCAAAGTGCTCTTGAACCGCAATCCGCACCGATATGCCGGTTTCAGGGTGCTTAAATCGCCCAATTTTCCTTCCGTGCTTATTGAGCTTGGCTATCTGAGTTCGCGCAAGGATGAAGCCATGCTCAATTCACCGCGCTGGCGTTCAAAATCGGCCAGCGCCGTTGTCCAGTCGGTTAATCGTTATTTCTCCAAACGTCTGGCCAACAGGTAAGGGCAGGGAAGTACAGGCTTTATCGCCGTAACAGGATTTTCGACATATTCCGGTCTTACTTTTGCTCCAAAACCCCGGTTCCGGTTGACAAACCGGCGACCCAACCTAGGTTGGGTCTGGGCGCAAGGGTATGGTGAGTCGTTTTACATATGATTTTAAGATTGATTGGATATCTGTTCGCGGCGGGTGTTTTCCTTACCCTCGTTGTCGCCGCTGCCGTGGCCTACGCCGTCTGGAGCGTGTCGCAGGATCTGCCCGATTATGAGATTCTGGCCAAATACGAACCCCCGGTAATGACCCGCATTCACGCCGGCGACGGGGCGCTGCTGGCGGAATACGCCACCGAGCGCCGCCTGTTTGTGCCCATTCAGGCCATTCCCGACCGGATCGTGCAGGCGGTGATATCGGCCGAGGACAAGAATTTTTACAAACATTCCGGCATTGACCCGGTCGGGATCGGCCGGGCGCTGATCACCAATATCCGCAACAAGCTGCAAGGCCGCGGCCGCCGCCTTGTCGGTGCCTCGACCATTACCCAGCAGGTCGCCAAAAACTTTCTGCTCACCAATGAGCAGAAATACGAACGCAAGCTGAAAGAGGCCCTGCTGGCTCTGCGCATCGAAAAAGCGTTCAGCAAGGACGAGATCCTTGAGCTTTATCTCAACGAGATTTATCTCGGACTGGGCTCCTATGGTTTCGCCGCCGCGTCCCTGAATTATTTTGGCAAGCCCCTGCATGAACTCTCGCTCACCGAATCGGCCTATCTTGCCGGTTTGCCCAAGGCGCCGAGCAATTACCACCCGTTCAAATACCCCAAAAAAGCTATCATCCGGCGCAATTACGTCATCAACCAGATGTTGAAAAACGGCTATATCGACGCCGAGGAAGCCGAACAGGCCAGGGCCGCGCCGCTCAAGGTCAGGCCGCGCAAATTCGGCGCCCGCATTTTTGCCGCCGAATACTTCGCCGAGGAAGTGCGCCGCGATGTCATCAAGCTTTACGGTGAAAAAAAGCTCTATGAAGGCGGCATGTCGGTGCGCACCACCCTTGATCCGGCCATGCAGCGCATGGCGCGAAAAGCGCTGCGCGACGGATTTGTCGCCTATGACCGCCGTCACGGCTGGCGCGGGCCTGTCAACCAGATCATCCCTGAAGGCGACTGGGGCGCGGCGCTGGCAAAGCTTCAAACTCCCGGTGATCTTGCCCCCTGGCGGCTGGCGCTGGTACTGGGGGTGGATAAAACCCGGGCGGTTATCGGCTTTAAACCGCGCCGCCTTACGACTGGAAAGCTTGAAAAAACGCGAGAAAAAGGCGTCATCCCGTTATCCGAAATAAAATGGGCCAGAGCCTCGCTCGGAAAACGCGGCCTGCTGGGGCCGAAAATCAAGGCGGCCGGTGATGTCCTCAATCCCGGTGATGTGATCTATGTCGCGCCGACGGGGAAAAAAGACAAAAGCTGGAAGCTGATGCAGATCCCCGAAGTCTCCGGCGCCATCATCGCGCTTGATGTTCATACCGGGCGCGTATTGGCGCTTGTGGGCGGGTTTTCGTTTGACATGAGCCAGTTTGACCGCGCCATTCAGGCCAAACGACAGCCCGGCTCGGCCTTCAAGCCCTTTGTTTACGCCGCCGCTCTTGATAACGGCTATACCCCGTCATCAGTTATTCTCGATGCGCCGTTTTCCATTCACCAGACCGGCTCAAGCAAAACCTGGCGGCCGCAAAATTACGGCAAGAAATTTTACGGCGAATCCACCTTGCGTCTCGGGATCGAGAAATCGCGCAATGTCATGACCGTGCGTCTGGCGCAGGATATGGGTATGAAAACCATTGTCGAATATGCCAAACGCTTTGGCATTGACGACAACATGCTGCCCGTATTGTCCATGGCGCTGGGGGCGGGCGAGACAACCCTTATCCGCATGACCACCGCCTATGCCATGATGGCCAATGGCGGCAAGAGGATCAAGGCAAGTCTTATCGACCGCATTCAGGACCGCTATGGCAAAACCATCTTCCGCCATGATGACCGCACCTGCCCCGGTTGCGCCGCCGCCAGCTGGCAGGAGCAGGACGAGCCCGAGCTCATCGATACCCGCGAGCAAATCCTCAACCCCTATACCGCCTATCAGATGACCTCGTTCCTCGAAGGCGTTGTCCAGCGCGGCACCGGCTTCAAGGTGCGCGCCGTCGGCAAGCCGCTGGCGGGCAAGACCGGCACCACCAATGAAGAAAAAGACGCCTGGTTTGTCGGCTATTCGCCTGATCTTGCCGTGGGCGTTTATGTCGGTTTTGACAATCCGCGCCCCATGGGAAGAGGCGAGACCGGCGGCACTCTGGCCGCACCCATCTTCCGTGACTTCATGAAAATGGCCTTAAAAGGCAAACCCGCCATCCCCTTCCGGGTGCCCGAGGGGATAAATTTTGTCCGCATCAGCCGCTCAACCGGCCAGTTGCCCAAACCCGGCGATACGGATATCATCCTCGAAGCCTTCAAACCGGGCAACGGGCCGCCCGATACGATAAATATCATCGGCAAGGAATACGGTTTGTCGGAAAATGCCGGCGCGGAAGAAGACAGCACCTTGACCTCGGGCTCCGGCGGGCTTTATTGATCCTTTATCGCAGTTTATTTTAATCAGGAGAGTTCGGTGCGGGCTGAAATACAGACACTGGTGGATGAAATCAGGCAGTCGCTGGTACTGCTGAGGAGGCATCTTTGACTGGGACAAGGCGCTGGCCCGTCTTGAGAAACTCAATGATCTGGCCGAGGCTCCCGATTTGTGGAATGATTCCGCCAGGGCGCAGAAGATCATGCGTGAACGGCAGAATCTGGAAGCGGCAGTAAAGGCCTGCCGCGAATTGCAAACCGGCCTTGACGACAATATCGGGATGATCGCTCTTGGCGAGGAAGAAGGTGATGAGGAGGTGGTCACCGAGGCCGAAAACGCCATAAAAAAACTGCGCAAGGAGGCGGCGCGGCGCGAGCTTGAAGCCCTGCTTTCGGGCGAGGCGGATGCCAACGACGCCTATCTGGAAGTCCATTCGGGCGCCGGCGGCACCGAAAGCCAGGACTGGGCCCAGATGCTGCTGCGCATGTATCTGCGCTGGGCCGAGCGGCGTGGTTTCAAGGCCGAAGTGCTGGAGACCAGCGCCGGGGAAGAGGCGGGGATTAAGTCGGCGATCATCCAGATCAGGGGGGCCAACGCCTATGGCTGGGCCAAAACCGAATCGGGTGTGCACCGGCTTGTGCGCATCTCGCCCTTCGATTCCAGCGCCCGGCGTCACACCAGCTTTGCTTCCGTCTGGGTTTATCCGGTCATCGATGAGAATATCGATATCGAGATCGAGGAAAAGGATGTGCGCATCGACACCTACCGCGCCAGCGGGGCAGGGGGGCAGCATGTCAACACTACCGACAGCGCCGTGCGCATCACCCATATCCCCACCAATATCGTGGTGCAGTGCCAGTCCCAGCGCTCGCAGCACAAAAACCGCGCCACCGCCTGGGACATGCTGCGCGCCCGCCTCTATGAGGCCGAATTGCAAAAACGCGAAGAAGAGGCGCAGGAACAGGCCGCCGCCAAAACCGAAATCGGCTGGGGCCATCAAATCCGCTCTTATGTGCTGCAACCCTACCAGCTGGTCAAGGATTTGCGCACCAATGTCGAGAACACCAACCCGCAAGCCGTCCTCGACGGCGATATCGACGGCTTCCTGGAAGCCTCACTGGCGCATAGGGTGGGGAGCTGAATTATTCAAAACGGCGGCACCATCTCTCATTCTTCCTGTTGCAAAATACCGGGCAGGGCATGTTGTCCTGTCCAGCACGGTTTGGCCGGGGAGGGAGGAACAATTGACCTGTGAAGACTACCACACCTTTTGCGCCGCGCTGCCCGCTGCCACACATGTGGTACAATGGGGCGGCAGCCATGTGTGGAAGGTTGGCGGCAAGGTGTTTGCCATTGGCAGCCGGGATGATAATGATGGTCAGGCGGCGATTACCTTCAAGGTGAGCCATATCGCCTATGAAATGCTCAAAGACCGGCCCGGACTTCGTCCTGCGCCCTATCTCGCCGCACGCGGCTTTAAATGGATACAGCATTATGCACCGCCAGGGCTTGATGATGGCGATTTAAAAGACTATCTGCGCCAGTCGCATCAGATTGTTTCGCTCGGGCTGACGAAGAAGCTGCAAAAGGAACTGGGGCTCAACCCGTCATAATTTTCGTAACTTGCGGCGGTTTTGGCGTTGATAAATTACCCGGAGCCCCTATTTACCGCTTATGAAAAAATTTCCTGATTCCCTGCTCAGGGGCTACGCCGCTTTTAAAGATAACAAATACGCTCAGGAGAGCGAGCGCTACCGCAAACTGGCGGAGATCGGCCAGACGCCACAAACTCTGATCATCGCCTGCTGCGATTCGCGCGCCGCGCCGGAGATTGTTTTTAACGCCAGTCCAGGCGAGATTTTTGTCATCCGCAATGTCGCCAATATCGTACCTCCCTATACCCCCGATAAAGGGTATCACTCCACCTCGGCCGCGCTTGAATTTGCGGTTCAAAGCCTCAGGATCAGGCATATTGTCGTTATGGGTCATGGCCGCTGCGGCGGCATACAGGCGGCGCTTGATCCGGCAATGGAACCCCTGTCGCCGGGTGATTTCATCGGCAAATGGATGGAACAGCTTGGTCCCGTGGCCGCGGAAATCACCAACCGTCCGGATCTGACCGGGGCCGAACGCCAAACAGCGCTTGAGCAGATCTCCATCGGCCACTCATTGCAGAATTTGCGCTCGTTCCCCTATGTCTCCAGACGGGAGAAAGAGGGGCAACTCAGCCTTCATGGCGCCTGGTTTGATATTTCCAGCGGCGAGTTATGGCTGCGCGATGCCGCCACCGGCAACTTCGCCCGCGCCCGCGCCGGCTGACAAACAAAAACAGGCTGCGCCGGGCAGCCTGATCCTGTAAAAAACTTATTAAGATAAACGGCCGGTTACTGCGCCGCGGGCCGCCGCACCACAATATTGCCGTCCTTGACGACCACGGGGCTTGAGTCTTCAAGCGAGCGCGGTTTTGCCTTGGGGCGTCCGCTTTTTTTGGCGGGGGCGGCCTGGAGGTTTTCGGCCGGGGCCGGTTTGCCCGGCGCGGTATTGAAGCTGCTGGAAAGCGGGTCTTCCGAACGGCGGCAATTGCCCTCGAAATAGGCGCCCGGTTCCACGGCCAGCGATTCGTGCATGATATCGCCCTCAACGTGGCAACTGGAAGCCAGAACAATGCGCAGGCCCCGCAGCACGCCGATAATCCGGCCGCGCACGATAACCTCTTCGGCCATCACCTCGCCGGTAATGGTCGCCTGCTCACCGATCACCAGCGAAGCGGCGCGGATATCGCCGTCGATGGTGCCGTCAACCTGCACTTCGCCACCCGAGACCAGATTGCCGGTCACCACAAGATCGCCGCTGATAATGGAAGGGACAACCCGCACCGGCTTCTTCAGATTAGCGGTCTCGGAATTCTTGGCCGCCGTGGCCGCTGCCGGCGCGGTCTTGGTCTGGGGTTTCTTTTTTCTAGAAAACATGACGTCCTGCTCGCATGAATTTATTTGGATTAACAGCCTTACCGTTTACGCGCGTTTCATAATGCAAATGCGCGCCTGTGCTGCGGCCGCTACTGCCAACGCGGCCGACTATCTCATTCTTTCTTACACTATCTCCCACGCTCACGTCTATACGGCTTAAGTGAGCAAAGCGGGTTATAATACCATGTGCGTGCAAAATTTCAATCACCCGGCCATAGCCACCCATCCAGCCGGCTCTGACGACCTTGCCTTTTGCGGTGCTGTAAACCGGCGCGCCCCATTTGGCGCCATAGTCGATCCCGGTATGCATGGCGCCGGTTTTGCGAAACGGATCATGGCGTGGGCCAAAAGGTGAATTTACTTTCAGCCTGGCCTTGAGCGGCACCGCGACCGGCATGGTCTTGAGTTCACGGCGCAGGGCTGCCGCTTTCGTCAGGTTTTTGCGGATGCGCGCAATCCGCTCTTCATCCTTGTCCACGCGGAACTCGACATCCTTGCCGAGACTGACAAAAGGCCCGCCAATGCCGGGGCTCTCGGCCTCCCTCTTTGTGTAAAGATCATCGGCATTGAACCCCAAAGAGGCAATGATCCTGGACACCTTGCGCGCCTGGCTTGCGCTTGCGCTTACCAGTGTTTCCAAAACCTCTGTCTGGAATTCATGCGCCGCCTGCAATTTTTCCCGCATCCCGGCAAGCTCGTCATCAATGGACAAAATCGTTGTCGAAATGCGCAATCGCCGCGTGCGCTCCTTGTTTTGATAGCGGGTGTCTTTCTGGCGCGACTGGGCTTTCACCGGGCGGCGCTGCTCGAAGGTCACCCCGATGCGGTCGCCGTTTGCGCCGGCCCTGGCCGCCCTTGCCGGTTTGGCGTCCAGATGCGCCGCGGCATCACTGGCAAGGCGCAGGCCAAAGCCCTGCCGCATCAGCTTTTCGATCAGGGCCTGCCTGTCCTCAAGCCCGGCCTGCTCGCGCTTGAAGGTGTTGAGCTTGGCCTCATAGGCGTCCTGATTGAGCAGCAGCCTGCCATTGAGCCGGTTGACATTGGCGCTCATGGCCGCAAGCTGGTCCTCATAGGCCATTTGCATCCGGTGGTATTTGAGCTTTTTCGCCGCGATAATCTGGTCCTTGAACGCGACATTCACCGACGCGAACACAACCCAGCTCGTAGCCACCAGCACCAGAACAACCGCCAGGATTTGCACCCATGGCCGGATGGTGACAAAGTGGACCTGCCCGTCACTGCGCAGATAAATCTGCCGTTCGCGAAAAAAATGCGCGAACCGCGATCTCCACGACTCGTTCTCTTGCGAGTCCTGATACATATACGTATTGCTTCCCACTGCTAGACTACCCTTATTTCAACGGATTTCACCGCCAAATTCAATGGTAAAGTCTAAATATTTTATGAAGTTCGCGGCGCGCACTGTGCCATAACGGCACAAATCACATCACGACCCCGGTTGTTGCGCCGCCTTCAGCACGGCTTCGACATGCCCTTTCAGACGGACCTTGCGCCAGATTTGAGCTATTTTCCCTTTATAGTCAATAAGAAAGCTTGCCCTCTCAATGCCCATATATTTGCGTCCATACATGTTTTTCTCGACCCAGACCCCGTAGGCCCCGATAATCCCGCGTTCCTCATCAGAGCCAAGGATTATGGTGAGATCATGTTTGGCCCTGAATTTTTCATGCCGGGCAACAGGATCGGCCGAAATCCCGATGACAACCGTGTTTGCCGCCGCAAAATCTCCAAGGCTTTCGCTAAAGCCGATGGCCTCTTTGGTGCAGCCCGGTGTCAAATCCTTGGGGTAGAAATAGACCACCACATTGCGGCCCTGAAAATCAGAGAGCTTAACCTTGCCCTTCGTGTCCGTGGCCACAGTGAAATCGGGAGCCTGATCGCCAATCTGAAGCATGGTTGAATTTCTCCTAATCCAGAACCGGTTTGAGCAAAACATGACGTTTCTTGCCAATCGAGAGCTTGATCACCCCCTCCGGCGAGACATCCTCATGACTGAGGACCACATGGGGATCGTTCAACGCTTTATCATTCACCTTTGCGCCGCCGCCCTTGATCAGCCGCCGCACTTCGCCATTGGAGGCGGCAAGACCGGCGATGCAAAACGCATTGAGGACCCCAAGCCCCGCCTTCAGATCAGTGCCGGAAATTTCCACCGTCGGCAATCCGGCGCTGGCGGTTCCCGCTTCAAAGGTCTCCGCCGCCGTGCGCGCTGCTTTTTGCGCCGCCGCGCGGCCATGCGCCATCGCGGTGGCCTCGGTGGCAAGGATTTTCTTGGCTTCGTTGATCCCGGCCCCTTCTGAATTCTCCAGCCGGGCGATCTCGTCCAGCGGCAATTCGGTAAAAAGGCGCAGGAAGCGGCCGACATCAGTGTCCTCGGTGTTGCGCCAGAACTGCCAGTAATCGTAAGGCGAGAGCATATCATCATTGAGCCACACCGCGCCGCTCACCGATTTGCCCATTTTGGCGCCCGAGGACGTGGTCAGCAGGGCGGTGGTGAGGGCAAAAAGCTGTTTGCCGTCCACCCGGCGGCCAAGTTCGATGCCGTTGATGATATTGCCCCACTGGTCCGAGCCGCCCATCTGCAAGGTGCAGCCATGGCGGCGGTTCAGTTCCAGATAATCATAGGCCTGAAAAATCATGTAGTTGAACTCAAGGAAGGTGAGGGGCTGTTCGCGCTCAAGACGCAGTTTGACCGAATCGAAGCCCAGCATCCGGTTCAGGGTGAAATGGCGGCCGTAATCGCGCAGGAAATCAATATAGTTGAGCGAATTGAGCCACTCGGCATTATTGACCATAATCGCCCCGGTCGGCGAATCGTCAAAATCAAGAAAATGCGAAAACACTTTTTTGATGCTTTCGATATTTTTCCCGATCTGCGCATCGTCCAGCAGCTTGCGGGTTTCATCCTTGCCCGAAGGATCCCCCACCTTGGTGGTGCCGCCGCCGATCAGCACAATCGGCCTGTGACCGGCAAGCTGCAACCGGCGCAGCATCATGATGCCCAGCAGATTGCCGACATGCAAGGAAGGCGCGGTACAGTCAAAACCGATATAGGCGGTGATAATGCCGCTTGAAGCGGCCTCGTCAAGCGCCTCCATATCGGAGCACTGGTGAATGAAACCGCGTGCCTCCATATCACGTAAAAACCGGGATTTACTGTTGCTCATGTCATCATCTTGCTTCAGGTTACGAATTTGCGGCTGGTTTTAGCAGTCCGGGACGACAAATGCACGAGCGTAATTCAACCAAGATCAGATTGACCGCCATCGGCCTCATGAGCGGCACCTCCATGGACGGTATTGACGCCGCCGTCCTGACCTCAGACGGAATGAGAATTTTCAGCCATGGTCCGGCGCATGAGCGCCCCTACAGCCATGAAGAGCGCCGGATCATCGCCGCCGCCATGCAGGCGGCAGCAGAGCTTGCCCCTGACGCCCCATGGCCGCCCGCGATTATTAAGGCCGATGAAATGATTACCCGCACCCATTCAGAAGCAGTGCGGCAACTTCTGGATGCTGCCGGCCTGTCCGCAAGTGAAATTGACCTTGTCGGCTTTCATGGCCAGACGCTGGTTCATCGCCCTGAACAGGGCTTTACGCTTCAGGCGGGCGATGGCGCTGCGCTGCGCGCGGCGCTGGGCATTGATGTCGTTGACCAGTTCCGCAAGGCGGATGTGGCCGCAGGCGGAGAGGGCGCCCCGCTCGCCCCGCTCTATCACCGCGCTCTGGTGCAGGCGTCAAATCTGACCGGCCCGGTCGCGGTCCTCAATCTGGGCGGTGTCGGCAACATCAGTTTCATCAGCGATGATCATGAACTTCTTGCCTTTGACACCGGCCCGGGAAATGCCCTGCTCGATGACTGGACCTTTGCCCGGACAGGCGCGGCCATGGACAGGGACGGGGCTCTGGCCGGAGCCGGAAGGGTTGACACCGATGTGCTCGCCGCCTTGCTTGATCATCCGTTTTTCAAACAAAAACCGCCAAAATCGCTGGACCGGAATGCCTTTTCACTGCACCGGTTAAAACATCTCCCGGTCTGCGATGGGGCCGCCACCCTTTGCGCCTTTAGCGCCCGGGCCGTGCATGCGGCGCTGGCGCATTTGCCCTGCGCGCCGCGGACATGGATTATCTGCGGCGGCGGGCGGTGCAACCCGGCGCTCATGCGGGCGCTGGCCGGATGCCTGCCCGGCGCTGTGCGCCGCGCCGGGGATATTGGCTGGCGCGGCGATATGCTGGAGGCGGAAGCCTTCGCCTATCTGGCCATCCGTGCCGTAAAAGCCCTGCCCCTGAGCCTGCCCGGAACAACCGGCGTCAGGGAGCCGCTGACGGGCGGCAACATTCATTCCAGTTTTTGGACAGGGTCAAAAAAAAGTTGAAAGCGACCGTATTTTAGCGGTTTTTTTAGCTCGTATTAAGACTTGCATGGGATTGTTGTGCTGCAACTTGAGAGGGCATGATGATTTCTTCGTTTGTCAATAAGTTCAAAATACATTTCAATCTTTGCGATCTGAATTCCGAAGCTCTGATCTGTGAACAGCACAAGTCGCTCGCAAGGCAGCTCCCCAGCCTTTACCTTGCCGGCATTACCTCGATGTTCAGCGTTATTGCAGTGAATTTCAACACCGCGCCGGCTTGGGCAGTTATTTATATTCCAGCCCCGGCATTGCTGTTTTCATTCTGGCGTTTCGTGCACTGGATCAAGGTCAGCCGGAATATCGAAAGCTATTCGCTGGAAAAAAGAAGAAAAGACGTCCGCATGGTGATCATCATGTCACCGGTCCTCACTCTGGTGTTTACGGTATTGGCGATCGTTCTGCTTTTCCACGGCGATCTTTACCAACAGACATTGTCGGTGCTTCTGCTCTGGGCCACCGTGGGTGTGGCCGGATACAGCATGTCCTCTGTTCCCCAGGCCTCGATCACCTCGGTTTTTTCATCCTCAATTCCCCTTTTTGTCGCCTTTATCGAGAGTCACGATAACCTTCTGACGACGATCTCAATCGGTTATATCTCCTTGTCGCTGCTTTCCATCTATATATTACTCAACAGTTTCCGGGCATTTTCCTTCCTTGTTTATTCCCGGCAGGAATTGAAGGAAAAACATGAAAAAATGCACAAGCTGGCCTATACCGACCCGCTGACCGGCCTTGCCAACCGGCGCAACTTCAAGGAAAAACTGATAAAAAAAGTCAAGCAATCCGCCGGAACGGAGCAAAAGTTTGCAGTCTGCATTCTTGACATGGACGGTTTCAAGACCATCAATAATCTGTATAATCATGCCGGCGGTGATCTTGTTCTTGTCGAGATCGGGAAGCGCCTTGAAAAACTGATTGGGAAAAACGGTCTGGTCGCCCGCCTGAGTTCAGATGAGTTTCACATCCAGGCTTATGATGTAACCAGTGAAAATGATGCGGAAAAGCTTGGCCGCGCCATCCACAAGACCTTGCGCGAACCGGTTCTTGTCGATGGCAACCGGGTCGATATTTCAACTTCGATCGGCATTTCAATCTACCCTGAATCCGGCTTAACCCCCAGCCATCTGGTAAAGCGTGCCGTTCAGGCGCAAAACAAGGCCAAGCGTAGCGGCGGTGGAAGAACCCGGATTTTCGCCATGCGCTATGAAACGGAAATTCTGGAACGCGCCGGATTGCTGATTGATCTGAAAGCCGCGCTGGAAAGGGATGAACTGGAAGTTTATTTCCAGCCCATCGTCGATCTGCAAACGGGCAGATATGCCGGTTTTGAAACCCTCGCCAGATGGAACCATCCCGAACGCGGATTTGTGCCGCCCGAAGTTTTTATTACCCTGGCGGAAGAAAAGGATCTCATAGAGCCCCTCACAATTTGCCTGTTGCGCAAGGCCGCGGCGGTTGCCGCCACATGGCCCGCAGATATCAAGCTTGCCTTCAACCTCTCGGCGCAGCAGGTCTGCAATCCCAATTTTGCCTTGACCATTCTGGCCATTCTCAATGAAACCGGGCTGCCGCCGCACCGTTTTGAGGCAGAACTGACCGAGACGGCCATGATGCTGGATATGGAAAAAGCCCTGCTCATGGTCAGTAATCTGAAGCAGGTCGGCATTTCCATTTCACTGGATGATTTTGGTACCGGATATTCGAGCCTGAGCCAGATTTCCAATCTTCCTCTCGACAAACTCAAGATCGATAAAAGCTTTGTCGATAATGTTTCCACCAGCAAGAAAATGCGCAACATCGTCCGCACAATTATAGGCATGTGCACGGTATTGAAATTAAAATCAGTGGCCGAGGGCATTGAGACAAAAGAACAATATAAAGCCCTAAAAGCCGCCGGCGGTCATCTGGGGCAGGGCTATCTGTTCTCCAGACCCCTTCGCGCCGACAAGATCAAGGGCCGTTTTTTCTACGATCCGCTTAAAGACGCCGCCTGATTTCATTCTCTCTCAACTCTTCCTTGCTTTCACAACGCCACGCGATATGATCGGGGCGAAAATATAACGGGAGGGATTTTACGTGAGCATAATAAAGACATATACCAGGCGCGTGGTTATGGCCGGGCTGGGCGCAACCATGTTTCTGGGGGGCATTGCCGAGAGCGTTCAGGCTGCCGACAAGATCAAGGTCGGCGCCTTGCGCTTTACCTCTCATTCGGCCAGTTTCGTGGCTTATGAGCGCGGTTATTTCAAGAAAAACGGCCTTGATGTCGAGTTCAAGTTTTTCTCCGCCGCGGCCCCCATGGCAGTGGCGATTGCCTCGGGCGATATTGATTTTGGCGTTACCGCCATCACCGGCGGGCTGATTAATCTGGCCAACAAGAACGCGGTCAAAATAATTGGCGGCGCATTGCATGAGGAAAAGGGCATTGACGGCTCCGCCATTCTGGCCTCGGCCAAGGCTTACGAAGCCGGGCTCACCTCGCCCGCCAAACTGGGCGGTCATTCCTTCGGCATCACCCAGACCGGCTCGTCCTTCCACTATATGGCCGGGCGCATTGCCGCGAAAGAAGGCATTCCCATGAGCCAGATCAGGCTCAAACCCTTAATGAAGGTAGGGGCCATCATCGGCGCGCTGAAAACCGGCCAGATCGACGCCTGGGTCATCGTGCCCCATATCGCCAAGGCGCTGGCCAAAAGCGGCAAGGTGAAAATTATCGGCTGGGTAAATGACTACGCCCCCGATTATCAGGTCACGACAGTCACCACCTCGGTCAAAAACGTCACCCAAAACAAGGATATGGTTAAACGCTTCCTGAAAGCTTTTGCGCAAGGTGCAGCCGATTTCAACGCCGCACTGGTTGACAAGACCGCTGGCGAGGCGGTGGCGACCGATATGGTCAGGCTTGTACATAAATATGTCTATGCCTCAAGGCCCTATGAAAAAGCCGCGCCGTCGATCCGCAACGGCGCCATGCGTCTCAACAAGGGGGCCTGGCTTGATGTTGCCAGCATCAAATCCCAGCTTGACTGGTTCAAGGCGCAAGGGCTGGTAAACAAGGACATCACCATCGACCAACTGGTTGACACCAGCTTCACCGCCGCCAAATAGGCGGCCAGAGCCCCGTGCGCCTTGTCCTTGAGAACATCTCGCATCGCTATGGCAATGTCGAGGTGCTTGAAGGGATAAGCCTTGAGGTCAAGGAGGGTGAGATTGTCGCCATTATCGGCCCGTCGGGCTGCGGCAAATCCACCTTGCTGCGGCTGGCGGGCGGGCTTGAAAAACCCGGCGGCGGGCGCATCTTGCAAGAAGGCGCGCCGCCGGCCAATTCGCTCAACCCGCTCACCTATATCTTTCAGGATTTTGCCCTTTTGCCCTGGCGCACCGTGCGCGGCAATATCGCGCTTGTGCTGGAGGATCACAAACTGGCGTCCGATCAGCGCAAAGCCATCATCGAGGACGTGCTCAGCCGCACCAGTCTGCTTGATTTTGCCCACGCATATCCGCGCCAGCTTTCCGGCGGCATGAAGCAGCGCGTCGCCATCGCCCGCGCCCTGAGTGTGCGGCCCGCCATTATGCTGATGGATGAGCCTTTATCGGCGCTTGATGCGCAAACCCGGGCGCTTTTAATGGAGGATTTTGTCGGTTTGTGGCGCCGTGAGCAATTCTCGGCCCTCTACGTCACCCATAATCTGCAAGAGGCGGTGCAGCTCGGGCACCGCATTGTGGTGCTCTCGCGCCGTCCGGGACGGGTGCGCGAGATTATCGAAATCGATATTCCGGTGGAAGAACGCGCCTCGCGCGCCGTCGAGCTTGAGCGCCACAGCCGCCATTTATGGCAATTGATGCGTGATGAGGCGCGCGCCGCCGACCGGGAGCTTTTAGATGCCGCCAACGGATAAAAAGCAGGTACCCTTCCGCGGCGGCGGTTTTGCGCCCAAAAAGGTGCGGTTTGCCGGTCTGGCGGTGTTTGCGGTTATTCTCATCCTGTGGGAGCTGGGCACCAGAAGCGGGTTTATCACCCCGCTGGTGCTGCCCAAACCTTCAGAAGCCTTTGGCGCTCTGGTGGAACTGGTACGTTCGGGGCTGCTGGTCAAACATCTCTCCGCCTCGCTCGTCAGGCTCATCGCCGGCTGGAGTCTCGGTGTCAGCCTGGGGGTTGCGCTCGGTATTGCCATCGGTTTGTTCTCGCTTGCCCGCTCCGGGCTTGCGCCGCTGGTCTCGGCCCTTTTTCCCATTCCCAAAATCGCTCTCCTGCCGCTGTTCGTCATCTGGTTCGGTATTGACGAAGGCTCGAAAATTGCCACGATTTTATTCGGCACTCTGTTCCCCACCGTCATCGCCACCTATAGCGGCATTGATAATGTCGACCGCTCGCTCATTCGCATGGGCCAGTCTTTCGGTCTGTCCTGGGCCTCCATCGTGCGCAAGATCATTCTGCCCGGCGCCATGCCTGCCATATTGGCGGGGTTTCGCATCTCTGCCTCCATCGCCATAATCCTGCTGGTCGCTGCCGAAATGATCGGAGCGGAATACGGCATCGGTGCCTATATCCTCATGGCGGGCTCGCTGATGCAGACCGATCAGCTTCTGGCCGGGGTTGCGATCCTGTCCGGCATTGGCCTCATCGCCGCCTGGGGCATCGGCAGGGCGGAGGCCTGGTTTCTTAAATGGCGCTGATTTCAGGGGCGATTCGCCGCATTATGTTGAACTGTGCCTGAGGGCAATGTAGATTGACCCGACAAGAGCCGCAAAGGCGGGCCGCAAAGGGCGCGAACAGGAGAACCAATTGGACCAGACAAGTACACCCTCACCGGCAAAACCTCTGGCGGATGCACCCGCTTCAACCGCTCCGGCGGGCAAGGGCGCTCTGGTTGATCCTTTTGGCCGCGCCGTGACCTATATCCGGGTTTCGGTAACGGACCGTTGTGATTTTCGCTGTTTTTACTGCATGGGCGAAGAAATGGCGTTTCTCAGGCGCAAGGATTTGCTCTCGCTGGAGGAAATCGAGCGCCTGTGCGCCGCCTTTATCCGCAAAGGGGTGCAAAAAGTCCGCCTCACCGGCGGCGAACCACTGGTGCGGCGCAATCTCATGTGGCTGGTGCGCGCCTTGTCAAGGCATCTGGAAACCGGCGCGCTCAAAGAGTTGACGATGACAACAAATGGCTCGCAGCTGACAAAATACGCCAATGAGATGGCCGCCTGCGGCATCCGGCGCCTCAACGTCTCGCTTGACAGTCTCGATGCGGAAAAATTCAGCCAAATCACCAAGGGCGGCCATTTATCCGCCGTGCTCGACGGTATAAAGGCGGCGCAGGATGCCGGCATGAAGATCAAGATCAATGCGGTGGCGCTCAAGGGGATCAACGAAGATGAAATCCCCGATATGATGGTATGGGCGCATGGGCAGGGTATGGATATGACCCTGATTGAAACCATGCCGCTGGGCGAGATTGGCGGCGACCGCACGGCGCAATATTTGCCCCTGTCGCAAATCAGGGACAATCTGGCGGCGCGCTTTCACCTGAGCACCATTCCGTTTTGCTCCGGCGGACCGGCGCGGTTTTCCGAAGTTGAGGAAACCGGCGGCCGTATCGGTTTTATCACCCCCATGAGCCATTCGTTTTGCGAAAACTGCAACCGGGTGCGCCTCACCAGCACCGGAACGCTTTACATGTGTCTGGGCCAGGAGGACGCCGCCGATCTGCGCACCCCCTTGCGTGCCGGGCTTGATGATGCCGCCCTTGAGAACGTCATTACCGAAGCGATTTCCCGAAAGCCCAAAGGGCATGATTTCAAGATCGGCCGGGAGGATGGCAAGCCGGCCCTTTCGCGCCATATGTCACAAACCGGCGGTTGAATATCACCCCCCTGTAGCGGATATCAGCCATTTTGCGTAAGCCTCGTCGCAATACTCAATCGGCAGCACCACCAGCGCCGGGGTCTCGTAAGGGTGCAGTTCACGGATGCGGTCAAGGGCGTCCTCGCGCTTCTCGCGCCGGGTTTTGATGAACATTGCCGCCTCGGGCTCGGTCTGCATCTGCCCCTCCCACGCATAGAGCGAAATCATGCCAGGGAAGATATTCACACAACCCGCCAGCTTTTCCAAAATCAGCTTTTGCCCCAGCGCCTTTGCCTGTTCGGCATCGGCGAATGTGGTATAGATGAAAACAACATTGTCTTTTGCGGTAATCATATCCGGCCTCGTATCGGTGATAGGCAATACAATGCCATGTTCAAGGCGAAAAGGCCAAGATTGATGAGTGATAAGAAAATTGCCATTCTCTCCAGTGACGTAACCGGAGCCAGCGAGGCCGCGCGCCGCCTTGAAAAAAAATATGGCGGCGTTGCGCCCGAAGAGGCCGATATTGTCATCACCCTTGGCGGCGATGGGCTGATGCTTCAGACCCTGCACCGTTTCATGGACAAGGATGTGCCGATTTATGGCATGAATCTGGGTTCCATAGGGTTTTTAATGAATGAATACAATGAGGAAAACCTGCTCCAGCGCCTTGCAAAAGCGGAAGTGACCCGGATCCATCCCCTGCATATGGAGGTTGTTGATACCTGCGGCAACAGCCACAATGCGCTTGCCATCAACGAGGTTTCGCTGCTGCGCCAGACGCATCAGACCGCCAAGCTGAGAATTTCGATCGACGGCAAGACGCGCATGGAAGAGCTGATTTGCGACGGCGTCATGGTGGCGACGCCGGCGGGCAGCACCGCCTATAATCTTTCGGCCCAGGGGCCGATCCTGCCCATCAACACGCCGCTTTTGGCCCTCACCCCCATCAGCCCGTTCCGCCCCCGCCGCTGGCGCGGCGCCATTCTGCCGCATCAGGCCCGTGTCACGATAACCGTTCTGGAAGCCAAAAAGCGCCCCGTCAGCGCAACGGCGGACACCAAGGAAACCCGCAATGCACTCGGTGTCACCATCCGGGAGGACAAGAATCACTCCGCCCTCATGATGTTCGACGAGGGGCATAATCTGGATGAACGCATCCTGCGGGAGCAATTTTTGTACTGAACGGCCGAAAAATACATCGCCGGTTACAATTATAACGGGCTGAATTCTGCGGATTTTTAACCAAATATCAAAGCCTGGTCACTTAAGTATTGGCAAGGGTATTTTTCAAATCTGTCTCACAGCAGAAAAACACTTGAAAAGACAAGAATCCATGGGCAGCATGCACTTCGACAGGATGCGTTTCGTCATTGCCGATGACAATGCCCATATGCGCCGCATCATACGTGCCATTTTGCATTCGCTCGGCGCCCGCGAAATCCACGAGGCCGAGGACGGGGCGGTGGCGCTTGAAATGATAGAAAACCAGCAGCCGGATATTCTGATTACCGACTGGGTCATGCCGGTGATTGACGGTATCGAGCTTGTCCAGTTCATCCGCAATCCAAAAGGGCGTTGCCCGTTTTTGCCCATCATTATGCTAACCGGGCATACGGAAAAAAGACGGATCCAGGAGGCGCGCGACGCCGGCGTGACCGAGTTTCTGGCCAAACCCATCTCGGCAACCTCATTGTATGAACGCATCATCAGCGTTGTCGAGATGCCAAGACCGTTTGTCAAAGCCAAGGGATATTTCGGCCCCTGCCGCCGCCGGCAGGTAAAAAACCACAAGGGGCAAAACAGGCGCGAAAAAGACAATGTGATTATAGATGATGGTGAAGACGCCCACACCCAGATCATGGTATAGCCGGTTATCGTGATGTGGATCAGGTGTTTTTCTTGCCGCGAGAGATTTAAAGCATCATTTAACACATCTGTACGCTTTTTTGCCAAAATGATGCGCTAGGCAAGACGCCGGGATATGAAAGCGATTCTTGCAATCGCCCCTGGCTTGAAAGAGGAAGTAAATGGCCGAGGAACAAGAAGACACAACTTTTCAGATGATCACGCCGCCAAATCACCTCAAGTCCAAGGTCAAGGTCATCGGCAGCGGCGATGGCATAGATATGGAGGCCGTTGCCCGCGCCGAAGCCGCGATCAGCGAGCTTTCGGTTGAATTCGACGACTGGCTCGCCGATGAGGTCGAACGCCTGGGAAAGGCTCAGGAAAGAGCCGCCAGGGAAGGCATAACAGGAGAGGCCGGCGATGAGTTCTTTCGCGTTGCCCATGATCTGAAGGGTCAGGCCGGGACGTTCGGTTACCCTCTGATCACCGATACCTGCGCATCCCTGTGCCGGTTATTCGACAGTATAAAGGATCTGGAATCCCAGCCCGACAGCGTGATCGAAAAATTCGCCCGGCTGGCTGAAAACCACGTCTTCACCGTGCGCGCCCTGGTGTCGGGTCAAATCAAGGATATTTCCCATCCCATGGGCAAGAAGCTCACGCAGGAGCTGTATGCCACAACCTTGAAATTCATCGAGCGCTTCCTGCCCGGTGAAGACAGCGGCAAATAAATGAAAAAATCCGGCCGCGTTCAAACGGGGCAGGGGTCATTTTTCGAGGAAGCTGACATCGACAGGGTCACGTCCATGGGCCTCAAGCAGTAAATTCACCGCCTCGGCCCAAAGCTCATATCCCTTTCTTCCCTGCTCGGCGCGGAGAAGTTCAAACTGCTTGACCACTTCAGGCGGAAGCTGAATGCCTTTTTTAACCAGCGCCGCGCCCGATGCTCTTGCCTTGGACTTGCGCTGCCGCAGCGTCGTGACCTTGCCAAGCTCCGGCCTCGGTCCGCCCGCATTTACCTTCAGTCTAGCCAGTTTGTCTGCGCTGCTCATCCTTAAGCCTCTCCATCTGATACGCTATCCACACCCATGAATTGGTAATATCGCGCTCCGCCGCCTTGTCGCTCGGCCGCCATTCCTGAACAGCCTTGCCATCAATCAGTGAGTCCATCAAGGCCGCGCGCCTGACAATATGGGTTGGGCAGATTTGCAGCCCGTAGGAATCCAGCTTGCCCGCCGCCGCCGCGTTGATTGACGAGTTGGGGCGGGCCTGGGTGACGACAACGCCCGCCGGCGTGCCGGTGGATTCCAGAATCTCCACCGATGGTCCCATAGCCTCAATGTCAAGAATCGAGGGGCCGCAGGGGATCACGGCAAAATCAGCCAGACGGGCAGCCTCCACACAGGGCGCCTCGACCCTGGGCATGGTGTCGATGATCACCATATTGATTTTCTCGCCTTCAAGCGCCACCATAACATCCGACATGGACACGTCATTGCGCCATAACGTGTCCTCATCCGCCTTGATGGTGATCGGCGTTTCCAGTTTGAGGTTTTCGCGCCGCCGCTCGGCCCATTTGCGCGCCGAGCCCTGCGGGTCGATGTCGATGATTGCCACCGGACCAAAACCCTGACGCTCGGCCTCAACGGCCCAGTGCAGCGACAAAGTGGTTTTTCCCGCACCGCCTTTTTGCGAAAGGATTGAAACGACAATCATAAGTTGGTATCCCGCACTGCCTGTTAGGCTTTCTAGAAGTCTCGATGTCTCGAAATATGATTCTCTTGATTTCTTGACAAAGTTTAAAGGAAAATCCGGCCCAGCGTCAACGCAAACTCCTGGGAACTGTGTAAAACTCGATAATAATGAATACATTAGTAAATCCTAAAGACAGCCGGAGTGCCCGTCTGTGATGTGGCTTCAAACCTCGCGATGGGGAGAATCAAGGCAGGATGCGGATATACGCCAAAAACCGTTTGGTGCAGAATCCGGATGAAAATACCGCAAATTTAACCCCGCAAACCGTTCAATTCACTTTTTTATCGAAGGATTGCCAGGCAAAAGCTGTTCAATGCAGAGTTGTTGCAAAAACAGGGAGTTGACTTATAAGCGCGATTATTTATGTTTCAGGCACATTTAACCGGGGTGGTTTGTCTGTTTTCAGGCGGTTTTTCGTGTAATAATGAGCATCAGACACACCCTTAGCGGAGTCACAACACTCTTAAAATGTCATTTTCTGAACTCGGTCTGAGCCCGAAAGTCATGGCCTCTGTTGCAGAGGCCGGTTATGAGAACCCTACAGAGATCCAGAAACACGGGATCCCGCCGGCGCTTGCGGGCCGCGATGTTCTGGGGCTGGCGCAAACCGGAACCGGCAAAACGGCGGCTTTTGCCCTGCCGATCCTGACCCGGCTGGAAAAAGGCAGGGCGCGCGCGCGCATGCCCCGTTCCCTCATTCTGGAGCCGACCCGCGAGCTGGCGGCCCAGGTCGCCGATGCGCTGAGAATTTATGGCAAGAATCACAAGCTCAATATGGCCTTGCTGATCGGCGGCGTCTCGTTCGGCGATCAGGACCGGATTCTGGATCGCGGCGCCGATATTGTCATCGCGACTCCGGGGCGCCTGCTGGATCATTTTGAACGCGGCAAGCTGATGCTGAGCGCGATTGAGATGATGATTGTGGATGAGGCCGACCGGATGCTGGATATGGGATTTATTCCCGATATCGAGCGCATCTTCAAGCTCACCCCCTTTACCCGCCAGACGCTGTTTTTCTCGGCCACCATGCCGGCGGAAATCAGCCGCATCACCAATACGTTTTTACACAATCCGGTAAAAATCGAGGCGTCCAAACCAAGCTCAACGGCAGCAACGATTGAGCAAAAACTGCTTTCTGTATCCAACAAACCGGCCGAGAAACGCGCCGCGTTCCGCAAGCTTGTCGATACCCAGGAGGTCAGCAACGCCATCGTTTTTTGCAATCGCAAACGCGATGTCGGCGTTCTTGAGCGCTCGATGAGGAAACACGGTTACAAGGTGGTGTGTCTGCATGGCGATATGGACCAGTCGGCCCGTATGGCGGCGCTGGCGGCATTCCGCGATAATGAAATCACCTATCTGGTCGCCAGCGACGTGGCCGCGCGCGGTCTGGATATTCCCTCGGTTTCGCATGTCTTCAATTATGATGTGCCGAGCCATGCCGAGGATTACGTGCACCGGATCGGGCGCACCGGCCGGGCCGGGCGTAAAGGCCATGCTTTTTCACTGGTGATGCCGGCCGACAAAAAATATCTCGGCGCGATCGAAAAACTGATCGGTCAGAGCATCCCCTGGGCGGAAAAAGAACCGGCGTCCAAAGCCAAACTGGTGTCCGAAGCCAAACCGGCGGAAAAGGCGCCCGCTGCCGCAGACGAACCGCGGCAAAAGCGCAGCTCGCGTCCCAAACCCTCGCGCCCCCCGGCGAAAAGAGACCGTGCCGGAGATAGCGCTCGCAATAATTCCGGCAAGCCGGTTACCGGTCTGGGCGATCATGTTCCGGCATTTCTCCTGCGTTCCGCCCGCGAGACATGATTCGCATCCCGTAGCCGGAAGTTTGAATATATTTTTGGCTGTTTGTTTACGTTACTGTAACCCCCGCTTGCTAGTTTTCCCTTGACACTGATTACATGTTGTTTTGCTGCACCGCAGGAGACGGCATTCAATCTGGAGTGTACGGACCGAGGGAGAATTTTTGTGAGCGTCAATGAAGATTATGAGCGCACGTTGAGTTATGCCCGTCAGGCGATGACCCTGATGGAAAAGAATTTAACCCCTGCAACACCGCAGAATTTTGAACTTTGGTACAATTATTGTCTCGGGCAGGATAAAAATCTTATCGGCGCCATAAATGAGGCTCTGAGCAGTTCCGAGGCCCTCGATCCGGCTGACGCCTGCCAGATTTACAATGCCTATCTTAACGACAACATTCTCGGGGAGAAAATTGACGAGGTCTGTTCCCAGATGGGGCTCGAGGCCGAGCAGATCACCACGATGATTCAGGCATCCGTCGGAGTGACAAGCTCCTATGGCGATTCGATGGAAATTATTTCCAACAAGCTTGGAGATGTTGAAAATTCAAAACAGTTAAAAGCCGTCATGGGAACCATATTGACCGCCACCCGGGATATGGAGAGCACTACGCGCGAGCTAGAAGCCAAACTGGAAGAATCCAAACGCAAGATCGAGGAACTCAACAGCTCTCTTGACGAGGTTCGCTCCGAATCGCGCACCGATGCGTTGACCGGCATAGACAACCGCAAAAGTTTCGATGAACAGATGATTTTGAAGACCGAGCAGGCGAAAGAGACCGGACAGGAGCTGAGCTTGCTGCTCGGTGATATTGATTTCTTTAAAAAGTTCAATGACACATATGGCCATCAGACCGGCGATCAGGTGCTGCGTCTTGTAGCTCATGCCATCAAGAGCAACGTCAAGGGCCGGGATGTGGCGGCCCGTTACGGCGGCGAGGAATTTGCGGTTATCCTGCCCCACACCAATCTGCGCGATGCGGTCAAGCTGGGTGATTACATCCGCGAGACCATACAGGCCAAGGAACTGGTGAAACGCTCAACCGGTGAGAGCCTTGGCTCCGTGACCATGTCCTTTGGCGCCGCCCGCTACCGGCATGGCGAGGATATCCCGGAACTGATCAAGCGCGCCGATGCGTGTCTTTATGCCGCCAAACGCAGCGGAAGAAACAAGGTCAAGGCCGAAACCGACCCGGATATCGATATGTCCATGGTGGCCTGAGCAAACGCTTTTCCTTTTGCTGTGAAAGTTTTTAGTTTTCAATCAGTTCAGCCTTCACCGGAGCAATGGTGACGGATTCGCCGCAGCCGCAGGCGCTGGTTTCATTGGGATTGTCGAACACAAATCCGGATGAGAGTTTTTCCTCTTTGAAATCCATCCTCGTGCCGAGCAGGAACATGATGGCCTTGGGGTCAATGAGGATTTTAACCCCCTGATCCTCGATCACCTCATCATAGGGCTCGATGGATTTGGCGTATTCCATCGTATAGCCCATACCGGCGCAGCCGGAGTTTTTCACCCCGACCCGGAGACCGGCAATCTCGTTGCCAGATTTTTCAATTATGGCTTTTAAACGCCTCGCTGCCGCCTCGGTCAGGGTCACGGCCTTGGGCCTTGCTCTTTGGGTCTGGGTCATGGTCACTTCACCTTGCTATAGCATATTCAACTGGACGCGCGCTTCATCGGACATGCGGCTCATATCCCAGGGCGGGTCGAATACGAGATTGACATTTACCCCCTCAACCCCGTCCACGCCGCGCACCGCCTGATCCACCCACATGATCATATCGCCCGCCACCGGGCAACCCGGCGCCGTGAGCGTCATTTCAATCTCGACCCTGCGGTCGTCCTGAATGTCAATCTTGTAGATGAGCCCGAGCTCGTAAATATCAACTGGTATTTCCGGATCATAGACGGTTTTGATCGCGGTTATGATCTTTTGCGCAAGCGCGTCGATCTGCTCTTTGCTCAAGGTTTCAACCGGCGCTGCAGGCACGGTTTCGCCGGCCGGTATCTGTTCACTCAGATCGATGATATCCCTGTTCTCGTTCATGTCTTTTTCCATCCTCAAGAGAAAAACCGGGCGCAGGAAATGAGGGATTGCTCAAGAGCGTCCACATCCTCGCGCGTGTTGTACATGGCAAAAGAGGCCCGGCAGGTGCTGGTAACCCCGAAACGTTGCAATAATGGCTCGGCGCAGTGCGTGCCCGCGCGCACCGCCACCCCGGAGCGGTCAATTATGGTGCTGATGTCATGGGCGTGCACCCCTTCCATCTCAAACGAAATAATGGCGCCCTTGTCCGGCGCCTCGCCGATAATGCGCAGGCCCTCGATATTGCCAAGTTTCCGGCTGGCATATTCAAGCAAATCCGCCTCATGCGCCGCAATCGCCGCGCGGCCGGTCTTGCACATATAATCAAGCGCTACCCCAAGGCCGATGGCTTGCACGATCGCCGGTGTGCCGGCCTCGAATCTGTGCGGCGGATCGCCATAGATTACCTTGTCCGTGGAGACGGTTTTGATCATCTCGCCGCCGCCCATATAGGGCGGCATGGCTTCCAGCAGCTCCTTTTTGCCATAAAGCGCTCCGATGCCGGTGGGGCCATAGAGCTTGTGGCCGGTAATGACATAAAAATCCGCATCCAGCGCGCGGACATCAACTGGCATATGGACCGCGGCCTGGGAGCCGTCAACCAGCACCTTGATGCCGCGCTCATGCGCCATCTTGATAACCTCCCTGACTGGCACCACCGTCCCCAGCGCATTCGACATCTGGGTAATAGCGACCAGTTTTGTCTTCGGGCCCAGCAGTTTTTCAAACTCGTCCAGGAGGAACTCGCCGCGATCGGAAACCGGAGCCCATTTTAAAACCGCGCCGCTGCGCTCGCGATGAAAATGCCACGGAATGATGTTGGAGTGATGCTCAAGAATGGACAGCACCACCTCGTCTCCCTCACCCAGCACCGTGGAGCCATAAGAGGCCGCCACCAGATTGATTGCCTCGGTAGCGTTGCGGGTGAAGATAATCTCATCTGTGGAAGGGGCGCTTAAAAACCCCCGCACCTGCTCACGCGCCTTCTCGAAGGCACAGGTGGCGGTATTGCTTAAAAAGTGCAACCCCCTGTGAACATTGGCATATTCGTTCTCATAGGCTTCCCTCATGGCGTCAATGACGATTTGCGGTTTTTGCGCCGAGGCGGCATTGTCGAGATAGGTGAGGGGCTTGCCGTGCACTTTGCGCTTCAAGATCGGGAAATCATTGCGGATTTGCTCCACATCAAAAGCCGGTGCAATGTTATCAGTGACAACTTCATTCATGATGTCTCTCCCGAGCGCCGGTCCAGCCAGTTTTGGGTCAGCTCTTCGAGCCGGTCGCGAATATCCAGATCGGTGATGTCATCCAGCGCCTCACCGATAAAGCCGGTAATCAGCAGGGCTTTGGCCCGGGGTTCCGGAATGCCGCGGGCGCGCAGAAAAAACAGCGCCTCGTCATCCAGCTCACCTGCTGTTGCCCCATGGGCGCATTGCACGTCATCTGCAAAAATCTCCAGCTCCGGCTTGGCGAAATGCGAGGCGCGTTCGGAGAGCAGCAGGGCCCGCACCATCTGGCGCCCGTCCGATTTTTGCGCATCAGGCGCAACCCGCACCTTGCCCTGGAAAATCCCCTGCGCGCCATCATCCACAACACCGCGGAACTGCTGCTGGCTGGTGCCTCCGGGCCGCTGATGATCCATCATGATGCTGGTGTCGCAATGCTGCTTTCCGCTTAACAGATAGGCCCCGGAGACATGCGCGTCCGCTGCATTCCCGGCCAGGGCGACATCGACCTCCGAGCGCACCACATGGCCGCCCAGATTCAAGGTGAAATCGCGCAGTTTGGCCTTTTCCCCCAACTCGGCCCGCAAATGGCCAAAGTGAAAGGCGCTCAGCGAATCGCCCTGAACCTTCACCCGCGTCAATTGCCCTTCATTCCCGATTTGGGCAATAAACAGCGTATTGGTGAAATAGGTGGCGTTTTCAGAACCGGCATGGGTCTGGAAGATTTTCAGCGCCGCGCCCTTGCCGACATGAACAATATGCCGCGTTGTATTGGCGCAAGAAGCGCCGGTGCGATTGATATGGACAAAATGCAGCGGGGTTTTTATCCGTACCCCGTCGGGAATGCTGACCATCGCGCCATCGCGCATCATGGCCAGGGTGAGATTGATCAGCGGGTCCGCATCGGCCGCGCTCACCAGAGTGTCAAGCGCGCGCGTATCTTCCGTTTCGAGCGCCTGCGCCAGGGTCATGATCCTGGCCTTGTCCCCGATCGCCGAGATATCGGAAAGCTCCGGCCGGTAATGCCCGTCAACGAACACCATGGTTGCGCGCTCAAGGGTAGAAAAGGCGCCGTGCGAGGCCGCCTCATCGGTGTTCATTAAAACCCCGCCCCCCGCAGGCACCGCCGGCGGGTAGGAATCGGTCAGAAGCTGGCGCAGATTGGTGTATTTCCACGCCTCAACGCCGCGTCCTGGCAGGCCGCTGGCCTTGAAATCCTCCATCGCCTTGTTGCGCAGCCTGCGCACCGCCTTGCCGCCGGGCAGGCCGGGGGCAATTTTGTCATAAAGCGCGGGAAACGCCTTTTCCGCCGCCGTCTTTTTTATATTTCCTTGTGTGGTCAAGTGAGTCATCCTCGCTCTTTAAGCTGCATCCGCGCCGTATTCGGCATAGCCGGATTTTTCCAGCTCCAGCGCCAGATCCTTGCCGCCCGAGCGCACAACCCTGCCGTTTGAGAGCACATGTACAAAATCAGGTACGATATAGTCCAGCAGGCGCTGGTAATGGGTGATCACCAGCATGGAGCGCTCCTTGTCGCGCAGGGCGTTGACGCCTTCGGACACCACCTTGAGCGCATCAATGTCGAGCCCGGAATCGGTCTCGTCAAGAATGCAGAATGCCGGTTCCAGCAGCGCCATTTGCAAAATCTCGTTACGCTTTTTCTCACCGCCTGAAAACCCGACATTGAGGGGCCTTTTAAGCATCTCGTCCTTGACGCCAAGCAATGCCGATTTCTCGCGCACAAAGCGCATGAAGGCCGGGGTGGAAAGCTCATCCTCGCCCCTTGTCTTGCGCTGGGCGTTGATGGCGGTTTTGAGAAATGTCATGGTCGCCACGCCGGGGATTTCCAGCGGATACTGAAAGGCAAGAAAGATGCCCGCCGCTGCGCGCTCTTCCGGCGCCATCTCCAGCAGGTTTTCTCCCATGAAGCTCACCGAGCCTTTGGTGACAACATAATCATCACGCCCGGCCAGCACATTCGACAAGGTGGATTTGCCCGACCCGTTCGGCCCCATGATCGCATGCACCTGCCCCGGCGCAATATTCAGGTTGATCCCTTTCAGGATTTCCTTGCCGCCGACCTCGGCATGCAGGTTTTCTATTTTCATCAAGCTTTTCATATCTCGTCTTTCCTGTTTCGTCGCAATGACGTAAAAATAATTATCCCACGCTACCTTCCAGTGAGATACCGACCAGCTTTTGTGCCTCGACGGCAAATTCCATCGGCAGATGCTGCAAAACGTCCTTGCAGAAGCCGTTGACAATAAGCGCCACTGCTTCTTCTTCATTCAGGCCGCGCTGGCGGCAGTAAAAAAGCTGGTCATCACTGATTTTCGACGTGGTGGCCTCATGCTCGAAGGTGGCGCTCATATTGCGCGTTTCCATATAGGGCACCGTATGGGCGGAGCATTTATCGCCGATCAGCAGCGAATCGCACTGGGTATAGTTGCGCGCCCCCGAAGCCTTGCGATGGGCGCTCACCAGCCCGCGATAGGTGCTTGATGAAACCCCGGCCGAAATCCCCTTGGAGATGATGCGGCTTTTGGTGTTCTTGCCCAGATGGATCATCTTGGTGCCCGAATCCACCTGCTGATGGCCGTTTGAGATGGCGATGGAATAAAACTCGCCCTGCGAGTTATCGCCGCGCAGCACGCAGCTTGGATATTTCCACGTAATTGCCGAGCCAGTCTCGACCTGGGTCCAGGAGACTTTCGAATTCCGGCCGCGGCAATCGGCGCGTTTGGTGACAAAATTGTAAATTCCGCCCTTGCCGTCCTTGTCGCCGGGATACCAGTTCTGAACCGTTGAATACTTGATCTCGGCATCATCATGCACAATCAGTTCGACAACGGCGGCGTGAAGCTGGTTTTCATCGCGCTGCGGCGCGGTGCAGCCTTCCAGATAACTCACATAAGCGCCTTTATCGGCAATGATCAGTGTACGCTCGAACTGGCCGGTATTTTGCTCGTTGATGCGAAAGTAGGTCGAAAGCTCCATCGGGCAGTGCACCCCTTCCGGGATATAGACAAACGAGCCGTCCGAGAACACGGCGGCGTTCAAGGTGGCGTAAAAATTATCCGTCACCGGCACCACGGTGCCAAGATATTTGCGCACCAGCTCGGGGTGGCTTTGCAGCGCCTCGGAAATGGGGCAGAAGATCACCCCCGCCCTGGACAGATTTTCCTTGAATGTAGTCACGACCGAAACGCTGTCAAACACCGCATCGACTGCCATGGTCGGGTTTTCGACCCCGGCGAGAATTTCCTGCTCGCGCAGTGGAATGCCGAGTTTTTTGTAGGTATCAAGAAGTTCCGGGTCCACATCATCAAGACTTTGCGGCCCATCACCCTTTTTCTTCGGCGCGGAATAGTAATACAAATCCTGAAAGTCGATCCTGGGGTAGTGCACCTTCGCCCATGTCGGCTCCTCCAGAGTCAGCCAGCGCCTGTAGGCGTCAAGTCGCCATTCCAGCATCCATTCCGGCTCGTTTTTCTTGGCCGAGATAAAGCGGATGGTGTCCTCGTTCAGCCCCCTGGGAGCCTTTTCGGTCTCGATATCGGTGACAAAGCCGTATTTGTACTGCTCAACGCCAATCCCGGCAACCTGTTCGGCGGTTTTTGTTTTTGCTGTCATGTGTTCAATCTTCCTGTGCGGCGCTCCCGGCGCTGTTTTGCCCGCGCATGCGTTTGACCGCTGCGCCATAACCTTCGATAAATCTCTCAACATCATCGTGGCTGTTTTGCCAGCCAAAACTGACCCGGATCATGCTTGCCGCCGCAGTTTCGTCATAACCCATGGCCACCGGCACATAACTTGTGCCCGCCTTGCCCGACGAGCAGGCCGAACCGGCGCTGATCGCAATGCCGTCAAGATCAAGCGCGATCACCAGGGTTTCGGCCCTGATGCCTGGTGTGGCGAAAAAGCTTGTATTGTCAAGGCGTTCGACATTTTTACCACGAATTGTGATCGAGCTGTCCAGCGCCTGAATCTTATCCTCAAGCAAATCACGCAAGCCCTTGATGCGACTCATATCTTGAAGTTCTTCATGCGCGACCTGCGCCGCCGCGCCAAAACCGACGATGCCGGAGAGGTTTTCCGTGCCCGCCCGCCTTGAGCGCTCCTGCCCGCCGCCGAGGATCAGAGGCTCAATTTTGGCCAGGGGAGCCGTAATTAGCGCGCCAGAGCCCTGCGGCCCGCCGATCTTGTGGGCCGAAAGCGAGAGAAAATCCACTCCCAGAGCCGGCATGTCAAGGGCAAGTTTCCCTGCTCCTTGCACCGCATCGGTATGAAACAGGCCTCCATGCGCATGGGTAATCCGCGCCAACTCGGCCACGGGCTGGAGAATGCCGGTCTCGTTATTGGCCAGCATGATGGAAACCAGAACCGGGGAGGGGGCCTTGGCGGCATCAAGCTCCTCAAGGGCCGTGGATAATGTGGCAGGCTGCACCCGCCCGTCGCCGTCAACCGCAAGAACATGAACTTCAGCGCCGCTGGCCCTTGCCACGTTGAGCACCGCCGGGTGCTCAACGGCCGAGACCAGAATATGCTTTGTGCCGTTTGTGACAGCGGAAAAGATAACCTGGTTATTGGCCTCCGTGCCGCAAGAGGAGAAAATAACCTCCGCCGGGGCGGCATTGACCAGCCTTGCCACCTGCCGCCGCGCCTTTTCAATCATCTGCCGCGCCAGACGCCCTTCCTCACAGACCGAAGAGGCGTTGCCGCCCGTATCAAGCGCATCTATCATGGCGCGGCGCGCTTGCGGGCGCAGGGGCATGGTGGCGTTGTTATCGAGATATATGCGTGCAGAGGCCATTTTCGCTTACGCCTTTGCCCGGATAGCGGCGGTTTGCGCCGCCCGCTGCGCCTTGGAGGCGAGCCGGGTGAGGGGGGAATTTGAACCGCAAGGCGCACTGGCGATAACATCGGCCAATGAGACCGAAGACAAAAAACCGGTGATATGCTGGTCGAGCTCGCTCCACAAATCATGGGTGATGCAGCGCTCGTTGCCGCGGCAGCCCTGATCGGCCCCGGTATCGCACCGTGTTGCCGAAACCGGCTCGGCGACCGCGTCCATAATCTGCGAGATCAAAATATTCTTTGCCGCCCGCGCCAGCTTGTAGCCGCCCCTTGCCCCGCGCACCGATGTGACCAGCCCCGCCTTGCGCAGCCGGTTAAAGAGCTGTTCCAGATAGGAAAGCGAGATATCCTGGCGCTCGGAAATGGCAAGAAGCGGCACAAGAGAATCCTCCTTTTGCGCCGCGATATCGGCCATCGCCATCACGGCATATCTTCCCTTTGTGCTCAGTTTCATGTCGCCGCTCGCCCGGTCTGTTAACCATATCTTAAGGTTTGGGTTTGAAATGCTGGATTATTAACCAATATTTATGTTAGTGTCGTTCCCGCAGGTTCGCGCTATTTTCAAATTCGCCAACCTGTGTTTTCGTATCCCGGCGCCATTTCCACCAAAGTGGCGCTGTTTGTGTGGGATATATTAATCTTGACTAATTTAGTCAAGTATCAAAAGCGCAAAGCGTTTGAAAAGAATTTTCGGCGGGGTTCAAAAAAACCGGCCAAACGGGTGAGCAGAGTCAATCAGAGTAGGTCACATACATGCCTGAAGTCATTTTTAACGGTCCGGCGGGCCGTATCGAGGGTCGTTACCACCATGTCAAGGATCCCACCGCGCCGGTGGCGATGATCATGCACCCGCATCCGCAATTTGGCGGCACGATGAATAACCAGATCGTTTATGACCTGTATTACACCTTTGTGAAGCGCGGGTTTTCGGTCTTGCGGTTTAATTTCCGCGGTGTCGGCCGCTCCCAGGGCGAATATGACAATGGTATCGGCGAGCTTTCCGATGCCGCCGCGGCGCTCGACTGGATGCAGGGGTTCAATGTCGAATCGCGTGGCTGCTGGCTGGCCGGGTTCTCCTTTGGCGCCTGGATTTCCATGCAGTTGCTGATGCGCCGTCCCGAGGTCGCCGGTTTTATTTCCGTTGCCCCGCCGGCCAATCTTTACGATTTCAGCTTTCTTGCCCCTTGCCCTTCATCGGGGCTGATGATCAACGGCGATGATGACGCCGTCGTGCCGCCTGATTCCGTCGTCAAGCTGGTGGAACGCCTCAAAATTCAAAAAGGCATTGTGATTGATCATGAAGTTGTTCCCGGCGCCAATCATTTCTTTGCCGATCAGCAAGAGGCGCTGATGAGCAATATCGACGCCTATCTTGATCGCCGCCTTGAAGAAAGCAATGAGGAAGCGGCCTGAACGGGTGATATATTCACCCCCGGCCTTGCTTATTTCCGCCGTTCGTTTATTGAACGCATCAGGAATTTTCTGATGGGGGCATATATGACACGGACGAAGACTGAATCAGCACCGACACCGGCTCGCGACTGGCTGAAAATCATGGCCGGATACCGCCAGCCCGACCACAAACGCTCCGTGATTGAGCTTGCCGTGACCGTGGTGGTGTTCGCTGCGCTCTGGGTGGCCGCCTGGGCGGCGCTTTCCATCAGCTACTGGCTGACCTTGCTGATCAGCTTGCCGGCCGGGGCCTTCCTCGTCCGTTTTTTTCTTATTCAGCATGATTGCGGCCATTACGCTTTTTTCCGCTCAAGGGCGATCAATGACTGGGTCGGGCGCATCCTCGGCGTCTTCACCATGACGCCGTATGAAGTCTGGCGCGGCGATCACGCCATCCACCACGCTACCACGGGCGATCTGTCCAGACGCGGCACCGGCGATATCGACACCCTCACCATCCGTGAATATGAGGCGCGCTCACCGGCAGGCCGTCTGGCCTATCGGCTTTACCGCCATCCGCTGGTAATGTTCGGAATAGGCCCCGCTTATAACTTCCTGCTGCGCAACCGCGTTCCGACAGGGCTGATGAAAGCCGGCAAGTCCTACTGGATCAGCGCCATGGGAACAAATATCATGGTCGCGGTGGTGATCGGTATCATGATGTATATGCTCGGCGTTATCCCGTTCCTGCTGGTGCAATTACCGATTACGATCTTCGCCGCTTCCATTGGTGTCTGGATGTTTTATGTCCAGCATCAGTTTGAGGATACCTACTGGTCCGGCCACGAGAAGTGGCGACTGCCCGAAGCCGCCCTGTTTGGCAGCTCGTTTTACGATCTGCCGCGTCCGCTCGCCTGGCTCACCGGCTATATCGGCATCCATCATGTGCATCACCTCAACAGCCGTATTCCCTATTACCGCCTGCCCGAAGTGCTGAAAGATCACTCCGAACTCAAAGCGGTAAGGCGTCTGTCGCTGATGGACAGCTTCGCCTGCCTCAAGCTGCGACTCTGGGATGAAGATCAGCATAAACTGGTCCCCTTTCCGGCAGGCTGATGATTTTTGCTCGGTAGTTTTTGTTTTCCGCCCGCCCTCCGGGCGTGCGTCCGTTCACGGGCTGGCGCTGGCTTTCGCCAGCTTGCCCTGCCACGGAGGGGGGGAGCGGGTCTCCAAGCCTGCAGTTTCGCGCCCACGGCCGCGACGGCGGCCCGGCGCTTATGCGCCGCTCCCGCGGAGGCCGGGGCGCAGCCCCGAATAGCCGCGAGCGACTAAATATAAGACAATACCAGAATGAGAACGCCGACAATCAGCGCCACCTTGAAGGCGGCAAAAATGCCGATATAGCGCCACATCGCCTTTTTACCGGCCTTCGCCTCATCTGTTGGCATTTGCTTTTTCATACTAAAATCAAAGTGTTCCATCCCGTCCACACATCATCCCTGCAAAGTTTCCCCGCGTCATCCCTGCGAAGGCAGGGATCCAAAAAGGGATCTCAATCCGGTGATGACCCGTCTTCATATCCCGCGCAGCTTTTAAATATCAACATCGGTGACAAATTCGGCGTTGTCCTGAATGAATTTAAACCGCGCTTCGGGCTTGGAGCCCATCAGCCTTGAGACCGAACTGGCGGTGGCCTCAGCCTCGGCCTCGTCGATCTGGACCCGCAGCAAGGTGCGTTTGCCCGGCGCCATGGTGGTTTCCTTTAACTGCGCCGGGAGCATTTCGCCCAGCCCCTTAAAACGCCCGATATCGATTTTGCCACGGCCGCTGAACTCGGTTTTCAGTAGCGCATCGCGGTGCGCATCGTCGCGGGCATAGAGCGTCTTGCCGCCTTGCGCGATACGGTATAGCGGCGGAACGGCGAGAAAAAGATGCCCGGCGGTAATGAGCTCAGGCATTTGGCGGTAGAAAAACGTAATCAGCAACGAGGCTATATGCGCACCGTCAACATCAGCGTCCGTCATGATGATTACCCGCTCATAGCGCAGGTCGTCCTCGCTATAGGCGTTGCCCGTGCCGCAGCCCAACGCCTGAACCAGATCATTGATCTGCTGATTGGCTGATATCTTCGCCGATGTGGCGGATGTAATCGTTGGGTTGTACCTGGCGGCGAACCTGGATGTGTGCGGGCAACGGCCGTTCCACATCCCGCCACGGTTCATTCGTATCTTCCACCGGGACGACCGCATCCGCCCCAGGCGGCAGGGGCGCGCCGGTCATGATGCTGGCGGCCGTGCCTTCCGTTACTGACGTTTGGGGGATGGCGCCGGCGGCGATGTCGGCCACAACGCGCAGCGTGGCCGGGTGGTCTGGTGTGACCCCAATCAGGTCGGCGGCCCGCAAGGCGTAGCCATCCATGGCCGAGTTGGCGAAGGGGGGCAGGCTGTCGTGGGCGGCGACCGGCTCGGCTAGAACCCGCCCCAGCGCTTTGAGCAGAGGGACGTGCTCGGTTTCTAAAACGGGGACGCCGTCCAGAACGGCCGTGAGCGCTTCTGTTACGGTGAGATACTCTTGATCGACCATCTGTTTTGGAGCGGCTTTAAGCAGGGTGCGCCAGACGGCCGTCCAGTTCCAGACGGGCCGGGTTGGCCTGCATCGCCGTCAGGATGTTGCCAATGTGCGTCCACAAATCGAGTTGACCGTCAAAACAGGCGCGGCTGAAATCGGCCGTGACCGTCGTCACATGTTCCCGATCCACCCCGGCGGCGAATTTGAGATTTTTCCACTTTTTGCGGATGGATTTGAGTCTCACGTCAGCGATATTGCGGGACGGCCGTACCAAAGCCGTGGCAATAACCAGACCCGTAATCTCGTCACAAGCCAACAAAGCGAAATCAATCGCCTTCTCCCGTTCCACGCCCGTTCCTTCCGTGTAATGCGATAAAATCACGCGGATAGTTTCGTCGTCCCAGCCCCGCTTCCGTAAAATATCAGCCCCCTTAATCGGATGTCGATTCAGATCGGGGTGAATTTCCCAATCAAAATCGTGGATCAACCCCACCACTTCCCAATAATCCGGGTTTTCATTCAACGCCTGCGCATACCAGCGCATGGCCGCCGCTACAGCCAGCATGTGCCGTCGCAGGCCGGCGTCTTGCACAAATTCACAAACCAAACCCCAGGCCGTATCTCGATTGACGATCACGATCTCTTCTCACCATTTGCGCCGCAGTCACAATCGCCGTTGGTGTGTTTGGAGCAGCCGGCCGCCGCCTTCTTTTGCAACGCTTCCAACTCTTCCAGCGGCTCAAACTCATGCCGGAACACCTCGTGCCGCTCCCCATCCACATCAACGACAACCGATTCGCGCAGCACGCGCACATCTTTAACCGTACCTCTGCCATACGGCGTGCCGATTCGGTTGCCGACCCTCGGCAACGTCTTCTTGGCCGCAACATATTGCTCATACTCGTAGACCAGACAACAGCGTAAACGGCCGCACATGCCCGTAATCTCCTGCGGGCTTAGCGAAACACCTTGCGCCTTAGCCATGCGGATAGAAACCGGGCTGAACTCAGTCAAAAACGTGGAGCAGCAACGGGGCGTGCCGCAAGCGCCGTAACCGCCCAGAAATTTAGCCACATCGCGCGGGCCAATCATCCGCATCTCAATGTGCGACTGAAAAATTTGATTTAAGGCGTTCTGTAGCCACCGGATATTGAGCTTTTTGTTTTCTGTGGCGTAGTGAAACGTCAACCAACTGCCGTCGAAACTATACTCAGCTTTAATAAACCGGGCGTCTTTAATGCGTAGCTTATGCGCTTGTTCGCGGCAGCTGATCAGCGCATCCAGCTCTTTTGTCTCCCAAACCTGTTTCATGATCAGGTCGCGGGGAGTGGCTTTGCGCCTTATGGCCCGCAGATTTTTCTTGTTATGCACTCGCGCTGGGTCGATGTAGGCCATGACCTGGCCCAATTGTTGCCCTCTCTTCGTCTCGACCACAACATGGTCGCCCGGATTTATCCCTTGGCCGTCTTTTAACTTAAAATGATACAGTTTACCCAGCTTTTGAAAGCGCACCCCCACCACGGATGATTTCTCGGTTGTTGTCATTGCCATGTTTGAACTCCATTAGCTGGTTCATCAACTTCATTAACGCAAAAGCCAGCCCCAGGGCCAGCTTTTGTTAAAAATAGTAAGATGTGGATCGCTTATCCAATCATTTGGATGGGAATAAAACCGCTTTCCTGGTTGTTAATAGTCAGCACGCTCACGCGGGCGGCCACGCTTTTGGCGATCGTCTTGATAGCCTGCGCCGCTTCCGACTGGGAATGGGCGACGACGATGGGTTTTCCGGCGTCGCCGCCAATGCGTATCTGGGATTCCAGGGGGATTGTTCCCAAGTAAGGGGTGTTGTGGTCGTCAGCCAGTTTTTC
>JAJRYE010000038.1 GCA_024275895.1 Alphaproteobacteria bacterium | reverse complement strand
ATCTGCCTTGAATCAGCCAAATCAGGCGAAAACCGGTTGAAACCGGCGAAAATACCGATCAGAATGACCAAACACGCCGCTCATGGACGTCGAAAAAGAGCGGATAGACGGGAAATACGGTAAATTCAGAGGTCTCCTAATGATTTATCGGCAGGAAACATATGGATATTAGGTATTGTAAAAAACAAGCATATGATATATTTTTTAACATTAAAATAAAATTATCTTAATTATCTTCAGTAATCCGTGGTGTGCATCAAAGTGAGGGAGTGTAAAAATGGCTTATTTTTAAACTGCACCTAAAATAATTATATTATATTTACTGGTATTTTTCCTGACAGTGCCTGCTTTTGTTTTTGTTTCCTCCTCCCCTGTTTTTGCCTATGGCGGCGCAATGGAAAGTGGGGGATGCGACCCATACACGAAGTCAGGACCCCGATACGGGGATCGTCACTCTGGTAAAGGAAACGCCCCTCGGATAAAGTTATCCGGAAATTTATCGGTGGACAGCTTATTGCTAAACGCAGTGTTTTGAAATCAACTGCCGCGCGGCCGGCTTTGTTCCGGGCGTGGCATCGGGTATAGCCGTTGCTCCCGGCGCGCTTCCCGGCGCTCCTGCTGCGGCTCCGGTTGCCCCGGTTGTCGGCGCCGCGCCGCCTTTGACGCCCATACGCGCGCTCGTCTGGGTTGGTCCGGGAGATGGCCTCGGGAAGGGGTTTGACAAAAAAGTCATAAACATCCATACGGGTATGACGACACGGATCGACGGCAAGATTGTCGAACAGTTGCCGTTGTAATTCCGCCACTAGAGCCCGGTTTTGATTCAATCAAAACCGGGAGCGCTCTGGCGATCGGGGCCGAATATCCGTGGCCCTGATCCGCCCTGACGCCGCCAGAGGCGGTTTTCAGTCAAGAGTTAAAACGCTTTTGCCGGGGCGTTTTTGCTGCCTGTGACAATAGGTGTCATGGACTGCATATCATAAAATGCTAATATATTATCAGTAAGAGGTTGAGTTGATTCGCTTCCGCGAGACGGGCGGGATCAGGGATAGGATTTGAGGCTTCCCGCGTTCTGTGTTCCCCTCCGGATCTGACGAGGTTGTGCTATGCGATCACCGGTGTTTGTGCGTCTGGCGAAAGGGGCAGGGTCAGTGAACAAACGCCGCTTTGCCTTGACCGCGGCGGGGATCTTCGTTGTCTGGATGGCTCTGGCGGGGAGGATTACCCCGGCTGAAATTCTGGTCGGTATGGCGGTTTCATTCGGTGTGGCGGCGCTCTCGGTGCGCCATTTGTCCATGCTGGATGACCTGAAGTTTTCCCCTTCCCTTCCTTTCAGTCTCATTCGCTATTTCGCGGTGTTTTTCTGGGCGCTCTTGCGCGCCAATCTTGATGTTGCCCGCCGGGTGGCCGCGCCGCGGCTGCGGATCAATCCGGCTCTGGTCGAGGTTCACACCGAGCTTGAATCCGATCTGGGCAAATTATGGCTGGCCAATTCCATTACCCTTACCCCCGGCACCTTATGCGTTGATGTTGTCGGCGAGACACTGAAAGTGCACTGGATCGATGTTTCGCCCGGCGCGGATATCGAACACGCCACCCGCGAAATTGCGGCGCGGTTTGAAGGGCTGTTGAAGGAGTTTTTGCGATGATGGCCCTGGAGTTGAGCTTTCTGGGCGGGTTCGCCTTTCTTCTCGTCATTCTCGCGATCGTGCTGGCAGCGGCGCGGCTGCTGATGGGACCGACAATTCCGGACCGGGTGGTTGCCGCCGATGTGCTGGGGGTGATCACCACGGCGGGGCTCATCTGGCTGGCGAGCATGCTCGATAATGCTATTTATCTCGATATTGCCCTCGTTTACGGCGCGCTTGCCTTTGTCGGCGTGGTCGCCATTGCCCGGGCGCTTGAGAGCAACAGGGGCAATAAGGGTTAGGGGCGGTTCATGGACATCATTGGTGATCTGTTTTTTTTAATCGGCGGCGCGTTTTTGTTTATGGGCTCGCTGGGTCTTGTGCGAATGCCGGATGTCTTCAACCGCATTCAGGCGGGAGCCAAATCAGCAACGCTCGGTTCGCTGGGGCTGATTACGGGGGTGTTTTTCTACCACCCGGACTGGTGGCCGAAACTGATCATTATCGCCATGTTTGTGCTGATCACCTCGCCAGTGGGCTCATCCACCATCGCACGCGCGGCGCTGAGCATGGGGATCAGGCCCTGGGCGGACAGCTCAGGCAAAGGAGAGAGCGAATGACCCTGTTAATCACGCTCATTACCGGCGTCATGCTGCTGGCGGCGATTGCCGTTGTGGTGTTGCGCGGCCTGTTGGCAGCGGTTGCTGCTCTTGCGGCCGTCTCGCTGGCGCTTTCGGTTCTTTTTGTATTGTTGCGCGCCCCTGATGTCGCGCTGGCCGAAGCGGCGGTCGGAGCCGGGTTGTCGGGGGTTTTGCTGGCGCTTACCCTGCGCCGGGTCGGTTTGTGGCCGGGCGGGCCGGCGCGGGAGGATGAGCAATGAAGGGTTATGGCCATACTGCCGCAACGTTGCTGTTTCTGACCGGTCTCGGCATTTTGCTGATTGCCATATTGCAGGCTCTTCCCTTTGGTCTTGCGCCCATGCAGGTGGGGCAGGCAATTGTGGCGGCGGCGCCGGGCGATACGGGGGCGGACAATATCGTCACGGCGATTTTGCTGGGTTATCGCGGCCTTGACACTCTGGGCGAGGTGACCATCTTGTTCGTGGCGGCGGCGGCTGCCGGAATGGTGCTGGGCGGCGCTTCGCGCGGCGGGGCGCAGGCGGAAAACGCCGGCTTTATCCTTCACAGCGCCGCGTATCTTTTGTTCCCGTTCCTGCTGGTTCTGGGCGCTTATATCGTCCTGCACGGCCATCTTACACCGGGCGGCGGCTTTCAGGGCGGCGCCATATTGGCGGCGGCGTTTTTCGTGCCCGTTCTGGCCTCTCCCGCCAGCCCGTTCAATCACCGCACGGCGATGCTGGTGGAGGGCTTTGCCGGGGCGGCCTTCATCATGATCGGCCTTGTCTCTCTTGTTGGCAGCGATGCCTTCCTTACCCCCTTCTTTGGCAAGGGGGAGGCGGGCGCGCTGTTTTCCGCCGGCTCCTTGCCGCTGCTTTATCTGGCCATAGGGCTTAAGGTGGGCTCGGAGCTTGCCGGGTTAATGGCCAGGGTTTCCGGCGCGGAGGCGGGCGCATGAGTACGGGCGCGGTTCTTTATGCCGGGGCGATCGGGCTTTTTCTGATCGGGTGTTACGCCATGGTGGCCGAGCGCCATCTCATTCGCAATATTCTCGGGCTGGTGCTGGTGGAATCGGGCGTGAATTTGCTGCTGGTTGCGGTGGGCTTTCGCGAAAATGCCGCCGCGCCGATCCTGAAAGCCGGGCAGAGCGCCGGGATGATGGTCGATCCGCTGCCGCAGGCGCTTGTGTTGACTGCGATTGTGATCGGCTTTGGCGTTCTGGCGCTGGCGCTGGCGCTGGTGGTGCGGGTGCATCAGGCCTATGGCACTTTGGATACGCGCGAGGTGGCCAGACTTATGCGGGTGGAAAGAGAGGCTTCCGGGCCGGGCGCCGCCGGGCCGCGGGCGGGGGCAAAATCATGAATACGGTTCCGCAGATCATCTTTCCCGTCGCCATTCCGCTCATTGCCGCGTTTCTTCTGCCCATTGCCGGAAGATGCCATGCCGGCTTTGGCCGTATTTTCGGCCGCGCGGCGGTGCTGGTTACTTTCCTCGCCTCGGCCCTGCTGGCGTGGCAGGTTGCGGGGGCGGGTCCGGCAAGCTCGGCAATGGGCGGCTTTAAAGCGCCGCTGGGCATCGTGTTTTACGCCGATAACCTCGCCATGGCCTTTGTGCTGCTGCTCAATATCGGCGTGTGGCTGTTCTGGCCGTCTGGCGATGAAGACCGCTCTGGTCCATATACGCTTTTGCTCACCCTTCTGGGCGGCGGCGCGGGGCTGGTGCTCTCGGGTGATCTTTTCAATATTTTTGTTTTCTACGAGATTGTCGCGGTGGCCTCTTACGGGTTGGCGGCAAGCGGCGGCTCGGCGGCAGGCTTTGGTGCGTCCTTGCGTTATCTGCTGCTCAGCGCCCTTGGTTCGTCGCTGGCGCTGATGGGGATTGCCCTGGTCTATGCCGCCGCCGGAACGCTCAATCTGGCCGATTTGGCCCTGCTCGCGCCGGATGTGCTGCGGGGGCCGCCGGGGGCGGCGGCGTTCTTGCTGCTGCTGATCGGTTTTGGCGTGAAGGCTGAGCTGTTTCCGGTCAATTCCTGGGTGCCGGAAATTTACGCCAGCGCCCCGGTGCGGGTTACGTCCCTTTTGGCGGGGATTGTCTCCAAGCTGGCGCTGATTGTTATCCTGCGTTTTCTGGTTCTGGTTTTTCCCATGCCGTCGGCCTACGGCCTGCTGCTGACTCTGGGCATTCTCGGCGTGCTGGCGGGCGAGCTGGCAGCCTACCGGGCCCGTGATCTCAATTCGACCTTCGCCTGGTCCTCCATCGCCCAGCTCGGGGTGATCGCAATCGCCTTTTCCATTCCCGGCCCGGCGGGCATTGCGGCGGGCATTGCGCTTGCCCTGCACCACGCGGTGGTCAAACCGGCCTTTTTCTTCATTGCCGATAAATGGCGCGGCGATGTGAAACTGTTGAGCGGCGGCGCCAGGACCTCGCCCCTGGTTGCCGCCTTGTTTGTGCTGCTTTCCCTCTCCATCATCGGCATTCCGCCGCTGCCCGGCTTCTGGGCCAAATATCTGCTGCTTGATGCGGCATTTTCCTCCTCCCCGGCCTATTGGCTGGCGGCGGCGGTTGTTCTTGCCGGGGCGGTGGTGGAGGGGGCCTATCTGTTCCGGGCCGCGGGTTTTTTTTACGGCGGCCCGCAAAAGGGGCGCGGCGCGGCGCTGTTTATGCCGGGCGAGCTTGTTCCGGCCTTTGTTCTTGGCGCGGTATTGCTTGTTGCCATGTTCGCTATCGCGCCATTGGGGGCTTACATCACGTCCATGGCGGTGCAGGCGGCGGATGTCCCTGCTATTGCGGCGCAGATTCTTCTGGGAGGAAATTGACCTCATGAGCCTGCTTGATATCCTCTTGCTGGTTGCGGCGCTGCTCGCCTCCGGGCTGTTTGTTCTGGGGCGCGGATCCTTTGCCGGCTGGCTGGCCACGGTGGTTTACGGCCTCATGCTGGCCGTGCTCGCCATAGCCGGGCTTGCGCTTGACAGCGGCGTGGCTTTTATTCCTTCCGCCATGAGCTTTGAAATCCTTGGCCGAAATTTGGGCTGGCGGCTGGACGGGCTTGGCTGGTTCTTTGCGCTGCTCACCGTCGGCGCGGCGTTTTTCGCCAGCTGGTATGGGAGCGGCGAATGGGGGCGTAAGCAAAAACGCATGGGACTTCAGCACGCCCTGTTGGCGCTGAATGTTCTGGCTATGCTGCTGCTGCTCTCCAGCGGCGATCTGCTCAGTCTTTTTATCGGCTGGGAGCTGGTGAGCTGGGCGGCCTTTGCGATAATGACCCAGGGCGGCGGCCCGGCGGTTGCGGCGGCCTATCGCTATATGATTTATGCGCTGGCCGGGGCCATGGCGGTATTTGCCGCGATCATGCTGGTGCAAAATGTAACCGGCGGGCTTGGCTTTGCCGATCTGCAAACCGCAATTTCCGCCATGTCCACAGCCCAGGTGTGGGTCTTGTTTATTCTTTTTGCCGCCGGGTTTGGCGTCAAGATGGCGCTGATGCCGTTTCATCTGTGGCAGGCCCCGGCCTATTCGGAAACTCCCGGCGCCTCTTCGGCCTTTTTAAATGCGGTCTCGGCGCGCATGGGATTGTTTGCCCTTATTCTGGTGCTGGTGAAACTGACCGGTCTGGAGGCTCTTGGCTCTCTTGCCATCCCCTTTACATTTATGAGCGCCAAAAGCGCACTGATGTGGGTGGCGGCGATCACCATGGTGGTGCCGACCTTTATCGCCCTGATGCAGACCGATGCGCGGATGTTGCTCACCTGGCACGGCATCGGGCAGGGCGGTTATATGCTGCTGGGCGTTCTGGTGGGCACCTCGCTGGGTACCGCGGGAGGGCTGATGCATGTCTTCAATTATGCCACCTATCAAGCAGCGCTGTTTCTGGCGGTCACGGCGGTCATTCACCGCGCCGGAACCTCTGATCTGGATGAGCTTGGCGGGCTGATTACCCGCATGCCCTGGACTTACGTGACCTTGCTGATGGGAATCATCGGTCTGGCCGGTCTGCCGCCGATGAACGGGTTTGTGTCGAAATGGATGATCTATAAATCCCTGCTTGATGGCGGCCAGCCTTTGTTGCTGATCATGGCCTTTGCCGCCACGCTGGGGACGATTTTGAGCGTTTACAAGCTCATTCACAATATTTTCCTCGGGCAGTTGCGGCGCGAGCATCAGCATTTGAAGGAAGCGCCGGTTTCGATGGTATTGCCAATGCTGATCCTGGCCGGGATCGGCTTTGTCACCGGGTTTATGCCCGGTCTGGCGCTCAACATCACCGATATTGCCCAAAGGGCGATTGGCGGCGATATGCTGCCCCATCATCTGGGCGGGGTTACCCTGGCGACGGGTTCGCTCAATATGCTCTGGGTAGTCGGGGTGCTGATCGGGGCGATTGGTGCTGGCGCGCTGATCTTCTATCTGCTGGGCAACCGGCGCTACGAGGTGCACCAGTTTGACAATTATGCCGGCGGGCATTTTCTCTCGGCCGATATCCGCTATCATTTCAGCCATGAGTTTTATCCCGGTCTGGCGCGGGTGATCGGCCCGTGGTATCGCGGCTCGATCGTGCGCGCCGAGCAGGGGATCGGCATTCTGGTCAATGTGGCAGGCGATTTGTGGCAGGCCGTCTTCCGGGTTGCCTATACGCCGCTTTACATGCTGCTCGTGGTCGTGCTGGGCCTGGTATTCACCGGAAGCTGGGGGATTGTCCCATGATGAGCTATGTGGCCGATTTTATCTTCATGCCGCTGATTGCCTTTGTCACCGGTCTGGGCCTCGTGCTGATGGCGCGCCGGGTGCGGGCCAAGATCGAGCGCCGGGTCGGGCCGCCGGTGTTGCAGCCGATTTACGATATCGTCAAGCTCTATGCCAAGAAGACGCAAATTTCGCATGGCATCATGCATGATCTGTCCATCATGATGCTGCTGGGCGGTTTTATCACGGCGGAGATTTTCCTGCCCGTTCCGGGCTTTGACGGGCTTGCGGGGGAAGGCGATCTGATTACGCTGATTTATATCATGATGGTGCCCATGCTCGGCCTGGCGCTCGGAGTGGGCTCCTGCGCCAATCCGAACGGCTCCATTGGCATTTCGCGCGCCCTGACTGCGATGCTGGCCTATGACATTCCGTTTATTATCGCGGTCACCGGCGCCTGCATGGCCTATGGTACCACCAATCTGATCGAGATTGTGCAAATCCAGCAGGCGGGCGGACCGGCGAGTTGGGGCGCGGCGACCATGCCGCTGCTGGCCTTTGGCGGGCTGCTCGCCGTGCACGGCATGATGGGCAAGGAGCCGTTCGAGATTTATATCGCTCCGGCGGAGATTGCCACCGGCCCGATGGTGGAGATGAGCGGTAAATATATGGGGGCATTGTTCATCATGCAATGCTTCCAGCTTTATACCATTGGCGTGATCTACACGACCTTGTTCCTTGGCGGCGGCGAGAACTGGCCGTTCTTCCTCGCCAAGGTGTTTGCGGTGGTGTTCATCTCGGTGGCGGTGACCAATGTCTATGGCCGCTTCAAGACCGATACGATGATCCGCTGGATGTGGAAATGGCCGACCGGGATTGCCCTTGCCGGTCTGGCGCTGGTAATGGCGAATTAGGAAGGACAATAACAATGAGTGACAAGCTTCCCGTCATTGAAGATCAGCCGGAAATTTGCCGCAGCGTGGATGCCGGGGAACGCTCGGTGTGGACCAGGGTCATGAACCGGTTTGCCGATCACTGCCGCGCACGCTCTTTATTCGTATTGCATTACTGCACCGGCTGCGGCGCGATCGAGCTTCCGCCCACCATCACCTCACGCTTTGACATGGAGCGGGTCGGCGTCTCGCCCATGGTAACCCCGCGCCAGGCCGACATCCTGCTGATTACCGGCTATCTTTCGATCAAGACCTTGAAGCGGGTAATCCTGTCCTATGAGCAGATGCAATCGCCCAAATACGTCATCGGCTTTGGTTCGTGCACCATCAATGGCGGCATGTACTGGAATTCCTACGCCACGGTGAAACGGCTCGACCAGTATATCCCGGCTGATCTGTTTATCGCCGGCTGCATGCCGCGCCCCGAGGCGGTGCAGCAGGTATTGCTCAAGCTCATGGAAGATATCGATGCGGGCAAGGCCAATGGCTGGCAGGATTACTATAATAACTATGACCGCTATCTGGGCAACCAGCAGGCGCTGTTCGGGGAAAGCTGGCATACGCCCACGGATGTGATCGCCGAGGCAAAGCATTACGGCTATCTGGCCGATGGCACCATGGGCCGGCATACCGACCTGCTGCTCAAACGGGCGGATTATGCTCTTGACCGCGTGCCGGAGGACTATCCTGAACGCGGCAAGAATGAAAGGCGTCTTCCATGAGCATTCCTGCAAAGCTGAATGATGTCCTGCATGAAATGCCGGGAATTAAAGTGCGGATGATGAATGAACGCCGGGTTCGGGTCGATCTTTCTCCAGATACCCTGCCCGCCTTGCTGGAGATTTTGAAAGGGCGGCTTGGCTATTGCCATCTTTCGGCAATCTCTTGTGTGGACTGGGTGCAAACGGACCAGTTTGAGCTGGTCTATCATGTCTGGTCGCATATGCTCAAAACCATGGTTTCGGCGCATATCTTCATCTCGCGTCAGCCGGGGCAGTTTATTTCGGTTTACGATATCCATGCCCCGGCGGGGTTTTTCGAGCGTGATATTCACGAGATGTTCGGGGTGCATTTTGAAGGAGCGCCCAATCTGAACAAGTTTATCCTCACCAGCTGGGGAGGGCCGCCGCCGATGCTGAAAAGCTTCAATACCCGTGAATATGTTGAGAAAACCTTCGACTGGGTGCAATACAGCCCCGACTGGCTCAAGGATATCGAGGCCAAGGGCGGAGGGATTGACTGATGCGTCCTGAAAACTACCGTCCCGTCAAGCACCCGCCAAGCCATGAATATGAGCTTTATTTTGGCCCCAACCATCCCGGGATCGAGGGCAATTACGCCATCAGGGTGCGGCTGAAAGGCGATGTCATAATCGAGGCGATTGCCGATGGCGGCTATCTGCATCGCGGCTTTGAGAAGATCATGGAAGAGCGGCTGTGGATCCAGAATGTGGCGCTGGTGCCGCGTATCTGTGTGCCCGATCCGGTGCCTATGGAGGAGACATATTCGCGCGCGGTCGAGATGATCGGCGGGCTTGAAGTGCCTGTGCGGGCGCAGTGGATACGGGTGATGCTGCTGGAGATGTCGCGCATCTGCGCCCATCTGTTTACCTTTGGCGGCAATGCGGCCACGATCGGGCTTTACACCAACATGTTTTGGGGCGTCACCATGCGCGATTATTTCCTTGATCTGTTCGAGGAGGTCACCGGGGCGCGGATTTATCACATGTTCATCACCCCCGGCGGGGTAAGGCGTGATTTGCCGGAGGGGTTTCTTGGCCGTCTGGGCAATCTGCTGGATGAGCTGGAGCGCCGCATGCCGGAATTTGAGGATTTGTTCTTTGAAAGCGCCGTGGTGATCAACCGGGCCAGCGGCATCGGGATTATTTCTCAGGAACAGGCGTTGTCCTGGGGGGTGACGGGGCCCAATTTGCGCGCCTGCGATCTGCCGATTGATCTGCGCCGGGACGATCCTTATCTGGTATATCCCGAGCTTGAGTTTGATGTGGTTACGGTCGAGGGCGGCGATGCGCTGGCGCGTATGATGGCGCGGCGCGGCGAGGTGATCCAGTCGATCCGCATCCTGCGCCAGATTATCGCCCGGCTGCCTTCCATAGGCGGGGCCATCCGTTCGCCCCTGCCCAATCCGCTGGCCTGGAACCTGCCTGTGGGTGAGGCTTATGCCCGCACCGAATCTTCAAAAGGCGAGACAGCGTTTTATATCGTCTCCGATGGCGGTCCGCGCCCCTACCGGGTGCATGTGCGCGGGCCGTCCTCCATGCATGCGGTGCAGGTGCTGGAAAAATTGCTGATCGGGGCGCGGATCGAGGATATCGCCCAGATCATGTTCTCGCTTGATGCCTGCCCGCCCGAAGTGGACCGATAAGATGAGTGATATCCGACCCAAATACAAAGGCTCCCTGCTGCGTCCCATGAAGGCGCTCTCGTTCCTGTTTCGCGAGCCGGCGACCTTGCCCATGGAGCCGCGCGAGGCCACTGAGCTTTATCGCGGCTTTCATCTCAATGACTGGGAAAAATGTATCGGCTGCGGCACATGCGGCGAGATTTGCGATAATTCCGCCATCCGCATGGTCGATATCCCCGGCTTGCCCGGCGATCCGGCCGCGGGGGTCAAGGCGCGGCGCCCGGCGATTGATTACGGACGCTGCTGCTGGTGCGCGCTGTGCGTGGATATCTGCCCCACCGGCTCGCTCTCCATGTCGCGCGAATATGTTCATGTCAGCCGCGATCTGGATACCTATCTCATCCTGCCCGACGAGGCGGGGATGCATGGGGAAAATTTTCAAAAAGGCTGGGCGAAATCGGAAGATTCCGATCTGCTCGATCTGACCCGCCGCGCCATGGGCGAGCTGGAAGCTGAAGCGCGCAGCGATAATTTTAACGAGGTTACGCCCGGATATGATGCGCAAACCGCGCTGCTGGAGGCTTCACGCTGTATCCAGTGCGGCATGTGCCATGAGGCCTGTCCGGCGCATATGCATGCGCCTGAATATATCCGCGCCATCTGGGACGGGGATATGGAGCGGGCAGTGGGAGAGATTTACCGCACCAATCCGTTCCCGCATGTCTGCGGCCGGATTTGTACCCATCGCTGCGAAACCGCCTGTTCCATCGGGCGGCGCGGTGATCCGGTGGCGATCCGCTGGCTCAAACGTTTCGCCATGGATCAGGTGGAACCGGAAAAGGTGCAGGAGATTGCGCTCAAAAACGGCATTGCCAAATCTACCGGCAAGAAAATCGCCGTGATCGGGGCGGGACCTGCCGGGCTGACGGCGGCGTTTGATCTGGCCAAGCTTGGTCACAAGGTCCGTGTTTACGAGGCGCGGCCAGAGCCGGGCGGCATGATGCGTTACGGCATCCCCGAATACCGCCTGCCCTATGACAAGCTCGATGCCGATATTGAGGTGATCCGCGAGGCCGGAGTTGAGATCAAATGTAATATGCGCCTTGGCGAGAAAGAGAATTTGCAGAATTTGCGTAAAGGCAACGATGCGGTGCTGATCTCGACGGGAATGAATCTGGGGCGCTCGACGCGTATCCCGGGTTCGGATCATCCGCAGGTGGCCTCGGCGGTTGATCTGCTGGCGCGCATCACCCTTGGCGAGGATATCAAGGCCCCCAAACGCATTGCCGTGATCGGCGGCGGCAATGTGGCGTTTGATATTGCCCGCTCCATGGCGCGCTTGCAGCGCCGGCAGTACGGCGCTGTGAATATGACGGTGCTGGCGCTGGAAGAGCGCGGCGCGATGCTGGCGGATGAGGCCGAAGTGACCGAGGCGGCAGATGAGGGCATTGTGCTCGTAAATGGACGCGGTCCCAAACAGGTGAAAATCAGTAATGGCGCGCTCGCCGGGCTGGAGACGGTAAAATGCCTTTCGATCTTTGATGAAGAGGGGCGTTTTCATCCCAGATATGATGAAAGTGATCTTGTTCTGCACAAGGTGGATATGGTGATCGAGGCGATCGGCCAGATGTCGGACACAAGCTGGCTCGGCGATGATCTGACCGAGGCGCTGGAATGGCGGCGCGGGCGAATTGCAGTTGATGATGACGGGCGCACGTCTGAAAACTGGCTGTGGGCGGCGGGCGATCTGGTGCAGGGGCCTGATGTGATCCATGCGGTGGCGGCGGGCCACAAGGCGGCGGCGAGCATCCACAGCGCGGTTGCGGCGAAAAAGGGAGCGGTCAAATGAGCGAGCATGGTGAGGGCCACAAGGGGGCTCATGCGCGGCTGAAAGCGATGAAGTCTCTGGAAGAGATTCTTGAAACAGCCATGTCGTTTGAAGAAACCGCCGGGGCGTTTTACGCGGCGCTGAAAGACAAGGTGGGGAAACCGCTTCGCGAGCTTGTCGGGGAGCTGGCTCTGGAAGAGGCGGAGCATTACCGGTTGTTCAAGGCGCTGCGGGACAACCCGGATATCGCCGGGCAGTTATCGGGCGGGGTGCAGGTTCCGGCTGAGGATCATAATTTTTCCAAATATATCCTGCTGCCTGATCTGGGCTCTGATCCGGATGATCAGGCGATTTTGCAATACGCGCTTTCGCGTGAGGATGCAGCGGCAAGGCAGTATGGCGATCTGGCACAAACCACGCCGGAGGGGCCGGTGCGCGATCTGTTTTTATTTCTCGCCAAAGAGGAGCTTGAGCACAAGGCCGAGCTTGAAAAACGCTATTACGAGCTTGTTCATAGCGGCGGCGTATAGAATTTTCATGGGGATGAACAGTTTCCCGGACGCGAACGAAGTTCCCGTCCGGGAGGCTGTGTGGTTATTCCATGCCCTTTAAAATCAGCGCATTGAGGCGGGTGACAAAACCTGCCGGGTCTTCGGGGAGTTCGCCTTCGAGGATACGGGCCTGATCGAGAAGAAGGTGGGCGGCGTCCTTGATGAGGGTTTTGTCCTTGTCGGTCTTGTCTTCCAGCGCCCTGATCATTTTGTGGTCCGGGTTAATTTCCAGAATGCGCCGAGCCGCCGGGGCCTCGCCCTTGGACTGTTTGAGGATTTTCTCAAGACCAAGATCGGGGCCGCCAGCGCCGGCGACGAGGCAGACAGGGCTGTCAACGAGGCGGTCGGAGACGCGGACGTCCTCGACCTCGCCTTCAAGGTTTTGCTTGAGCAGGGCGGCCAGCGTTGCGGCCTTTGCCTTGCTGGCGGTGTTCTCGTCTTTCTTCGCGTCCTTGTCCCTGGCCGCGTCCTTGCGCGGCAGGGCGTCCAGATCAGCCGCGCCCTGGGTCACCGATTTAAACGGCTTGCCGTCAAAGCCGGTGACGGTCGAGGTCCAGAAGCTGTCCACCGGGTCGGTGAGCAGCAGGACTTCGACACCTCTGGCCTTGAAACCTTCAAGCTGCGGGCTGGCGGCGGCGGCGGCGGCGCTCTCGCCAGTGATGAAATATATCGCGCTCTGGTTTTCCGCCATATCGGCGACATAGTCTTTCAGCGAGCGCAATTTGTCGTCAGACGTGGTGGTCTTGAAGCGGGCAAGCTCCAGCAGGGCGTCGCGGCGCTCATAGTCTTCGTAAATACCCTCCTTGATGACGGCGCCAAAGGCTTCCCACAAGCTGGCATAGTCATCAGGCTTTTTATCCGCCATTTTTCCCAGTTCAGACAGAACGCGCTTGGTCACCGCTTTTTTGATCGCACCTGCTACCGGGTTGTTTTGCAGCATCTCGCGGCTGATGGTGAGCGGCATGTCTTCAGAATCCACCACTCCGCGCACAAAGCGCAGATAGGCGGGCAGCATATCGGCCTCATCGGTGATCAGCACCCGGCGGACATAGAGCCGGATGCGGCCCTTGCGGTCGGGGTCGAACAGATCAAACGGGCGCGATTTGGGAATAAACAGCAGCACGGCATATTCATGGCGGCCCTCGGCGCGGTAATGGATGATTTTGGCCGGCTCGTCATAAAGGCCGCAGATATGACCGTAAAATTCCTTGTAATCCTCATCTGTGATTTCCGATTTAGGCCGCATCCACAAGGCGCGGGCGGCATTGAGGACATGAACATCTTCCGACTTGCCGTCTTCGGATTTTTCTACAAGCTCGATGGGGAGAGGGATGTGATCGGAATAGGTTTTGACGATGCGGCGCAATTTCTCGTTATCAAGGAATTCTTTTGCTTCATCGCGCATATGGAGCGTGATGCGGGTGCCGCGGGCAAGGGCGCCTTTTTTCAGTCTGGCAAGCTCAAACGAGCCGGTGCCGTCCGAACGCCAGGCCCAGACCTCACCGGAGCCGGCCCGTGTACTGACAACCTCGACCTCTTTGGCGACCATGAAGGCGGAATAAAAGCCGATGCCGAACTGGCCGATCAGGGCGTTTTTATCCTTGGCCTCGTCACTGGCGTTTTCCATGAAGGCGCGGGTGCCCGATCGCGCCAGGGTTCCCAGATTATCGGCCAGCTCATCATGGCTCATGCCGATGCCGTTATCGGAGATGGTGAGGGTGCCGGCGTCCTTGTCGGCGCGCAGGGTGATTTTCAGCTCGGGATCGTCTTTAAGAAGCTCGCTGTCGGTCAGGGCCTCATAGCGCAGCTTTTCGCAGGCGTCGGAGGCGTTCGAGATCAACTCGCGCAGAAATACCTCGCGTTCGGAATAGACCGAATGCACCAGAATATCGAGCAGGCGCGAGACTTCGGCGCGAAATTCATGAGTTTCATTTTTGTTTTTTTTCTCTGTTTTGGACGTTTTTGTGGTCGGCATAATACATCATCCTTCTGACAATAATTTATCAGGGATATTTGTCGGTTCGTGCCGGAGTTCAAGGGGGGTGTGCACAAAAACGGGCCCGGTTCAATACTCGGGACTGCGGGGGCTGGGGGGCTGAGAAATCCGCAGGTCCAACACGAACCGGGCCCTTTGAGGCAACACCCCTTATATAAAAATTCATTGCGGCGGAGAAAGGGCGCAATTATGGCGAAAATGTGATTTTTTTGCGGGGAGGATAAAAGGCGGGAAAAATCACAAGATCAAGGGGTCGCGTTCCTGTGTATTTCCCGCCTTTAGCATTGGGAGCATCTGAAATGGTCCCAATAATCAGTATTACAGCAAGAGCCGTGCCAGTTTCAATTGTCTATATATAGAGGGGATGTTTCTTTCATTCGCTATATATTGGTTTTCCCGGCGGGGGGGATGGTGACCTGATTCGCATTTTGCGAGGCAATCTGCAAGGCGCAATGCAAAACGGAGCAAACCGGGATTTATTTTTCCCGGTCGGGGCGTGTGGCCGGATGGGCTTTTAGCCAGGTATCAAGAAAACTGTCCAGCCACCGGGCCAGGGCGCTGTCATAATGGCTTCTTCCGTAATAATGCAGTTTCCTGGGCTGGGCGCATTTCTTTTCCAGCATCGCCGCCCCGACGCAGGTCCAGCGGTTCATCATGGCCAGGGTCAGTTCCGGGTGAAACTGCACCCCATAGGCGTTCTGGCCATAGAGCATCGCCTGATTGCGAAACAGATCGCCTCTGGCCAGCAGGCGGGCGCCATGGGGAAGGTCAAAGCCTTCATGGTGCCATTGATAAACGCGGCTGGGCCACTGGGCAACGCATTTGCGCCCTTCCATGGTAGGGCGGACGGGGTAATACCCCGCCTCGACGCAGCCGTGTTTATGGCGGCGCACCCGCGCCCCCAGCTGCCTGGCCAGAAGATGCGCCCCCAGACAGATGCCGAGAAAGGGTTTGTCTTCGCGCAAGGGGACATGAATCCAGTCGATTTCGGTCTTAATAAATCCGGAGCCGTCATTGGCGAACATCGGCCCGCCGAAGATGATGGCGCCGGCGTGGTTCTGCAGGGTTCCGGGCAAAACATCGCCATAGCGCGGCCGCTTGATATCAAGCGTGTAGCCGCGATGAACAAGCGCCTCGCCCAGCCGTCCGGGCGATGAGTTTTTCTGATGCAGTATGATCAGTATTTTACTCAAGACCCGCCCTGTCCCTGATCCGTATTGCCCTGTTTTTGCGCCTCCAGGCGGCGTCTTACCTGATCTTTCAGTTCCAGACGGTCCTGGCGCGAAACGCCCAGCAGTTCCGAGGCCCGCCAGATAAGATTGGATTCATATTCATCCAGCCTGGCATCGGCAAACGCGACCTCCCAGAGCATTTCGACAACTTCCCGGCGTCCTTTCTGGTCGAGCTTGCGGGTCAGAACACGGGTGAATGAATAGATATCAACGGCGTCCGCCTCGCGCCGCCGCGCCGCCTTGATGAGCGCTTCGACCTGTTGCTGCGAGAGCGAGAAATGCGATTTCATCAGGTTGGTGAGATGGGCATGTTCGAGCGGATCATAGTTCCCGTCAATGGCCGCAACATGAACCAGAAGCGCCGCCAGCGCCAGTTGAAACTCGTCCGGGACGACAGCGCCATGTTCGTCGGTGAGAATATCGTCAAACAACTTTTTTAATGAAATCCACATCTGCGCTGCGCCCTGCCCGGTGAAAAAAACCCTTGTACACGATATTTGCAAATAAGCCACTAACCAGCCCATTTGGTGACAAGATTGCGGATTTCAACCGCGTCCAGAACCGGCCGTCCCGCTTTGCGCGCAATCCGGGCCGCCTGTCTGACCAGAATATCGTTATCGGCAACAAGCCGGCCGGCCTGGTCCATAAAGTTGTTTTCAAATCCAACCCGCATATGGCCGCCAAGCCCGGCCGCCCTTGCCATGCAGGCGGCTTCATTGCGGCCAAAGGCGCAAACCATCCACGGCCAGTTGCGCCCGTGCAGGGTGTCAAGGAAAGGGTCGAGATCTTCGGGCACAGCTTCACGGCCGCCATACCGGCCCAGAACGAACAATAAAAACGGCGCCGCAAAGGGGATCAGACCGCGCCGGTAAAGGCTTGTAAAACCCACAAGATCACCGGCATCATATAAAATGAATTGCGGCCAGATGCGCGCCCGCGCCAGTCTGGCGAGGAAGGCGGCGGCTTCAGCCTCGCGGGCGCTGTCGGGGATGATTTCGCGCAGGGCGAGAGAGACCGCCTCGGGGCGCAAGATGTCAATAATGCGCATCTGCGCATCACTTGAATAGCGGCCCGCGGCTTCGGATGTCACCTGAATGATCATGGCATCGCCAACCGCCCGGTCGATGGCCGAAATGGCTTTTGTGTAAAGTTGCGGATCAAGGCTGTGAGCGCCAAGGATATCGCGCACATGCAGGTGCAGGATCGAGGCTCCCGCCGCAAGGCAACTCCGGGCGGTGCGGGCGGTTTCTTGTGCCGTCACCGGGAGCAGGGGATGATCGGATTTTGTCCGCCGCGCCCCGTTGGGGGCGCTCATGATCATAATGCCTGCCTTGCCGGTCATATCTTCTAGACGGCTCTGGCGTTCAGGTGCGCGATGGCCTGGTCAATGCTCAGGGCAAGCCTGTCCACAAGCATCTCCATTTCCTCATCCTTGATAATAAAAGGCGGTGCCAGCAGAATATGATCCCCCCTGATGCCATCCGCCGTGCCGCCGCCGGGATAAATCAGCAGCTCATTTTCAAAGGCGGTCTGCTTGATCAGGGCGTTGAGTTTGTCTTCAGGTTCGAAGGTCTCCCTGCTTTGCCGGTCCTGAACCAGTTCCAGGCCGATGAAGAGCCCGCGGCCGCGGATGTCGCCCATATGGGGATGGTCCTTAAACCTTGCCTGCAACATCTGCATCAGGGCGCCGCCCTTTTGTCGCACCTGCTGCAAAAGCCCCTCGCGTTCGATAATTTTCTGCACCGCCAGCGCGCCCGCGGCGGCGGCGGCATGGCCCATATAGGTGTGGCCGTGCTGGAAAAGCCCGGTAGCCTTGCGCACCACATCGACAATTTTTTCCTGAACCAGCAGGCCGCCAATGGGCTGATAGCCGCCGCCCAGCGCCTTGGCGATTGTGATCATGTCCGGTACCACATCATCTTGTTCGCAGGCAAATAATGTGCCGGTGCGGCCCATGCCGCACATCACCTCGTCAAGAACCAGCAACACACCGTATTTATCACAAATGCGGCGGATTTCCCTAAAATATCCCGGCGCGGGCGGCACCGCTCCGGCGGTGGCGCCGATAACGGTTTCGGCGAAGAAAGCGGCCACGCGTTCAGGGCCGATTCGCAGGATTTCCTCTTCCAGATCGCGCGCCGAGCGCAGGGCGTAATCTTTCCCGGACTCGCCCTGCATTTTGTTGCGATAGGCAAAACAGGGGGCGATATGGCTGACCTTGCCGGGCAGGATATCCTCATAGGGCTTGCGCCGTACCAGATTGCCGCCCAGCGCCAGCGCGCCGAGGGTATTGCCGTGATAGGAACGCCAGCGGGCGATATAATACATCCGTTCCGGATCGCCGCGCCCCATATGGTACTGGCGCACCAGCTTCATGGCCGCCTCAACCGCCTCGGAGCCGCCTGAGACCAGATAGGCGCGCGAGATGCCTTTTGGCGCGCGGGCGGTCAGGAATTCCGCGAGCTCTTCCGCCGCCTCATTGGTGAAGGAGCCGGTATGGGCAAAGGCGATCTTGTCAAGCTGCGCCTTGAGCGCCGCGATAACCTCCTTGTGGCCATGGCCAAGCGCCGCAACAGCCGCGCCGCCGGAGCCATCAAGATAGCGCCGGCCGTCCTCATCCATCAGCCAGGTCCCCTCACCGACGGCAACCGTGGGGTATGAAGCCCGTAACGAGCGGTGGAACACATGCGTTTTATCAGATGTGCGCAGCATGATCGGGGGCTTTCCTTGCTTGATTATTTATAAGTTTAAGGACGCAGTCGGGGTTAAACCAGAGTTCGACTATATGCCCGCTTTTTCAAACTTGCGACCCCTGATTTGAGATGTTTTCGCGCTGTTTTCCACCGGCGGGTTTCAAGCTTGCCCGAAGTTGCGGTTTCGGGTTTTGATTTGCGTAACCTTTTTCCGGTTTATTAACCACATGAACATGTCTTTGGTCCTCAGCCCGTCTGCCGAAATGCAAAGCGCCGCCTCATCGGGCGCGGTCGAAACGACGGCTCTTAAAACCGGGCAGATTATCGCGGCGCGGGTGGCGCAAATTCTCGCCAAAGGGCTGACGCAGCTTGATCTGGGCGGTGCAACAATTGTGGTGAAATCGCAAATACCGCTGAAGCCGGGGCAGCAGCTCAAGCTTCAGGTTGAGCAGATCAAGGGTGAAGTCAGACTTGTAATACTGCGTAATGCGAGGGGCGGGGCTCCGGCAAGACCTGAAATCTCCAATTTTGCCAGCGCGGCCGAACGGCTTGTACCGGCGGTGCGGATGCCGCCACCGGTATTAAAGGTCTCGCAAATCCAGACCCGCAGCGAGGCCGCCATGTTACGCGGTAAGGCGGCACCACCGCGCCTTGAGACATCCCGGAAAGGCAGCGGGGCGGCGTTATTGGTCCGGGCGCGGGGGGGCGAGGTTAAATCCGCGCCGCCGGAGGGCCAGCTTCATGTTGCGGCCCGGCCCGGCGCCGGGGGCGGCAAAACCACGATTGCCCCGCCGCAGGCCCTGCAAGGGGCGCTTTTGGCGGCAGTGCAAAAGGCCATTACCGTGCAGGGCTCGCTGAACGGCATTTTCGCCGAGGCCGGACAGATGATGCAAGACCCGGGCAAAGCGCTTCCTGCCGGGGTTCAAAGGGCGCTGGGTCATTTGCTCGGGTTGCGGCTTTCCGCCGGCCGGGTATCGGCCGGGGATATAAAGCAGGCGTTTTCGCGCTCGGGGCTGTTTCTGGAAAACCGCCTTGCAGGCAACGCGGCGCGGGACAGGGGCATT
>JAJRYE010000037.1 GCA_024275895.1 Alphaproteobacteria bacterium | reverse complement strand
GCGCACCTTCCGGGATGTCGGCGGGTATGACGACATCGTCCTGCTGCGCGACATCGACATGACCTCGCATTGCGAACACCATATCATTCCCTTTGTCGGCAAGGCCCATATCGCCTATCTTCCCGATGTCAAGGTCGTGGGGCTGAGCAAGCTGGCGCGCGTTGTCGAGATTTATTCACGCCGCCTCCAGACCCAGGAAACCATGACGGCGCAGATCGCCGGCTCCATCGACCGGGCGCTGGAGCCCAAGGGCGTGGCCATCATGATCGACGCCGAACACCAGTGCATGTCCATGCGCGGGGTGCAAAAACAGGGGGTATCCACCATCACCACCCGGTTCACCGGCGTATTCAAAACGGATGCCGCCCTTCAGGCACGTTTCTTCAACCTTGTTCGCGGTCCCGGATTGAAATAGTCAGGCCAATGACAGACAAAGCCTCCCCTTTTTCCTGCCGCGGAACCAGAAACGAGATTGAGGAAGGCACGGCCCTTGCCCCCAAATTCGACCGCGACGGCCTGATCCCGGCCATTGCCACCGACGCGCAAACCGGCGAGGTTTTGATGCTGGCCTATATGAATGCGCAAAGCTTGGCCAGGACCATCGCGACCGGCGAGGCCCATTACTGGTCGCGCTCACGCGGGCAATTGTGGCACAAGGGCGCCACCAGCGGCCACATCCAGACCATCGTCGATCTGCGTATCGACTGCGATCAGGACGCCATATGGATCAAGGTCGAACAGGGCGGCGGCGGATGCTGCCATGTCGGCTATAAATCCTGCTTTTTCAGATCCGTTCCGCTCAAGGCTCGCGATCCTTCAGGGATAAAGCTTGAGTTCAGGGAAAGCGAAAAGGCATTTGATCCTGAAAAAACCTATGGAAAACAAGGCTGAAGATGGGCTTCTCAATTGCTGAATTTCAAGTCGTTTTGAACTCGTTACCCCCCCTTGTTACCCTGCAAGACGCAGATAACAGCCGCGCTTCCGGGTCTGAAAGGACAAAGGGATGGCCGTAAAAATTGGATTGGCGCTGGGCAGCGGCGTTGCAAGGGGCTGGGCCCATATTGGCATTTTAAAAGCTCTCCACGCCCAGGGCATTCACCCCGACATCATTGCCGGAACCTCCATCGGCGCCTTGGCGGGCGGATGTTTCGCCGCCGGAAAGATCGGGGCCCTGGAGGAGTTCGCCCGCGGCATGACCCGGCGCAAGCTTTTTGGCCTGCTCGATTTTTCCATGGGCGGCAGCGGTCTGATCAAGGGCCGCAAGCTTATGGAGGTTCTGGAGCACAATATCGGCGATATCAGCTTTGAGGATCTGAACGGCGGCTTTATTTGCATTGCCACCGAAATGGCCACCGGCCATGAAATCTGGCTCAGGGAGGGCAAGCTGAGCACCGCCATCCGCGCCTCTTACGCCCTTCCGGGCATTTTCAAACCGGTGCGAATCAACAACCGCTGGCTGTTTGACGGCGCTCTGGTCAACCCGATTCCCGTCTCGGTCTGCCGGGCGCTGGGGGCGCGTATCGTGATTGCGGTCAATCTCAATTTCGACAGCTTCGGCCACGGCGCCAAGGTGGCGGGAAAGCGTCTTGATGACAAATCCTTCCGCTATGACAATGGCGACAATGACGAAAACGGCGGCACTAAAATGCCGTCTTCCATCACCCGCATTCTTCACCAGCAGTTTTTCGGCAAAAAAGACTCCCACGCTCCCGGCATTTCCACCATCATGTTCGCCGCCCTGAGCATCACCCAGGACCGCATCGCACGCTCGCGCCTTGCCGGAGAGCCGCCCGACATTACATTAACACCCCGTGTCGGGCATATCGGTCTGTTTGATTTCGACGAGGCCGAGGACGCCATCAAATGCGGCGAGCAATCGGTGCACAGCCAGATCGCCCGTATCCGCGAAATGATCAATATTCTCAGGTAACAAGAGATAATCAACCGGTCGCGATATATTCCTGCATTGCCTTGGCGATCATTTCCGCCTCGGCTATGCGCTGCTTGACCACATCGCCGATCGAGACAATCCCACACAAACGCCCATCCTCTTCAACCGGAAGATGGCGGAACCTGCGCCCGGTCATAATCGTCATCAGCACTTCGACCGTATCCTCCATCGTACAGGTGCGCACCGGGGTCGTCATAATCTTCGAAACCGGGCTGGCAAGCACCTCCTGCCCGTCCCTGGCAATGGCGCCGACGATATCGCGCTCGGACAAAATGCCGTCAATACTGCCCTCGCCGGCGCTGACCACAACAGAGCCGATCCGGTTTTTTGTCAGGGTTTCAGCTGCATTTTGTACCGTGCAATCGGGCGCAATGGTCACCACCTCACGTCCCTTTTGATTGAGAATCGTCAAAACAGTCATTCGCATCCCTCCTGATTATTGGCATCGCCGGTTTGGCAAACCGGCCCTTACGGGATCCGTTATAGCATAAATAGCGCCGGGAAACGCATGCGGGCTGTTTTTAGGTTTTTGCCGGCGCCCGCCGGTCAAAAAAATCGAACAGGAACAGCCCGGCGACAAGACCGCCGATATGCGCCTCCCAGGCAATATTCGACAGCGCATCATCAAGCTGCAACGCGCCCAGCCCCATCAGCAGATTGATCCCCACCCAGACAACAAGAAAAGACACAACCCGCCGGTCCCTGAAAGTTTCCCGGATCGAAAGCGCCGGGACATAAAGCGAACCGGCGCTGGAGTTTCCAATGGCCCCGAGTGGCCCCTGGGTCTGGAAAACAAACCGCATGGCCGCCGCCATATGGCCTGAAATAGCGGCCGAGGCCCCCACCACGGGAACTGCCTCACCCCAGTGGAACACCAGATGGGTCAAAACACCGGCAACGGAGCAAACCAGCGAGAACCACAGGAAATTGGCAACCCCCATCCGCCGCGCCACCGGGCTGGCAAAAGCCAGCATCCAGACCGAATTCACCACGAGATGGACCACATTGCCGTGCAAAAACGCGTAAGTGACAAAACTCCACAGCCCCGCCGCCGTCCCGCCCGGCAATATTATGTCCGCCGCACCATCGTAACGGGCTGGAAAGAACGCAAACAACAGCAGGACTTTCAAATCCAGATCGGCGGGCAGCAAAAAGCGGATGAAGTGAATCAGCGAAAAAATGGCGATCAACGCGACAACGACTCGCGGGGCATTTATTGCCGGAGGCTGTTTTGACACAATGGGGGGTCCTTTTTCTTTCCCCCTGAATAAAGACCGGCGGCACGAAGAGCAAGAACTATGGCTTGTCATTATTTCCCCGCTCCGGCGCGGCCCAATCCCTCTGGCATGAATTCTGCTCTCCCCTGGAAATGTTAGCAAAGACTCAACGGGCTGTCTTAAATCCGTACAAACCAAACCGGGGCAGCCTCAAACAGGGACGAGAAGACATTCTCAGAATGCCAGGTGACGCAATGAAACATAAAAAGACGGTCAAACTCTACAACTACTGGAATGAATTGCGCGGCGATCTCCCGGCGCCAAGGCGCAGCGCGCTCGACCCGCAACTGATATCCGGTTTGCTGGGAGACTTGTTTATTCTCGAACGCAAATCGCCGGTGGAGTATTCCTTCCGGCTTGCCGGGACGCGCTTGTGCAGTGCTTATGGCCGTGAATTGAGGGGGCAGAGTTTCACCCGTTTCTGGCCTGAATGCGACCGGGAAAGCATTGAAACACTGCTCTATTCAGTAACCGAAGATGCCACCGCCGCCGTTGTCGGCATTCAGGCGCAAAGCGCCGCCGGCAACCATTTGCCGCTGGAAATGCTGCTTTTGCCACTGTTTCAGGATAATGGCAAACTGACCCGCGTTCTGGGCGGCCTCGTTCCGCTGGAGAGCGCCTACTGGATCGGCGTTGACCCGCTCATCCGGCAATCCGTCAGAAGCTTGCGTCTGATCTGGCCGGACAAGAAACCGGCCCGGACCCCTGCCCCGAAAAAGACCGTTGCCACCCCGGCCGCCTTTGGTCACGCCAGTGCGAGACGAACGGCCATCAATTTGCGGGTTATCGAGGGTGGATTGTCAACAAAACAACCAAACCGGTCCGCAAACTAATCATGCGTTAACCATTGAAAGCCTATTCTGGTTCGCAAGGCAGAAAAAGTGAATCGGATAGCATTTAATGTCGGCTCTTTTTGCGGATATGAACCCTGAGAAACGCAAATTTCAACGCGTCAAAGTGAATCTCCCCGGCAGGTTTATGCTGCCGAACCGGGAAGAGTACCCTTGCCAGGCTGTTGAAATGTCCCCCGGTGATATTGTTCTGTTCACGCCCGTCAAGGGCGAGATTGGCGATCGTATCGTGGTTTATATCGAAGTCCTGGGCCGTGTTTCGGGAAATATCGCCCGCCTGTTTGATGGGGGATTCGCCGTCAAGCTGAATGTCTCGCCCCTGAAACAGGACCGGCTGGCCGACAAGCTCACCTGGCTGACAAACAAGGACACGCTCTCCAGTCTGGAAGACCGGCGTCATGACCGCGCAGAGCCGGAAAGCCGGGTCTCGCATCTCACCTTGCCGGACGGACGCAGCTATGAGTGCCAGATTCTGGACATCTCCCTGAGCGGCGCCGCCATCACCGCGCCGGTATGCCCGGATATCCATACCCATATCACATTGGGCAAAATGCGCGGCAAGGTCGTGCGCCATCTGGATGAGGGATTCGCCGTGGAATTCAACGCCCCCTCGCCAAGCCAGCACACGCCTTAAAGCTTGCCGTGTTTAACCGGCACCGGCCCATAAAACGCGGGCGCAAATCCACCGGTTTCTTTTTTCTCAATCAATAAACACCCTCTGCCCGGACCTCAACCTCGCGGCAAAGCCGGCACCAGCCACGTCGTCATGCGCCATTTTGGCACACTTATATTCACTTGCCAAGAAAAATTGTATCACATCAGGCATTTATATAGTAAACATTAGACTAATCCACAGAGTAAACAAAACGCTAATTAAATGCATATAATTTTAATTAACTATATTTCTATTTTTTTCAAATATTTACTCGAATAAATTTTTGATTATTATCCAAATCGAAAATTATTTATGAGAGGCTCCTCCTGCAACCAAACAGGGGGAGACGATGAAAGAGATAATAAACCTGACCGTTGTCAGCGCAGCGGCACTGTTCATGACCATGAATCCGGCCGACGCCCGTTCGATCCGCACTACACCGGGGCAGGACATGAAAGCGCCCCTGATGCGCGCTTTTGGCGAATCCACACCGCCATTCGGTTATGTGAACTTTTGCGTTTCCTATCCCAAGGACTGCAAGGGCGGCTCGCGCAAACCGCGCCGCATGGTGCTCTCGGGCAAGCGCTGGAAGCAGCTTAACAAGATCAACTCTTACGTCAACGCTGCGGTCAAACCGGTAACGGACGCCGAATTGTACAACAAGGTCGAATACTGGACCTATCCCAAAAACGGCGCTGGCGATTGCGAGGATTATGTCTTGCTCAAGCGCAAGATGCTGATCAAGCGCGGCTGGCCGGCCGAATCCCTGCTGATCACGGTGGTTCTGGACCAGAAAAACCAGGGACATGCGGTCCTGACCGCCGTCACCGATCTGGGCGATCTGATCCTCGACAATCAGGAGAGCAAGATCCGCCGCTGGAACCAGACCCCCTACCGGTATCACAAGCGCCAGTCGCAGTTTCACCCCTCGGTCTGGGTCGCACTGACCCCCTCGTCTTTCTTCTCAACCGTCACCTCGACGCGAAAGAAAAACTGAACCGGCCTCCGGACAAGGATTTTTTGCGACCATGGCCATTCCCCCTCCCCCCCATCCCGTTGGCCAAGGTCGCGCCAAACCGGCTCTGCTTTTCATGCAGGGCCGGTTCTCATTTTAAGGCAGCGGTCAAGGACATGGCGAAGCGCTTCCATTTGGCGACATAAAGCTGCGCCGCATCGCGCAAATGTTGCGCATCCTCCTCCGTCAACCGGCGCACCACCCTTCCCGGCATGCCGACAACCAGCGCATTTTCCGGAATGAGTTTTCCTTCCGGCACAAGCGCATTGGCGCCGATAATGGAGTTGGCACCGATTTTGGCCCCGTTCAGAATGACCGCCCCGATCCCGACAAGACAATTATCGGCAATATCGCAGCCATGCAAAACGGCGTTATGCCCGATCGTGCACCCCGTTCCGATCCGCAAGGGGTAACCCGGATCGGTATGCAGCACGCAATTATCCTGAACATTACTCTGCCGGCCGATATGTATCATCTCATTATCGCCGCGCAGGACCGCGCCGAACCAGATACTGCTTTGCGGCTCAAGCGTGACATTGCCGATCACATCGGCGGACGGGGCAATCCAGAACTCACCTTTCTCCGGCAGGCGGGGCGAGCGGTTGTCAAGTGAATACAGCATGTCCAAAAGCGCGTTACGATGTGAGCGAAAGACACATATAAAGCGTGAACATTCCGGTCACAAACCCCCAGGAGACGGCCCCCGTCACCGCCACGGATACAGCGGCGGCCTCGCGGCGCGGCAAGAGTGAAAGCCCCCAGCGCAACAACAAAAGGGGCCCGGAAATAAAAAGAAACCCTGATACGAGCAGCGCCCGAAGCGGTTTTCCCGATGCCAGAAGCATATGGAACCCCGCCTTTTGGCCCGAAACCATCTCCAGAGCATTCGTAACAATGCCGGCCACAACAATCCCCGTAGCCACACTGAACACCAATGTCAGCAACTCGGCCATATACTCAACCCCTTTGTTTCGCTGCGGCGCAAATCGCCGTTAATCTTTTGTTAAACAAGACCAGAACTCAGCCGCAGTCAAGCAAAACGCCAGGCCGTAATCAGGTTTTAATGGTTTTGATTAACGTTTGACGCTATCATTTCGCCGCTCACCCCGTTCCAACCCAAGGTGGAAATGGCGCCATGTCGTCACGTTTTGGAGATTTTTACCAGAAGCACTACCGCGCCAGCGAAGACCTTCCGGAAATGAATCAGGGCTTTGACTTCACCGGGGAAGAAACCAGACACCCCATAATGTGGTTTTTTCTCGGCTCATTGTTGCTGATCATTCTGCCTCTCATGGGCACCTTGTACTATTATTTCGGCCCCAGCCTTAAAACCTTCAGCCAGCCTGAAGAGCGTCAGAGCGCATCCGTCAAGGCGGTCCATCTTCGCATCGGGCAAAGCTGGTTCAAGATCCCGAGCAACTATCTGCGTTTCCGCTATCTGCATCGCGGCGGCGATGTCAGCAAGCTTTCCATCTATGTGCGCTGGCCGCAAATGAGCGGTTACAGCATTGAAGATGCGGAAGAATTCAATAACCGCGACGCCGGTTCGCAGATTGTTTACATCACCATAACCGCTCCCGAGCGCGTCTGGAGCGCCCAAAAACGCCTTGATGATATTTACCCGATCTATTTTGCCGGCAAAGCGCAAAAAGGACCTTACGGGCTGACCAAACGCCGTTTCAAGGCTGAATCGGGTTATAAGGATGACGATCTTTTTTACGCCAGCGGCAAAAGAGGCCTCTATCTTGTCCACTGCAAAAAAACCGCCTCGCCTCTCGCCCCGCCGGATTGCTACCGGGATATCGTCCTTTCCGGCAACACACTGGTTCAATACCGTTTCCGGCGCGCAATGCTCAAGGACTGGCGCGCGCTTGACCGCGATATCCTGAATCTCCTGGGCAAATTCAGAAGGCAATAGTCCCTATTTCGTCAAGGCCGTGTAACTGCCGTCCCAGTCTTCGGGCGGCGGCGCCTTGCGGAAGCGCGCGATCCGGGTTTCATAGAGCGTAAAAAGCAGCTCGAACTCGCCCTGTGCCCGCGCGCGGCAATCCTTCAGACGATCCATGGCCGCATCCCAGTCTTTCGCCCGGTAGGCGCTCAACATGCGCGACTGGGCATGTTGCAAATGCCTGAATCGGTCGGTTTGTGCCAGCCGCTCATCTCCGGCCAGGGCATAGATCCGCACCGCTTTGCTCTTTCCCTTGACCCTGATCAAATCAAGCTCCAGAACGGCCAGATCACCGCAAAAATCCGCCGTTGACGCGGCAATCAGAATATCCACGCCGTATTCGCGCGTCTGGCCCTCCAAACGCGAGGCAATATTGACATTATCACCGATAACCGAATAGTCGAAACGATGCTCGGTACCCATATTCCCGACGCTGCACGGACCGGTATTCAGCCCCACGCTGATCCCGATGTCACAAGCGCTGTTGCCCCGCGCCCTGGCTTCGGCGCGCAATTCCTTGTTCAGGGCCACCAGATTTTTCTGGATATCGAGCGCCGCCAGCGCGGCGTTGCGCGCATGTTGCGGGTCATCCAGCGGCGCATTCCAGAACGCCATCACCGCATCGCCCATATATTTGTCGATCGTGCCCTTGTGCTCGAGTATCGCATCGGATGTGGGGGTGAGAACCTTGTTGATCAGCGCGATCAGTTCCGGCGAGCTTAAACCTTCCGAGATTGTTGTAAACCCGCGAACATCGGCAAACAGCGTTGTTATGGTGCGCAACTCGCCGCCCAGCACCAGCCGTTCCGGCTCCGAGGCCAGTTGCTCCACCAGCGGCGGCGAGAGGTAATAGGAAAACGCCGCCCGTATCTGGCGCCGCTGCGTCTCGGAATGCAGATAAACAATGGCGCTCCCGGTCAGATAGACCGCCAGAGCCGACAAGGAGGGGTAAACCGGATCAACCAGCCAGCCCATTTTGACAAACATGTAATAGGATGTGCCGGTAACGGCGAGGACAATCCCGGTGCCGATGAGCGCCGACCAGACCGCCCCGGCTCGCGGCAGCAGGAAGATCATCACCAGCGCCACCACAATCATGTAAAAAACCTCAACCCCCAGCGAATAATCGGGCCGGAACAAAAACCGCCCGTCAATAACCTGCTCGATCGCCTGGGCATGAACTTCAATCCCCGGAACGGCCGATTCCAGCGGCGTTGCGCGCATATCAAACAAACCGGCTGCGGATGTGCCGATCAACACGATCCGCCCGGCCAGCGATTCCAGATCGGTCTTGTTGGCCAGCACTTTCCATGCCGAAATATAGCGCGAGCGGTCACGGTAAGCGAAATGGATCAACATTTCCCCGTCAGGGTTCACCGGCACAATTCCCGATCCCACCCGCAGCGAATCCACCCCGGTATCCTGACCAAAAGACTGCACGCCGCTGGCGCCGGAGGATTTGATGATATAGGTGCTGGCATCCTGCGCCACCCGCAAGGTATCGATCGCCATGGCCGGATATAACGCATCCCCCACCCTGGCCAGCAGTGGAATCCGGCGCACCACCTGATCCCGGTCCGGTATCCAGTTCAAAAACCCCGACCCCATGGCCGCTTTTGAAAGGATGGCAAGGCTTGATATGGCCTGCGGAAACGCCGGCACAAGTTTTTTCGGGTCCGTACCGGCAAAGGCGAACGAGGTTCGTGAAACCGGCGCTTTGCCGGAACCATGCCTGTTTGACATGATAAACCCCAGAACAACCCGTCCCTTGCTGATTTCATCGGCAAAGATTTTATCATGCGGCGTCAGTTTCGCGATCACCCGGCGCAAATCCTCCAGCCCCGATTCCGCCGGCCAGTCCTTAATCACCTGTTCAGGGGAAAGCCGGTCGGGTTCGGGAAACACAAAGTCAATCCCCACCGCCGCAGCGCCCGATTTGCGAATGCTGGCCAGCAGGGCGGCAAGCATGTTGCGCGGCCACGGCCATTGCCCGATCCTCTTCAGGCTTTCATCATCAATGTCGATAATGATAACCGGCTTGTCCGGATTTGACGCCCGCGGCGCAATGCGCTGAAAGGCATCAAAAACCTGCAATCTGAACTGGGCAATAAACGGCGGATCAAGCACCCGTAAAAAAACCGCGCCAAAAAGCACCAGAAGAACGAGCGGGGAATAGGCGGCCCTCAGCCGGGTCAGAAAACTCCGGACCCCGGAACTGATGCGGGTGGTAACCATTTTCCGCCCCTCACCTTTCAGACAACCGGTTCAGACACCCCCAACGGCGCAGATCAGTAATCGCTATCGGTAGTCACGGAGGTATCGTCAGTCCCGGGCGAACTTTGTCCGCCATAACCGCTCGAATCCCTGTCACCGCCCGCCGGACCGGCGCCATTAGTGTCAAAATTCTCCGGATTGATATAAAACCGTCCCTGACCGACCGGAAAAACCGTCTCGAATTTCATCCTGCTGCCTCGCTGGCGCCAGGGTTTGGGCGCGGTGATCTGGCCATCAGCCCGCACCACGACAAAATCGCGGGCATTATCGACATTGCGGCACATGGATGTGCTGCACACCTTCATTCCGCCTTCTCGCAGAATGAACACCCCCAGTGTTCCGGCACGGTTGAGATAGCCGTCAATCACCGTACCGCGTACGCCGATCGTCGCCAGTGGCGTCTCGATCCGATATGCCGATTTCACCGCTGATCCGGAGACAAACCGGAAAGCGCCCTTGAGGGTATTGAGGACAATCTTGCCCGAGCGATTGTCCGGATTGTACACAAAAGCATCAAGCCGGACAGTGGACTTGGCGCCTATCGTCAATACCGTTTGATCCAGAAATCGCAATTCAGCCCGGGCCAGGGCCCCGGTTTTGATAAGCTCGTTCAGCAAAACGTCATCGCCGCGCTTTATCCGTCTCTCGGCGTCGCCAGTCAGCCCGGTAACCACATTGCGTGCCAGAGCCGCTATGCCGATTTTTTCCGCCTGCGCATCACCGACGAAAAAACCCAATGACAGGGCGCAAAGACCTGCCAGATAATTAGTTTTAACCAACTTGCCGCTCCCGCTGTTTTATTTGTAACCTGTAATCACGTTATACATACCCTATTATTGTGACAATAAACAGGTCCGGTCCAAAATGAAATCTTTCCCTTTCGCTCTTGTCATCCATGGCGGGGCAGGCGCGCACACGGATGTTGAGTACAAGCCGCAAGAAGCCCATATCCGCAAGACGCTCGAAAACGGGCGCGAATGGCTCACCCTGGGGGTGAGCGCGCTTGACGCCGTCATCATGGCCGTCAAGGCCCTTGAAGAAAGCGGGCTTTATGTCGCCGGCCGGGGCGCGGCGCCCAATCTGGCCGGATTTACCGAGCTTGACGCCTCGGTCATGGAAGGCCGCACAAGGCGTTGCGGCGCCGTTGCCGCCATCCGCAAGGTAAAAAGCCCGGTGGAGGCGGCAAGAGCAGTAATGGAAAAAACGTCCCATGTCATGCTGGCCGGCAGCGGCGCGGACAATTTTGCGGCTGAAGCCGGTCTTGATCTGATAGACGACCCGGAAAGCTATTACCGCCCAAGTGCCCAGGACCAGAAAGCGGCGGCAAAGCGCGGCGCGGAGTTATCAACCCATGGCACGGTCGGCGCGGTGGCTCTGGATATTCATGGCCATCTGGCGGCCGCCACCTCGACCGGCGGCACCTTCGGCAAACGTCATGGCCGGATTGGCGACACGCCGCTGATCGGCGCCGGCACCTGGGCCGATGCGCAGGTTGCAATCTCCAGCACCGGACACGGCGAATATTTCATCCGCCTTTGCGCCGCGCACGACATTGCCGCGCGCATGGAATATGGCGGCCAGCCGCTCCGGCAAGCCGCCGATGCGCTCATCGGCTCTTTAGGCCGGCTCGGCGGCGATGGCGGGGTGATCTGCCTGGATAAAAACGCCAATATCGCCATGCCCTATAATTCCCAAGGCATGAAGCGCGGCTTCATCCGCGGCAATGAAGAGATTTTTGTAAGTACATTTTAGCGGCCCGCCCGGCCAGATGGCTGCATCTGACCGGGGCCGGCCTTAGCGGCGTTTATTTTGTGCTGTAAAATGAAACCAGCATCATGGCTCTGTTCCTGCGCGCCGCAATAAAGGCCGCCACGAGCATTACGAGGCTCCGTCTGATTTTCCATCCAAAGCCGCCTTCAGAAGCAAAGGGGCTGTAAAGTGCAAGTGTCGTCATTTTGATTTTCCCTTACCCGCTCCGGAGCATGGCACGCAAGGCTTCGCGCGCCGTATATCCGGATTAACGGCTGCGCCGTCCGGTGCGGACAGCAGAATGAATTTCGCTGCGGCTGACGCCTATATCGGCCAGAGCCTGATCGGACAACCCGCGCAACTCGGCTTCGGCGCGCAGCAATTTGCGCTGATGCACATAGGCCGACACAAGCCGGTGAGCCTGTTCTGAAATCCGGCGGAAAATATTAGAGACGGTCTCGGGGCGTGGGTGGATAATTCCTGCTGTATATGCCATGATCATATTCCTTGTCATGCGTTTCGGGTCCGGGAGAAATCTGGCGCCATCCCCGTTTGGAAATGGCCCCTCTTCATTCGCTTCACTAAACCTCATATGCGTTGATACCGGGTTGAAAAAAACCCATAAACACGCATATGAGCCCTGCAAAAAACGCATGGTAAATAATGAGTTAAACCGGCAAAATTCCTTAACAAAAAGAAAACAGCACCCCATGCTCCAGACCTTCGAGACCACCACGGATCCCGCCAGGGCCGCGCCGCGTCTGCACGCCCTGCGCGCGGCGCTCAAAACCCGCAATCTGGATGGCTTCATCATCCCCATGAATGATGAGCATATGAACGAATATATCCCCCCCAGCGCCCGGCGACTGGAGTGGATAAGCGGCTTTTCCGGCTCGGCCGGAATGGTCATTGTCATGCAAAAGCAGGCCGTATTGTTCGTCGATGGCCGCTACACCCTGCAAGCCGCGCGGCAGACCGACCCTGATTGTTTCCGCATCGAACATCTTGTCGAGCTGCCCCCTGCGAAATGGATTGAGAAAAATCTCGCCAAAAGCATGAAACTGGGCTTTGACCCCTGGCTGCACAGCTCCAGAAACACTCAAAACCTGGAGAAAGCCTGCGCAAAGGCGGCAGCTGAACTCATCCCCTGCGCCCCCAATCCGGTTGATGAAATCTGGAGCAACCGCCCCGCGCCGCCATGCGGCAGGATCACCCGTCACCCGCTCAAATATGCCGGCCAGAAGGCGGAAGAAAAACTGGGCAAAATCGCCGAACAATTACGCCGCAAGGGCGCCGATGCCACCGTTATCACCTTGACCGATTCCATAGCCTGGGCCTTCAATATCCGCGGCCGCGATCTGCCCCGCAACCCGGCGCCGCTGGCCTTCGCCGTCATCCCGGCAAAAGGCAGGGCCGGACTGTTTGTCAATCCTGATAAATTGACACCGTCAACTACCGGTTATCTTCAAACATTGGCCGATATTGCCGCCCCCGCCAGCCTGATCCCCGAGCTTGAAAAACGCGGGCGTAAGGGCCAGAGCATCCAGATCGACCCGGCAAGCTGCGCCGGCGCCATTGTCAAAAGCCTCGAAAACAGCGGCGCGAAAATTCTGCCGGCGGCCGATCCGTGCATTGCCCTCAAGGCGATAAAGAACGCCACCGAGCAAAAAGGCGCAAAAACCGCCCATATCCGCGACGGCGCGGCGCTGAGCCGCTTTTTATGCTGGCTTGAGGCCAAGGCGCCCGGCGGCAAGGTCTCCGAAATCTCCGCCGTTGAAAAGCTTGAGGAGTGCCGCATCCAGACCGGCAAGCTCAGGGATATCAGCTTCGACACCATCTCGGGCGCGGGCCCCAATGGCGCGATTGTTCACTACCGGGTGAGCCGGCAGAGCAACCGCAAGCTGCAATCCGGCGAGCTTTATCTGGTCGATTCGGGCGGCCAGTATCAGGACGGCACTACGGACGTGACACGAACCCTCGCCATCGGCCCGCCGCCGCCCGAAGCCATCCGCCATTTCACCCTCGTCCTCAAGGGCCATATTGCGCTGGCCCGCGCCCGCTTTCCCACCGGGACGACAGGGGCGCAGCTTGACATTCTCGCCCGCAACGCCCTGTGGCGGGCCGGTCTTGACTACGATCACGGCACCGGCCACGGGGTGGGCTCATATCTTTGCGTCCATGAAGGCCCGCAAGCCATCTCAAGACGCAGCCATGTGGCGCTGGAGCCGGGCATGATCCTCTCCAACGAGCCGGGTTTTTACCGCGAGGGCAAATACGGCATCCGTATCGAAAACCTGATGCTGGTAAAAGAGGCCGCAGACATAAAAGGCGGCGAGGCCCCGATGCTGGGCTTTGAACCCTTGACGCTGGCCCCGATTGATCTCAACCTCATCGACAAGGTGCTCCTTGATTTGGAAGAAAAAACCTGGCTCAACGCCTATCACCGCCACGTCAGCCAGACTATAGGCCCGCGCCTGCCCGAAGACGTGCAGATCTGGCTGAAAACCGCCACCCGCCCCATATGACAATCCACCGCAACCGCCCCCACATCGTCATTCCTGCGAAGGCAGGAATTCAAAAAGGGCGCCCGGCACGCTGCAAACCCGGCTTGGATCCCTGCCTTCGCAGGGATGACAAACCTTTTTTAGCCAAGCATTAAGGCTCTCCCATGGATTTTTACCTTTACCCTCTCATCATTCTTGCCGGGTTCCTGACCGGGTTTATCAACACCCTTGCGGGCGCGGGCTCCGCCGTCTCGCTCGCCCTGATGAGTTTTATCGGCCTGCCGCTTGATGTGGCCAACGGCACCAACCGGGTGGCGATCCTGATGCAGAATACTGTCGGGGTGCGCGGCTTTCACAAGGCCGGACTCATGGACTGGCGCATGGGGTTGTGGCTGGCGCTTCCCGCCGCGATTGGCTCGATACTGGGCGCATGGATGGCGTCGGTGATGAGCGCGACGCATCTGCAAACCGCCATAGGCGTCCTGATGCTAATGATCCTTGTTCTGCTCTTCGTGCGGCCAAAGCGTTGGCTTGAGGGGCAAAAGGACATGCATGGCGCCCGCCCCACCCCGGCCCAGTTCGTGACCTTTTTCGCCATCGGCATTTATGGCGGTTTTATCCAGATGGGGGTGGGGATTTTCCTGCTCACCGGGCTGGTGCTGGGCGCGGGCTATGACCTTGTGCGCGCCAATGCGGTCAAGGTTTTGATTGTCCTCAGCTTTACCATCTTCGCGCTGGCGGTGTTTATATGGTCAGACCTTGTGCGCTGGGATATCGGCCTTATTCTGGGCCTTGGCAACATGCTGGGCGCCTGGACGGCGACAAGGCAGGCAGCAAGGCGCGGCGCGCCCTTCGTGCGCTGGCTGCTGATCGTTATTGTCACTTATGCGGCGCTCAAATATCTCGGGATTATCAGCCTTGTTCTTGATCGAGTAATCTGAGCCATTCGTCCTCGGAGATCATTTTGACCCCCAACTCGCGCGCCTTTTTGCCCTTGGAGCCGGCTCCCGGCCCGGCAATGACAAGATCGGTCCTGGCCGAAACCGAACCCGAGACTTTCGCTCCCAGGCTTTCCGCCCGCGCCTTGGCCTCGCCGCGCGACATCCTCTCCAGCTTGCCGGTAAACACCAGCGTCTTGCCGGCAATGGCGGAAGCAAGGCTTTGCGCCGCCATCGGCTCCGGGCTCACCTGCTCCAGAAGCGCCGCTACCGCCTTGCGGTTATGCGCCTCGTCAAAGAACTCCACCAGAGAGGCCGCAACGACCTCGCCGATCCCGTCAATGGCGGTCAGTTGCTCCCAGGCCTCGCTGTCCTTGTCCGCCGCCCTTTCGCAGGCCCCCGCAAGAGCTTCCCATGAACCGAAATTGCGCGCCAATAACCGCGCGGTCGTCTCGCCGATATGGCGGATACCCAGCGCATAGATAAACCGGTCAAGAGAGATTTTCCGCCGATCGTCTATGGCGGCAAACAGATTGGCAACCGATTTTTCGCCCCAGCCCTCGCGGTCTTTAAGTTTTTTCAAGGCGGCGGCATCGCGAACCTGAAGGGTAAAAATATCGGCTGGCTGTCTGATCAGCCCGTCGTCAAAAAACGCCGCGATCTGTTTGCCTCCCAGCCCTTCAATGTCAAAGGCGCCGCGCGAGACGAAATGTTTGAGCCGCTCGGTGATTTGCGCCGGGCAGATCAGCCCGCCGGTGCAGCGCCTTGCCGCATCCATCTTGCCGGTTTTCGCATTCACCTCGCGTACCGCGTGGCTGCCGCAGACCGGACAGGTTTGCGGCGGCTCATACGGTTTTGAATCTTTCGGGCGTTTTTCGACCAGCACCCGGACAATCTGCGGGATCACATCCCCGGCGCGTTGCACCACGACCGTATCATGTTCGCGGATATCCTTGCGGGCGATCTCGTCTTCATTATGCAAGGTGGCGTTGGCGACCACCACCCCGCCCACGGTAACAGGAACGAGCCGCGCCACCGGGGTCAGCACACCGGTACGCCCGACCTGAATATCAATCGCCTCGATGGTGGTTATCGCCTGCTCGGCGGGAAATTTGCGTGCAATCGCCCAGCGCGGCGCGCGGGAGACAAAGCCGAGCCGCTGCTGCAAATCCAGCCGGTTGACCTTGTACACCACCCCGTCAATATCATAGCCGAGCGAGGCGCGTTTTTGCTCCATCTCGCGGTAAAAATCATCTGCCTCCGCCAGAGTCTCACAAAAACGCAAATACCCGTTCACCGGAAAGCCCCAGCGCCGGAACGCCGCCATAACCCCCATTTGCGAATTGGCGGGCAGCGCACTCACCTCGCCCCAGGCATAGGCAAAAAAGCGCAAGGGGCGCGTGGCGGTCACTTGCGGGTCAAGCTGGCGCAAGGAGCCGGCAGCCGCGTTGCGCGGATTGGCAAAGGGTGCCAGACCTTTGCTTTCCTGCCGTGCATTAAGAGCGGTAAAGTCTTCGTGGCTCATATAAATCTCGCCGCGGATTTCCATCACCGGCGGAAAGTCTTCATCGTCAACTTGCAGCGGGATCCCGGCAATAGTGCGCACATTGGCGGTCACATCTTCGCCTGTGTGCCCGTCGCCGCGTGTCACTGCGCTCACCAGCTTGCCCTGCTCATAACGCAAGGAGATGGAAAGCCCGTCGATCTTGGGTTCCGCTGTCATGGCGATTTCCGCCGCCTCCTCCACATTCAAAAAGCGGCGCACCTTGTCGATGAAATCACCCATATCCGCATCGGAAAAGGCGTTGCCGAGCGAGAGCATGGGAACCGCATGGGTAATCTTGCCAAAGCCTTCCGCCGCCTTGGCGCCGACACGGTTCGAGGGGCTGTCGGCGCGTACCAGATCTGGAAAAGCTGTCTCGATCGCCGCGTTGCGCCGCTGCAGGGCGTCATACTCGGCATCCGAAATCTCCGGCGCATCATTTTGATAGTAAAGCGCATCATGGCGGGCAATCTCGCGCGCCAGCCGGGCCAGTTCGGCCTTTGCCTCCTCCGGGCTCAAATTTGCAACCGGCACCTTGCTCATGACCCCGCCTCCAGCAATCTGGCCGCGGCGGCGCGCGCCTCATCGGTAATCCTTGCGCCCGAGATCATGCGGGCAATCTCCTCGCGCCGCTCGGTCTCCTGCAGCCTGGCAACCGAGACTTCCGGCAAATCCGCCCCGCGCTCTGTCTTCGCCACCAGAAAATGCCGCTCGCCGCGCGCCGCGACCTGTGGCGAATGGGTCACGACCAGAACCTGCGCCCCGCGCGCCAGCCGTTTGAGCCGCGCCCCGACCGCATCCGCCACCGCACCGCCAACACCGGCATCGATTTCATCAAAGATCATCACCGGCGGCCGCTCGCCCGTAGCCAGAACCACCTTGAGCGCCAGCATGAAGCGGGCCAACTCGCCGCCCGAGGCGATTTTGTTCAAAGGCCCCGGCGAGGAGCCCGGATTGGTCGCCACCTGAAATTCCACCTTGTCATACCCGTGCCGGCTGGCCGCAGCCTCATCCCGGCTGACAGAAGTATAAAACACCGCCCCGCCCAGCTTTAACGGGCCCAGCTCGGCCATGAGCTTTTTGTCCAGTTGGCGCGCCGCCGCAAGGCGCTTGCGGCTTAAATCCTCGGCAAAACGACGAAAGGCATGCTCCGCCTGCTCGCAAAGGCTGGTCAGCTCGTGCAAATGCTTTTCAGATGTTTCAATCCCCTCAAGCTGCGCCGCCATTCTCGCCATGAGCCCGGGCAGATCATCAACACCGCTATTGTATTTGCGCGCTGCCGCGCGCAGGGCAAAAAGTCGCTCCTCGGTTCGCTCCAGCGCCGCGGGGTCAAACTGCGCCGCCGCCCGTGCCTCTTCCAGCGTGCTTCGCGCCTCTTCCGCCTCATTGAGCGCCCGCTCCAGCGCCGCAAAGGGCGCGCCAAGCAGCTCCTCCGCCCCCTTGCAGCGCTCCAGAGCGCGCATGGCGCCGGTAATGCGCCGCTCCCAGCCAGACTCGCCGCGCAGAAGGGAACTGGCCTCATGCAGGCTGGCGGTAATTTTTTCGGCATTCATCATCATCTGGCGCGAAGCCGCCAGCTTGTCTTCCTCGCCCTGCCGGGGGTCAAGACGCGCAAGCTCGTCATGCGAGTGGCGCAGATATTCGGCGTCACGCGCGGCCTTTGCCGTCTCCTCCTGCAAGGCCTGCAATTTGTCCTGCGCCTCGCACCACGCCCCGTAAGCCGCCGCTACCCGCCGTCCCAGATCGCGCAAGCCCCCAAAATCGTCCAGCATCTCCCGGTGCAGCCGCGTATCGCCGAGCAGACGAGTATCATGCTGGCCATGGATTTCAGCCAGATTTTCACCGATCCGGCGCAGCAAACCGGCATTTACCGGCATGTCATTGACAAAGGCCCGGGTGCGCCCGTCGCCATATTGCATCCGGCGCAGGATCACCGCCCCTTCGCTCTCAATGCCGTTTTCCTCAAGCAGATCATGGACCCGGTGCCGCGTCGCAACATCAAAGACCGCACTCACCGAGCCTTTATCCGCGCCCTTGCGCACCAACCCGCCATCACCGCGCCCGCCAAGGACCATAGTGAGCGAATCAAGCAGGATCGACTTGCCCGCCCCGGTCTCGCCGCTCAGAACGCAAAGCCCGCCGCTGAACTCAAGATCAAGCTGCTCAATCAGAACGATATTGCGGATCGAGAGTTCGGACAGCATCGGCTTAAAAAACGGATTTGAAAGCGCGGCTTATCCAGGAGGATTTGTTTTCACGCGGCTTCAGACCGCCGCTCTTGAGCAAGGAAAAAGCGTCTTCATACCACTTGCTGCCCGGATAGTTATGCCCCAGCACCGCTGCCGCCGTCTGGGCCTCGCTGGTAATGCCCAGCGTCATATAAAGCTCGGTCAGCCGCATCAGCGCCTCTTCGATATGGCTTGTGGTCTGGTATTTTTTCACCACCACCTTGAAGCGGTTGATAGCTGACAAATAGGCTTTTTTCTTGATGTAATAGCGGCCGATCTCCATTTCCTTGCCGGCGAGATGATCGCGCGTCAGATCGATCTTGAGCCTGGCGTCCTTGGCGTAATCGCTGTCCGGGAACTTGCGCACAACCTCCTGCAAGGATTTCAGCGCCTGACGCGTCACCTTCTGGTCACGGCCGACATCGGTAATCTGCTCATATTGCGAGGCGGCAGCCAGATAATGCGCATAGGCGGCGTCCGCTCCGCCCGGATGCAGGGAGATATAGCGCTTTGCCGCTATAATGGCGTCATCATATTTATTGGCTTCGTAATAGGAATAGGCCGCCATCACCAGCGAACGGCTGGCCCAGGTGGAATAGGGATGCTGGCGCTCGACCTCTTCAAATTCCTTCGCCGCCTTTTTATATTTGCCCCGCTTCATCAGCGACATGGCATTATTGTAAATATTTTCGACCGGGCGTTCGACGTAATTGTCCTTGTCCTTGCCCGCCGAACATCCGGGCAGAACCAGCAGCCCGGCAAGCATGATGCCCATGCCCAAAGCGGCGGCAAACCGGCCCCTCAGACGTTGCGCTCTTTCGTTAATTGCTCCGAGCAGGCTCATGATATGTTGATCTGTCCTGATTTTCCAACTCCACACGCATGTAGGCGTTGCCGCCTTCGCCGTCAACGATTTTCAGGGCCTGACCCTGGACCCGCCATCGTTTGAAAGCTTAGAATAATGGCCAAGACAAGGCAATTCTCCACAAACGGCAATTAATAAAAAAACCCGGCGGCAATATGCCGCCGGGTTCCCGGTGTTGCAGGTATAAAACCAGGGCCTAATTTGCCTGACGGCGCAAAAAGGCAGGGATTTCAAGGCGTTCCTCATCAGGTTCGCGCGCCGCCATCGCCTCCAGCGTCTCGCCGAGCCGCCGCGGCATTTCAACCGAAACCTGCTCCGGGCTCATGGGCTTGCCGGAAAATTCAGGCTCGGTGCGGCGCGGAGCCTCATCCTTGAGCTTGTCTTCCACCGCCGGACGCAGGCTTTTTTCCTTCAGCCCCAGACCAACAGAGGTCAGACGGTCAAAAAAGCCACCGCGTTTTTTCGGCTCACCACGTTCGGCGCTTTCTTTTTGCGCCGTTTTCGCCACGATTTCCTGCTGCACGATGGGCGGGAAATCATCGACGGAGGGCATGCGCGGCGAATCATTGCCGACCGGAGTCGCCACCGGAGGAATAAAGGGCTGGGCCGGATCGACATCAACCTCTTCAACCGTCTCGCTGGCGCGCGGCGCCTGCGGCATTTGCAGACCCGGCGCAACCTTGCGCACCCGGACCTGGGTCTCGCTGGTTTCATACACCCCGTCGAACAATGTGTGCTCAACCTGGCTCAGATCCGAGTTCACCCGCATCGGTTCTTGTTCCTCGATCTCCTCGACCGCTTCGATTTCCTCCTCAACCCCTTCCGGCGCGGCCGCCTTGGCAAAGGAGACAATGCGCGGATCATCCGCGATCAGACGCTCAACCTCATCCCCGATACCGGTTGCGACAACCGAAACCCGGATCACCCCGTCAAGGTCATCCTCGAATGTGGCGCCAAGAATAATATTGGCATCCGCATCAACTTCCGAGCGGATCCGGGTTGCCGCCTCATCGACCTCGAACAGGGTCATGTCGTTGCGCCCGCCCGAAATGCTGATCAGCACGCCCTGCGCCCCCTTCATGGAGACATCATCGAGCAGCGGATTGGAAATCGCCGCTTCGGCCGCCTCAATGGCGCGTTTTTCGCCCTCGGCCTCACCGGTGCCCATCATCGCCTTGCCCATGCCGCCCATGATGGAACGCACATCGGCAAAATCGAGATTGATCAGCCCCTCGCGCACCATCAGATCGGTCACGCTGGCCACACCCGAATACAGCACCTGATCCGCCATGGCGAACGCATCGGCGAAGGTGGTTTTTTCATTGGCGACCCGGAACAGGTTCTGGTTCGGAATGACGATCAGGGTATCGACATTATCCTGCAATTCCTTGATTCCCTCCTCGGCGATGCGCATGCGGCGCGCGCCTTCAAACTGGAACGGCTTGGTCACAACCCCGACGGTCAAAATACCCTGCTCGCGCGCCGCCCTGGCAATCACCGGCGCCGCTCCGGTGCCGGTGCCGCCGCCCATGCCGCCGGTGATGAACACCATATGAGCCCCCGTCAGATGATCGACAATCTCCGGCATGGCCTCTTCGGCCGCCTTGGCGCCGATATCAGGATGCGAGCCCGCACCCAGCCCCTCGGTTATGGCGGTTCCCATCTGGATGCGCCGCTCGGCGGCAGATTGGCTGATCGCCTGGGCATCGGTATTGGCAACGACAAACTCGACCCCCATCAGTCCGGAATGGATCATGTTGTTTACGGCGTTTCCGCCCGCTCCGCCGACACCAAAAACGGTGATCCGCGGTTTCAGTTCTGTTGCCTCTTCAGGCATGGATAGATTAATAGTCATGGCCGCCTTCTTCTCCTCGCTTCAACTCAACACATAAATCTGTGCCACATCGTGGCGTTGTTCCTGTTTGTGAATACCGGCTTTTGCCGTGTGCTCCTTCATGGGCTTGCTCCCGCATCATTAAAAATTCTCCCGTAACCAGCTTCCGACCCTGGCCAAATAGCCGCCCGCCCGACCGCCTTTTACAAAGCGCTTTTGATCAAACCTGAATTCCGGCACCTGGGAATGGAGCAACAACCCGCCGCAAACTGAAAATCCCGGTCCGCGCGCCGCCTCGGGCAGGCCGAAAATATATTGCGGCTGACCTTTTCGCACCAGCTGTTTAAATGCTCTTGAGGCCAGCTCGCGCGCCCCGGTGAGCTGGCTGGCACCGCCGGTGAGGACAATCCCGCTATCACCGCCAATGCCAAAGCCGTTTTCTTCCAGCCGGTCGCGGATCATCTCGAATATCTCCTCCAGCCGCGGCTGGATGATCCCGGTCAGCATGGATTTTGGAATGCGGTTGACCTCGGTCTCGTCATTGTCGCCGATGGACGGCACGGCGATAAACTCGCGCTCGTCCTGCGAACTGATCAGGGCGCTGCCGTAAAATGTCTTCAGGCGTTCGGCATGGGCGATCGATGTTGAAAGCCCGCGCGCGATATCGGTCGTGATATGGTGCCCGCCCAGAGCGACAGAGGTGACAAAAACCAGTTTGCCCTTGTGGAAAACCGCCGCATTGGTGCGTTCGCCGCCCATATCGATATTGATCACCCCGAGGCGCATCTCGTCGGGCAGCAGCACCGCAAGCCCGCTGACATAGGGAACAGCAACAAAATTCTCCACCATCAGATGACAGCGCTCAATGCAGGCTTTAAGATTGCGGATCGCCCCGGCATCGGTGCTGACCACATGGATATTGGCGCGCAAAACCTTGCCGAAAAGGCCACGCGGGTCCTGGATGGCGCGGTTGCCGTCAAGCGAGAAATCCATCGGCAGGATATGCATGATTACCCGCCCCTTGACCTGGGCATATTCATATCCGGCGCTGAGCAGGTTATGCACATCCTTGCTATCGACCTGCTCGCCGGCAATATTGCTTTCAACCTCAAAGCTCTCGCCGCCAACCCGGCCGCAGGAAAGCGAGGCCACAACGCTCTCAACCGTTACCCGCGCCATGCGCTCGGCCTGATCGACCGCCGCCCTGATGGCGCCTTCAGCCGCTTCCATATCGACAATGGCCCCGGCGCGCACCCCCGATGCGGGCTGATAGCCAACCCCCATGATGCGCATCTGCGCCAGTTGCCCGTCATCCGTCCACCGGCTGCGGCCGGACATCGGCTTACCGATAAAACAGGTGATCTTGGTACTGCCGATATCCAGCGCCGCAATAATCTGCCGCCCGGCCGGAGCGTTACCGCCCTGCATATGAAGAGGCGTTGTGCTCATATGCGTTTGTCCCTTGCGCCCTTTTTACCCCGGGACGACTCCAGGCTGGCCCTGCGCCTTGCCGCGGCTTCTTCACCCAGTTCGATGGTCAGACGGTCCCCGATACGCAAATCAACCGCCCTGATATCGCGCGACAACAGCCCCTTCTCCTCATCAAGCTTCACCAGTTCCGCCAAAGCCGCATCGATACCCGATTCCGGCAGGCGTATATCGATGTTGTTGCGCAGTTTTATGTTCCAGCGCCGCATCGACACCCGTACAGCCGCCCGCATCCGCGCCTTGATGGTTGGCCATTTATCGAGTTCTTCCAGCAGGGCGCGCGACTGAACCGCACCGCCAAAGCCGACAATCAGCGGTAATGCAGCAAAATCAGCGACCTTGCTGTCCGACAAGGGGGTGCCGTTTTCATCAATCACCGACAAACGCCCGCCCCTTTGCCAGATCGCCAGCGGTTTACGCTCGGTGATTTCGACCCTGATCGTATCGGGCAGAAGGCGCGAAACCCGCGCCGAGCGCACCCAGCTTAAAGATTCAATGCGCGCTCTGGCGGCCACAAGATCGAAGGCAAAAATAGAGGCATCCCCGCGCAAACCAAGCGCCAGGAGAACAACTTCGCGCTCAGCGTTCTTTTGCCCCTCGACCTTGATTTCACGAACCGCAAAACCGGCATCGCGGACATAACCGTCCGCTAGACGCAAAGCGGCACTGGCGCTCTCGCGCACATAGCCACCGGCAAAAATTCCGTAAATGATAACAAGGCACAAGAAGGCCACAGCCGAAAAAGTCGCCGGGCTCATCGAAACCCTGCCGACCGCCACGTCGTCAATCAGCCGGCGCCACAGGCCGCGCGGTTTAGGCGGCGGGGATTTAGCCCGTTTGCGCGCCGCTTTCGGCTTCGTCTTGAATATTCTCAACGCCCGCAAGAAGCGTCCTCCACCATCCAGCTTACCAGCTGTGCAAATGTGTATCCTGAATCTTCAACCAGTTCCGGCACCAGCGAGGTTTGCGTCATGCCGGGCTGGGTGTTGATCTCCAGACACACCAGTTCACCATCATTGCCGAAACGATCATCAAACCTGAAATCGGCCCGACTCACCCCCCGGCAACCCAGCGCACGATGCGCTTTCAATGTTAATTTCTGTATACGCTGGTAAATATTTGATGAAATTTCCGCAGGAATGACATGAGTTGAGCCACCTTTGCTATATTTTGCGTCATAATCGTAAAAATTATTGCCCACGGGTATGATCTCGGTCACACCAAGCGCCACATCCCCCATCACGGCGCAGGTCAATTCCTTGCCATGGACATAGCGTTCGATCAGGATTTCATCCGGCCCCGGCCAGTTCTCCGCTTTTAAAACCGGCGGCGGCGGCGCGTCCTCATCCATCACCAGATAAATCCCGACGCTGGAGCCTTCGGCGATCGGTTTGATCACGTAAGGCGGCTTCATGACATGCCGGTTTACGGCGTCAAACCGGTTGGCGACAATCCCTTCGGCGACCGGAATTCCGGCAATCTTGAACATCCGCTTGGCCTTCACCTTGTCCATGGCCAGCGCCGAGGCCAGAACGCCCGAATGAGTGTAGGGAATACGCAACAGCTCAAATACCCCCTGAATGCAGCCATCCTCGCCCCAGCGGCCATGCAGGGCGTTAAAGACGACATCGGGCCGCAAACGCTCCAGATCCTGCGCAATACCCGGGGTTACGTCAATTTCAGTGACTTCATAACCCTGGCTGCGCAAGGCCAGAGCACAGGCCCTGCCTGAATCAAGCGAGACCTCCCGTTCCGCCGACCATCCCCCCATAAGAACCGCGATATGCTTGTTGTTCACCATGAGTTTTTCCCCTTTCAAGCCTTGGGAATGCCGATACGGCGCACTTCCCAGTTGAGTTCGATACCGCTTGCCTCTTTCACGCGGCGGCGTACCAGCTCACCCAGCTCTTCAATATCGCCGGCGCTCGCCTCCCCGTCATTAATGAGAAAATTGCAATGTTTTTCAGACATATACGCCCCGCCAACCCGCAAGCCGCGGCAACCGGCGGCGTCGATAAGCTTCCAGGCGCTGTGTCCGGGCGGGTTTTTAAACGTACTGCCCCCGGTGCGTTCCCTTACCGGCTGCGAGGCCTCGCGCACCTCCATGACCTTTGCCATTTCAGCGGCAATATCGGCGCTATTGCCCGGCTCGCCCTGCAACAGGGCTTCGGTAAAAATCAGATCTTCCGGCGCGCCGCAATGCCGGTAGGCGTATTTCATATCCCCAGGCCCAAGGACATACCGCCGCCCGCGCCGGTCCAGGGCGGCCACTTCAAGCAGCAAATCCCCTGTCTCGCCGCCATGGGCGCCCGCATTCATCCGCAGGGCACCGCCCACACAGCCCGGGATACCGCGGTAAAACGCAAAACCGGCAATCCCCGCCTTTGCCGCCGCCTGGGCCAGATTGCGGTCCGGCACCGCCGCCCCGGCGCGTATCGTGCACTCATCTTCAACTGAAATATTGCCAAAACCGCGCCCCAGCCGCACCACAACCCCCGGTACGCCGCCATCTCGGATCAAGGTGTTGGAGGCCAGACCCAATATGGTGAGCGGCACGCCTTCGGGCAAATCGGCAAGAAACCGCGCCAGATCATCCTCATCCGCCGGGGTAAAGAGCACCTCGGCCGGACCACCAACCCGAAGCCAGCTCAGCGGCGCCAGCGGTGCCTCTGCCTCAAGACGTCCGCGCACCGCAGGCAGGGTATCTATGAGTGTGGATGGGCTCACCCCGCCTCCTCCAGCCGCTCCAACTCGCCCGGCAAAGCATAGGCCCAGGCACTGATTGAACCAGCGCCAAGGCAGATTACCAGATCGCCCGGAGCGCTCACTTCCCTGATCGTGGACGCCAGCGCCTGAGGCCCGTCAAGAGCAACCGCATAGTGATGCCCGCGCGCCAGAATACCGGC
>JAJRYE010000036.1 GCA_024275895.1 Alphaproteobacteria bacterium | reverse complement strand
ATGGGTTTACCGACCGCGCAACGCCGTGGAGCGGTTCTTCAACAAACTCAAACACTTCCGCGCCATCGCAACCCGATACGACAAACGAGACGACAATTTCCTCGCCTCAATCCAACTCGCATCAATGCGGATTTGGCTTAGTACTTATGAGTCTGTGACCTAAGGCAGTGGCTGCGCCGAACCAAGGCCACTTCTATATATATCGAAGAGCCGGTAATCTGCGGGCCGTCCAGATTCTACTCGATCTTACTAAGATCGAAAGCACTGTTCGATATCTGGGTGTTGAAGTCGAGGACGCGCTGGCCATTGCAGAACAAATTGAGATCTGAAAACTGAGGCGGAGCAGACATGCTCCGCCTTAACTGCCATGGCTGATGTGTGCGACAAGCGGGCATTCCATTCCTGCGCCCTTGAAATTGTATCGGCACCATGCCTTAGCTGTATACTTGGGTTGGCGACAATAACCTTAATTGGCGCGCTGGTTTAAAAAGTTGATAGTTCATAATAAAACGGAGAAATTGCCGAGGAAGACCGCATGGCCTTAAATAATCTAAGAATAGCAATAACTTCTTTTTTTCTTATCAGTGTTGCTTTTAGCAACGCCTTTGCCGCCACAGTGTCGGATTTCAAGGCGCTTGCCGAAAAACTCGATGCGACGGAATGGGATATTGTGTCGCGCGAGGTAAAAGAACGCCTTCCCGGTCTCATCGTCAGTCGCGGTTATCTCGATCAGGACGAATATGATCTGCTGAAAAAATACATCAACAACAGCCAGAACGCAGTTGCCATGTGGCAGGCCCTCAACGAGGGCGATTATCAGGGTATTGCAGGCACCATTGCGAACAAGACAGCGAATGATCTTCGAGCGAAAATAAGAAACCGCTTTGGGGCGGACAGCAAGATCGTTTTTGTCCTCAAGCTGGTTGAGGACAATGACAAGCTGACGAAAAAGCTGATCAAAGCGGCGCTCGATACAGACCAGGTTGCCGCTAGAGCCGCCATCCGCGAAGCACTCGAAGAATACGGGCAATCTAAATATAACGCGTTGATAGCCAAGGGTGAGAAATTCTGGAAAACGCTGATCGGTGAAGTCATACCGGGCAACCGCCTCGCCACGCGCTTCGGAATTTCTCCCATTGATCTTTATATCCAGGGTGTAAAGGACTGGGCCGATCTGGTTCGCCGGTTTGGGGTTGAGATCAATAACGAGGTGCTTGACTGCACCTATCTGCGCTACCGGATCATGAAAAGAACCTTAGGGGCCGCAGACGCCGCGGACCAGGTTTCGTTGATTGCCCTGGGAGGCAATTTTGACTGCAAGGCGGCAGCGCGCGCGCCGGAAAACGAGAATATATCGGTCAGTTTTTCTCGGAATTTCTTCGCAACATTGATCCCGATCAGGGGAACCGCGGCGACTTTTGGAAAATATCGTCTCGAGGCGGCGGATATCAAAGCTCTGCTGCTCGAATATGATAGTCGCGGGAGCAAATTCACTCCATTTTCCGAGTGGCTGGTGAGCCAGTTGAGCGATGCCCTCGCACGGCGTAAAAATACGATTATTGATCCGCTGAGCCGCGAGCAGAGCGAACAGGCCAGACAGCAGATCGCGCTGGCTCATAGAGTTATCGAAGAACTGAGAAGTGCGATCCTTCGCAACAAGGGTATTGATCCTAAAAAGGAAGATGAAGAAAAGAAGCGTGAAACTGCCGCCAGGGCTGTCGAGATCGCCTGTAACGCCGCAAGGCGAATAATCGGCCAGGCCGATGGCGCCTATAAAAATGGAGATTTCCCTGCGGCCCGCTCAGCACTGCTCAACGCCGAGTTAACGCTTGATCAGGTCCGTAAGTTCAAGCCATGCCCGCAGGTTCGCAGCCGCATCGGCGGGTTACGCAGAACCATCAGCCAAACGGAAGCTTTGATTGGCAGGGTTCGGAATATCAGGCAGGCGTGCCAGCTTGCCGGTCTGAATTCCGTGATTGCGGAACTGCGGGCCGATCCAAAACGACACCGGCTGCTGGACCTTGAGCTGCCAAAACTGGAGCGGGCAAAAGAGGCCGCCAGCCTCCTCGAACGGAGTCGTCGTTTATACTGGGGCAACAGGCTTGATGAAGCGGAGAAAATTCTGAACCGGGCCATCAGGGCTTCACAGGAAACAGGACCTGGCGATTGCACCGATCTGACCAGGAGGGCGCGCGATGGACTTGAGAAAATCACGGCACTTAGAAAGGAAGCGGCACGCCTGGCCGGTGTTTTATCGCGCTGTGACCGCGAGGAGATTGACCGCCTGATTGTAAGATACCAACGCCCATCCCATCCATTCTTCAAGGCTGCCGTGAAGCAGTTGCAGAACAAGCGCAAGGAATGCAAATCCGTCGTCGCCGAAGACAATGATGCCGAGAAACAGTGTCAGCGTGTTGTGAGCGCTTTTGAATCCGGCCTGACTGCCTATAAGGCAAACAGGCTGGCCCTGGCCCGGCGTCATCTGGGTAGCGCGCAGGCCACTCTGGAAAAAGCCCGTTCGGTTCCGCGATGTACGGAACTGGAGGAACGTATCCGTAAAGGGCAGGATAAAATAGCCACGCTCGAAGCGCAGCTGGCCCGCGTGAACCGGGCGATCTCGTCGTGCGACGGGGCCGAGTTGCAGAAAATTCTTGCTGTCTATCAGGGCCGCAAGCACCTGTTCTTCCGCCGCTCAATCGCCAGAATCAACACTGCTCTGCCGAAATGCCGGAAGAACGACCGGACCGTTGCGGCGCGCGAATTCTGCAAGGCGGCCCGCACAAGGTTGAATGCCGCCCGCGCCGATTTTCGCGGCAACCGGTTGAACCGGGCGGAGCGCCGGTTGCGCAGTCTGGATAGGGATCTGACGCCGGCCAAGTCCAAACTCTGCCCCGAATTGAAGACACGGACAGGCAAGGGCCTTGCAAATATCGCTGTCTTGCGGGCGGAAAACCAACGCCTCCGCCAGGCGGTCTCGGCATGCGACATCGATAAGTTGCAAGCGCTGAAAACCCGCTACAATGGTAAAAAGCACCCTTGGTATGGCAAGGCATCCGGGCGCGCCACGGCCGGCATGAAAGCATGCCGGAGCGGGGCGGGTTCGCTGGCGGAACGCCAGGCATATTGTCTCAGAAAAGGGGGCAAGGGGTATTATCCGGGCAATGTCGATGCGGGGGGGAAATATTATTGCCTGCCGACGCAACGGACAGCGAACAGATGGTGCAATAAAAACAATCCCGGTTCAGGCTGGCACGCGGGCAAAGTTTCCCGAGTTGGGGCGTTTACCTGTACACAGAACCGCGATCAACGCACCGCGGAGGCCCGCGCAAATTGCCGTCGGCAAATCAGCGCCCAGGGCAAGGTGTATGCCTATACGAGGATGAACAGGAACGGCACCTATAACTGCTTCTCGTGCGACGCCGGTCAATACTGGAGTAACGGTCAATGCCGCTCCCGCACCGTCAAAACCTGTCCGGGCGGCTATGTCCTGCGCGGTACACTTTGCTATCCCCGAGGTGGAGGACAGCAAGGCGGTGGCGGCGGCGCACGCTATAAGTGCACAATTTTCAACCCCGATGGCTCGCTACTCGGTGGACCCGGTTCAACATCCACCATCTACACGGCGCGGCCAATTCCCAGCGCGAAATGCGTTCGTGTAAGGTAAGTCAGTAGGGAAGTTGAGGTCATTGGAAGTTTGTTGCTGAAGGGAATATCAACCATGCCAATTGACGAGAAGATCATCCTCCTGGCCGGGCGTGCCGTTCAAAATCTGTCGATACATATTCCGTGGCGGCGATATCTCCTGATTGCCCTGGGCACGGGGATGGTTACGGGCATCACGGCCCCGCCCGCCGCTGCACAATGGTGTAACAACGGCAGCAGGCTCACCAATGTTGAGCGGGCGATCTGCGGCGATCGGGGCCTGATCGACAAGGACCGAGAATTGAACGCTTTGTATAAATCTCTGGGCGGCCGAAAAAACGCCCGATTGAGAACGGGGCAGAGAGACTGGTTGAGAAGCCGAAATTCCTGCACCACATTGGGCTGTCTGGAAGTCTATTATGACGATCGCATTCTTGTGCTCAGGGAAATGAGATACGGGAACCACAACGCAGTGGCACCGGCTCCACCGCCACCCCCCGCTGCTGCCGCTCCGGCGCGAAGATCAAGCGAAAGCGCCGGTTCCGTTGAGCTTGAAAAGTTGCCCGACCTCGAGGATTTTTAATGCGTATCACCGATAAGCCTGTCCCCGCGAAGGCGGGGATGGGAACCGGTTATCGAAAAATGATACGCAAAAACAAAAAGTCGGATCGCAGGTTTGATTCCATCAAAACATGAAGCACTCTAGAAGTCTTGAAGCGACTTCAAATCACCTAAGGCACTTGCGCCTGAGGATTTGGTGGTGCCCCGCCTGACACTCCCTTGACCGGCACCCAGAAGTTTCAGCCGCGTTGTGGCGTCTTCCTCTCCCTTGGCTTCAGCCTTGCGATACCATTTAACCGCCTCCGCCTCGTTTCGCACGACGCCCGGGCCTGTCTCCAAAAGGAATCCCAAATTGAACATCGCGCGGGCGTGACCCTTCTCCGCCGCCTTGCGGTACCATTTCAGAGCCTCGACGTAGTCTTTTGGGACACCGTCGCCGTCCATGTATCTTTTGGCAAGATTGATAGCGGCGATAGCAGAGCCCTTCTCAGCGCGACTGTCCGGCGTCAGCACTCATGGGACAGCATGAGGGATTTGCTTAAGGGAGGGGTTTTGGCCCATCGTCACCATTGAGGAGTGAACGATGAGACAGAAGACCGAACGCCATCAGGGCGCTGCAGACCGCACGATCAAAGAT